>NZ_JBEXSY010000025.1:0-99747 GCF_040613895.1 Nocardiopsis sp. NPDC006198 | reverse complement strand
CCGAACCACTGTTCGGGTGACGGGGCCAAAACAAACATGGCTTAAAGAAAATCAAACACGCGCTGTTGAGTTCTCAAGAAACAACCGCTCTTCCCATACAAGCGCCAGCCGTTCCGGCTGTCTGCTCTTCCGTGGAAGGCGTCTGCGTTTCCGCTTTGTTGTGTCTTTACTTTATCAGGTGTTCCGCACCCCGCCAAATCGGCGGTTTGTGGTGGTTCTGATCGGGGTAAAGCCCGTTTGCTTCGTCTGCTTTTGTCCGAAGGGACTGGGCTTTTGAAGCGACTCCCTGAGTTTACATGGCCCGAACAGTGCTCGAACCGCGAGGCCCGAAAGTTCGTTCTGGTGAAAACCGGGGTTCCGGCACGACCGCGAGTGCGTCCGTTTCGCCGGAGGGGAGTGCCGCCGCTCCTCGTGGCCTTGGGCCGGTCGGAGGCGACTCGGAGAACATTACCCCCGGACGAGGGGGCTGGCAACCTGACGGGGGCGTGTCCTGGGTCACATCAGTTGAGCAGGATGCCCGCGCCCGTTCCGGGCGCCGCGTAGAGCCACTCGACCTCCAGGTCCACGGCCGCGATCGTGCCGGGAGCGTAGGACACGAGGGCCTCGTTCCCCACGAAGCCGGCGGCCACCTGGGCCACGGTGGGGTTGTGCGCCACGACCAGCAGGGTGCGCACTCCGGCGTCGACCCGGTTCACGAGTTCCAGGAGCGTGTCCACACCGGCCGAGTACGCCTCCTCCGAGTAGTCGACCTCGGGCCGGGGCCCCGGCTCCATCGCGCCGAGGACGCCGTCCAGGGTCTGCCTGGTGCGCCTGGCGCCGGAGCAGATGACATGGTCCGGCGCGTATCCCCGCCGGGAGAGCATCCGACCGACCGCGTCCGCCTGAGCCCTGCCCAGATCGGTCAGGCCCCGCTCGTAGTCGGCGCCGTGCCCGTTCTCCGCCTCCGCGTGCCGCATCAGCAGCAGTGTGCGCGCCCCGCTCACGGCATCAGGCTGGTCGCGACGACGGCGAGAACGCCGATGAACCCCACCATGACCGCCAGGATGGCGAGCAGGCCCTTCAGCCCTGACATCACAGAACCCCTTTTCTGCCTCGTCCGCACGGGAAGCACACCCGCGGAACCAGGTTAGGCGCCCTCCCGCACACGGCGGCGGCCGCCCGGGCTCCCGGGCGGCCGCCGTCTGGGGATCGCGCTACTTGCCGTCTCCGGCGTGCGCCTCCTCCCTGCGGTCGGACTCCTTCTGGTCCGTCCCCTCGTCCTGTGCGGCTCCCTCCGTCGCCGGGGTCCCCTCTCCCGGAGCCGGGGCGCCGCCGCCCCCGGCCTCGGGGGCGTCCTTGGGGGCGGACTGCCCGCCCAGCTCCGCGAGCTGCGTCTCGGTCCCGGAGCCGCGGCTCTTGGACCAGAGGATCGCGCCGACGAGCACACCCACGGCGAGCACGGTCACCACGGTCCGGAGGACCACGTTGTCCGCGTAGATCACCACGCTGGGCGCCACGATCAGCGCGACGAGGTTCATGACCTTGAGCAGGGGGTTGATGGCCGGCCCCGCGGTGTCCTTGAACGGGTCGCCGACGGTGTCCCCGATGATCGTGGCCTCGTGGGCGGCCGAGCCCTTGCCGCCGTGGTGGCCGTCCTCGACGAGCTTCTTGGCGTTGTCCCAGGCCCCGCCGGAGTTGGACAGGAAGACGGCCATGAGCACGCCCGCGGCGATGGCGCCGCCGAGGAACGCGCCCAGGGGGGCGTAGCCGAAGGCGAACCCGACCGCGATCGGCGCCAGGACCGCGAGGAGGCCAGGGGTGACCAGTTCGCGCAGGGAGTCCTTGGTGCAGATGTCGACCACCCGCGCGTACTCCGGCAGCTCGGTGCCGTCCATGATCCCGGGGCGCGTGCGGAACTGGTCGCGCACCTCCATGACGACGCGGCCGGCGGCGCGGCCGACCGCCATGATGGCCAGGCCGGAGAAGAAGAACACCACGCTGGCGCCGATGATGACGCCGACGAGCACGTCCGGCTGGTCGATGGAGAGCGAGAACGCCTGCTCGCCTTCGCCGAGCTGCTCCTGGACGGAGGTGCGGAAGGCGCCGAACAGGGCGGTGGCGGCCAGCACGGCCGTCGCGATCGCGATGCCCTTGGTGATCGCCTTGGTCGTGTTGCCGACGGCGTCGAGCCCGGTGAGGATCTCGGCGCCCCTGCCCTCCACGTCGCCGGACATCTCGGCTATGCCCTGGGCGTTGTCGGAGACCGGGCCGAAGGTGTCCATCGCGACGATGATGCCGACGGTGGTGAGGAGCCCGGTGCCGGCGAGGGCGACGGCGAACAGGCTCAGCGTGATGGAGCCGCCGCCGAGGAGGAACGCCGCGTACACGGCCCCGGCGATGAGCAGGGCGGAGTAGACGGCGGACTCCAGGCCGACGGAGATGCCGGAGAGGATGACGGTGGCCGCGCCGGTCTCGGAGCTCGCGCCGATGTCCCGGACGGGGCGCTTGTCGGTCTCGGTGAAGTAGCCGGTGAGCAGCTGGATGGCTGCGGCGAGCACCAGGCCGATGAGGACCGCGGCGATCGCGACGAACCTCGGGTCGGGGGCGGTGCCCGCGGCCTCGATCTCGGCGAGGACCTGCGGACTGACCCCGGACAGCTCCTCGAAGCTGCCGGGCAGGTACCAGAGGGAGGTGCCGACGACGAGCAGGGCGGAGATGCCCGCGGAGATGAAGAAGCCGCGGTTGATCGCGGTCATCGCCGACCGGTCCCGCGCTCGGGGGGCGACCAGGAAGATGCCGATGATCGCCGTGATGACGCCGATCATGGGGACGAGGAGCGGGAACACCAGGCCCTCGGTGCCGAACGCCACCCGGCCGAGGATCAGCGAGGCGACGAGCACGACGGCGTAGGACTCGAAGAGGTCGGCGGCCATGCCGGCGCAGTCGCCGACGTTGTCGCCCACGTTGTCGGCGATGGTGGCGGCGTTGCGGGGGTCGTCCTCGGGGATGCCCTGCTCGACCTTGCCGACGAGGTCGGCGCCGACGTCGGCGGCCTTGGTGAAGATCCCGCCGCCGACACGCATGAACATGGCCAGGAGGGCGGCGCCGAAGCCGAAGCCCTCCAGGACGATGGGGGCGTCGCCCCGGTAGAGCACGACGACGAGGGCCGCGCCGAACAGGCCGAGGCCGACGGTGATCATGCCGGCCACGCCGCCGGTGCGGAAGGCGATCCGCATGGCCCTGTGGTTGGACGCCTCGTCGCCGCCGCGGGCCGCCGCCGCGACCCGTACGTTGCCGCGCACGGCCAGCCACATGCCGATGAAGCCGGTGGCGGACGACAGCACGGCGCCCAGGGCGAAGAAGACCGACCGGCCGATCCGGATGTCCCACGAGTCGGCGGGCAGCAGGAGGAGGAGCAGCGGGATGACGACGACGAAGACCGCGAGGGTGCGGAACTGTCGTGTCAGGTACGCGCTCGCGCCCTCCTGCACTGCGAGCGCGATGTTGCGCATCCGCTCGGTGCCCTGTTCCGCGGCGAGGACCTCACGTACCAGCATCCCCGCGACGGCGAGGGCCAGAAGCGCCACCACCATGACGATGATGACGAGTGTGAAGTCGGTGCCTGCCAGCGATAGGGCCGTGCCGCTTGGCGCGGCGAGGTTGAGCCCAGACAATCCGTCCTCCTTGAGACGGGCACGACCTTTTCGGCCCCGTCCATGGGAAACGCGGGGGAACGGTTCGCCGCGTGGACGCCGGACCAGCGCGCCGCCGTGGACGTACCGCCGTCCGGAAGGAGCCTGAGCTGGCCCGACAGCACGCTTGGCGGGGTCGAAGCGGTGCCACCTTTGGTTGTGGTGCACACCGTCCGCGCTGCTCGCTCACGGGCGGTGATCCGGGGATTCTACGCACGATCCCGAATAAAGGTGAGTGTCGTTTCGGGATTTCCCCAAGACAAACCAAAGATGTGATCTTACGGTGATCCCAGAAGCGGGATAATTTTCCTTATCGGGGATTTTCGGCTTGAATAACATCGCATAATGCATTAATGCTATGTTAACGCTAAAACACACATAAAGGAATGAAACGGGAATTAGCCTCATCAGCCACACTGGTATCCGTGGCCACGAGAGAACACGGTTCTCCCCTGGAGGGCCTCCGTGCCGTCGTGCGCCGTCCGGGGCGGCGCGGTCCCGGGCCGCAGCCCCCGGCGCCGCCCGCCTACTCCCCTAGCAGGCGCATCCCCGCCGGGTCGATCGCATCGCCCCGCTCCGCCCGGCCGGCGTCCAGGTCGTCCGCCAGCCCCCGGGCGAAGGCCGCCACGCCGGCCGTGTCCACCCCGTGCGGGGCGTCCGGACCGAACCCCTCCACCCGGTCCGCGCCCCGCCTCAGCAGGCGCGCGGCGCCGACGCCGTTCCCGCGCTGGGCGTGGGTGACGCCCACGGCCACCTGGGCGAGGCCCCGCCACAGCTCCCTCTCGGGCTCGGGCGAGGACTTCCACACGGCTTCGAGAACCTCGTGGGCGGTGAAGGCGTACCCTCCGTCGAGCAGCCGCTGGGCCTCCGACAGGCCTTCGGCGGCGGAGAACACGGCGTCGTCGGGCACCCGGTCGACCTCGCCCGCGCTCCCGTGCGGGAGCGGCCGCCCGTAGCGGTCGCGGGGGCGCTGGTTCTGCGCGCGCCCGGTCTCGTCGCGGTCCCGGCCGGACCTGTCCCGGCCCTCCGACGCGGATTCCGTCGCCATCACTGCCTCACCGCCGTTCCCCGTCGCCCTTCCGGGCTCCGTCGACCTGTCCGCCGCCGAGCCTCCCCAGCCACCCCACGAGCTCGCGGGAGACCTCCTCCGGGCGTTCCTCGTGCGGGAAGTGTCCCGCACCCGGGATCGGCGCCCAGCGGTGGGCCCCCGCGACGGCGCGACGGGAGGCGCGGGCCGCCTCGGGCGGGCACACCGGGTCGAGCTCGCCGTGGAGCTGGAGGACGGGGACGCGGACGGGCGACCGCATGCGCGCGTTGTAGCGGAGCCCGTCCGGGCGCCACCTCGAGCGGAAGATCCAGCGGTGGTACTCCAGGGAGCAGTGGGAGACCTTCGGGATGGCGAAGGCCTGCCGGTAGGCCTCCTCGGCCTCGGCGCCGGGCCAACCGGGGGCCGACCACTCGCGCAGGAGGTCGCCCACGCGGACGCACCCGTCGGCCAGGAGCCTGTGCTCCGGAAGGATCGGCACCTGCGCCCGGAGCATGTGCCGGACACCGGGTCCGCCCGAGGCGACGATCCGCGCGGTGCGCAGCGGGTGCGGGGCGGAGACCGCCGCCAGGGCGCGTACCGCACCGGGGTGGTAGGCCGTCATCGTCCAGCCGACGAGTCCGCCCACCCCGTGTCCCACCACCGCGGCGTCCTCGTACCCCAGGGCCCGGACCAGGCCTGCGGCGTCCTGGGCGAGGGTCACGAGGTCGTAGCCGCGGGGGGTCTTGTCACTGGCCCCGTAGCCGCGCATGTCGACGGCGACGGCGCGGAACCCGGCCTCGGCGAGCGGTCCCAGCTGGTGCCGCCACGCCCACCAGAACTGGGGGAAGCCGTGAAGGAGGAGCACGAGGGGGCCCTCACCGGCCTCCGCCACGTGGAAGCGCGCGCCCGCGGCCTTGACGGTCCGGTGCGTCCACGGGCCGTCGAGGTAGGCGGCGGAGTCGTCCAACACCGTATTCGGCTAGCGCGGCGCCGCCGCGGTGGCCCCGGCCGTGTCGGCGCCCCCGGCGGTGTCGAGGTCGTCACCGGTCCTGGGCGGCCGGATCTCGCCGCGCAGGATGCCGGCGAGGCGGGAGGTGGTCAGCGCGGTGCGCTGGAGGCCCTGGCGCTTGCGGAAGTTGACGAGGCCGTACAGCCCGAAGACCACCGCGAGGAGCAGGTAGAACAGCGTGACGATGCCGAGGCACGCCCAGGCCGGGAGCGCGAACAGCTCGTAGAGCGCGAAGGCGATGGTCACCGAGAGCAGGATGACGAAGATGTGGGCCAGGACCGCGACGACCGCGAACCCGGCGACGCCCTTGCCGATCCTGGCCGCGTCGGCCTTGGCCTCCAGCTTGGCGAGCTGGATCTCCAGCCGCACCAGCCGGGAGAGGTTGTCGGTGGCGTCGGAGACCAGCGCGCCGATGGAACGGTCGGTGCCGGCGGCGTCGGGCTCGCCGGTACCCGGCTTGTCCACCATCGTGGGGGTTCCCTTCTCTCGGTCCGAACACGCGGATGATCCTCCGCATCCTCGCACATGCCCCGCCACCCATGTCCCTCACGGCACGCACAACGGCAGAGGTCCGTTTCGTCACGGGGGTGAGTGCGCACCCGGCCGCGCGGCCGGAACACGGCGGCGCCCCGGCCCTCGCCGGGGCCGGGGCGCCGCGTCCGCCGGAGCGCCTCGCCGCAGGTCCTGTGACGGGCCTGCGGCACGTGTCCTAGTCGTCCCCGCGGGCGGACGGCAGCTGCTTGGCGATCACGTCCATGATGGAGGAGTCGGTCAGCGTCGAGGTGTCGCCGACCGCCCGCTCCTCGGCGATGTCGCGCAGGAGCCGCCGCATGATCTTGCCGGAGCGCGTCTTGGGCAGCTCCGGCACCGCCAGGAGCCGGGCGGGCTTGGCGATCGGGCCGAGCGAGGTGCCGACGTGGTTGCGGAGTTCCTTGACCAGCTCCTCCGGAACCTCCTCGCCCCCGTCGCGGAGGATCACGAAGCCCACGATCGCCTGGCCGGTGACCTTGTCCGCGGCGCCGACGACGGCGGCCTCGGCCACCCTCGGGTGGGAGACGAGCGCCGACTCGACCTCGGTGGTGGAGATGTTGTGGCCGGAGACGAGCATGACGTCGTCCACGCGGCCCAGCAGCCACAGGTCGCCGTCCTCGTCCTTCTTCGCACCGTCGCCGGGGAAGTACAGGCCCTCGAAGCGCGACCAGTAGGTGTCCTCGTAGCGCTGGGGGTCGCCCCAGATGCCGCGGAGCATCGCCGGCCACGGCTCACGGATGACGATGAAGCCGCCGTCGCCGTCGGGAACGGACCGGCCCGCCTCGTCCACCACGTCGGCCACGATGCCGGGAAGGGCGCGCATGGCCGCGCCGGGCTTGCCGGAGGTCACGCCGGGCAGGGGGCTGACCATGATGGCGCCGGTCTCGGTCTGCCACCAGGTGTCCACGACCGGGGTGCGGTTGCCCCCGATGTTCTCCCGGTACCAGATGTAGGCCTCGGGGTTGATGGGCTCGCCCACCGAGCCGATGACGCGCAGGCTGGACAGGTCGAATTCGGCGGGGATGTCGTCGCCCCACTTCATGAAGGTGCGAATCGCCGTGGGCGCCATGTAGGCGATGGTGACCCCGTACTTCTGGATGATCTCCCAGAAGCGGCCCCGGTGCGGGGTGTCGGGGGTGCCCTCGTACAGCACGGTGGTCGCGGCGTTGGCGAGCGGCCCGTACACGATGTAGGAGTGGCCGGTCACCCACCCGATGTCGGCGGCGCACCAGTAGACGTCGGTCTCGGCCTTGAGGTCGAACACCGCCCAGTGGGTGTAGGCCGCCTGGGTGAGGTAGCCGCCCGTGGTGTGGAGGATGCCCTTCGGCTTCGCCGTGGTGCCGCTGGTGTACATGATGTACAGCGGGTCCTCGGCGTCGTGCGCCTCCGGGGTGTGCTCGGTGCTCTGGGACTCCACGGCGTCGTGCCACCACACGTCGCGGTCGGTCCACTCGACGTCCTGGCCGGTGCGGCGGACGACGAGGACGTTCTCCACGGCGGGCCGGTCGGCGACCGCGGCGTCCACGGCGGGCTTGAGGGCACTGGCCTTGCCGCGCCGGTAGCCGCCGTCGGCGGTCACGACCAGCTTGGCCCGGCTGTCGTCCAGCCGCTGGCCGAGCGCGTCCACGGAGAAGCCGCCGAAGACGACCATGTGGACGGCCCCGATGCGGGCGCAGGCGAGCATCGCGACGACGGTCTCGGGGATCATCGGCATGTAGATGGCGACGCGGTCGCCCTTGCCGACCCCGAGGCCGGTCATCGCGTTGGCCGCCTGGGAGACCATGTCCTTCAGCTCCGCGTAGGTGATGCTGCGGGTGTCGCCCGGCTCGCCCTCCCAGTGGTAGGCGACCCGCTCGCCCAGCCCGTTGGCGACATGGCGGTCCACGCAGTTGACGGAGGCGTTGAGCTTGCCCCCGACGAACCACTTGGCGTAGGGCGGGTCCCAGTCCAGGACGGTGTCCCAGGGGTGTTCCCACTGCAACCGGCGGGCCTGCTCCTCCCAGAAGCCGAGGCGGTCCTCGGCGGCCCGCTCGTAGGCCTCGGCCTTCACGTTGGCCTCGGCCGCGAGTTCGGGCGGTGGAGGGAAGCTGCGCGTCTCGTGGAGAAGGTTGGACAGTGTCTCCTGGCTCGGGGGAGTGCTGTCGGCCACTGTGATTCTCCTTACGTCGACTGGTTCACACCCAATTAATCATGCGGTCCATACCGCGTGAACAGCCGGGGTGCAGCGCGTCGCCGGGGACCGGCGGGCGAGCG
Organism: Nocardiopsis sp. NPDC006198; assembly: GCF_040613895.1. NCBI lineage: Bacteria > Bacillati > Actinomycetota > Actinomycetes > Streptosporangiales > Nocardiopsidaceae > Nocardiopsis > Nocardiopsis sp. NPDC006198. Next base: position 91,256 of record NZ_JBEXSY010000025.1, on the reverse strand, counting down.
GCGAACGGCCGGTGAACGGTCGCCGGTCAGCGACGAGCGGTCGGTGCGCTCCTACCCGCCGGGGAGGGGGCGGCCGGTGTTACCGGCGCGTAGTGTTGTTCTCCGTGAGCGAATCGACTTCTGCCTCCCCTTCCGACCCCCTGGCCCGCGTCGCGGCCCTGCCCGGTGTGAGCGACGCGGTCGCCGAGACGCGGACCCTGGTCGACCGGCTGCTGGGGCACCGCATCCTGCGACGTCGCAGCAGCGACGTGTCCATGGAGTCCGCACTGCGCGGCGCGTGCGCGTCGGCGGCGCTGGAGGGCGCCGAGGTCTCGATGGAGGAGATCCGCGAGGGGCACGTGTACGACACGCGCATCAAGGGGGCACTGCGGGTGTCCGGCGAACTGGGGTCCCTCGTCGACACCTGGCCGAAGGCGCCGCGCCAGGCCCTCGCCCGTCTGCACACGCTCGCCGCGACCGAGGCGGTCTCCGAGGACGCCCTGGGGCGACCCCGGCTGGCGGGGGAGCGCGTCGAGGACCCGCTCTCACTCGGTCCCGCCCCCGCGCCGGAGGCGGCGCTCGCCCGGCTGGAGGGCCTGTACGCGCTACTGGGCGCGCGCACGTCCGTCCCGGCCCTGGTGACGTCAGCGCTGGTCCACGGCGAACTGATGGCGATCCGGCCGTTCGGGTGGGGCGACGGCCTGGTGGCGCGCGCGGCCGAGCGGCTGACCCTGGTCGAACGGGGCCTGGACCCGAAGTCGCTGGTGCCGTCCGAGCTGGGCCACCAGACCTTGCGGGACGAGTACGGACCGGCCCTGCGCGGCTACATGGGCGGCACCCCCGAGGGCGTCGCGGAATGGGTCGTCTACTGCTGCCGGGCGGTGCGGGCGGGGGCCCAGGACTCACTGGCGACCTGCGAGGCCCTCAAACGCGGGTGAGCCCCCGAAAAGGTTGAATCGTCGACCATTCCTTTATCGACCAACAGTGACACAATCGTTGTTGGCCACGGGCGATCCGGCCGGGCGCGCATTTCCGCGGGTCGCCCGGCGCGCCCGGACGAGCACGTGGAACGGCGCCCCGCGTGACTCTCGGGGCGCCGTCTGCGACACGTTCCACCGGGTTAGCAAGCGACCATTTCCATAGTCTGGCCAGGCAGTACATCCGGTTGTCCGACCTAGACGGGCCACACGCGGCCGGGTGGTGCGTGGGTTCCCGGGTGCCGTGTCGGGGTGGTTCTCAGCCACCGTCTGCTTTCTTTGTACGCCCGCCGCCCCTCTGGGAAAAGGTGGTTGACCCGACTTTTCCGCCTGGATTCCCGAACCAATACACGGCACCGCGTGGTAGCGTCTGTTCCGTCGTCGCCCAGGGGTTCCGCCGTACCGGAAGAACCCCGCCGCGAAACCCGCCCCGGTTCCCCGGTGCCCGGTTTCCGGGAGGCGCCGACGACAAAGGTCTTTCGGCGGTCGTGGGAGCACGTCTCTCCACAGGCCCTTCCGGAGGACGGGCCCGGTCCTCCCCCCAGGGCCGGAACTCGCGTGGCGGCCTTCGCTCCCCCTGCGGAGGCGGACCCCGCGCCCGCTCCTCACCGCCTGCCGGGCGGGCATGCGTATTCGCCCCCGTGTACGCACCCCGCCCGCCAGGTGGGCCTCCTCCGCCCCGCCGTGGCACCCCCGCGCGCCCCGCTCGGGGCTTCCGCGCTCCGCGCCCCGACGACGTCGCACGCCGCCGTCGGCTCCCCCGCATCGCCCCGCTCCGGACTTCTGCGCTCCGCGCGCCGCCGACGGCGTTGTCCACAGCCCCGGACCGGGGCTTCTCACGAGCGCTCCGGTCGGGGAGGGTCGAAGAAAGACCCCACCCCCCGGAGAGTCCGATGGACACCCGTCCCCTGCCGCTGATCGCGACCGCCGACCCCCTCCTCCTCGACGACCTGCTCAGGCTGGCCACCGCCGCCGCCACCGAGGTCGCCGTCGCCCGCACCCCCGACCGGGCGCTGAGCCTGTGGCGGCACGCCCCGCTCGTGGTGGTGGGCGCCGAGCTGCGCGCCTCCCTGCGCACCGCCGACCCTCCCCCGGGGCGCCACGTGTTCGTGTCGCGCACCGACGGGGGCGAGGACCCGCACGGCCGGGAGGGCCGCCCGTACGGTCAGGACCCGGCCCACGGAGGCGCAACGGCCACCGAAGGACCCGGCACGCTCCTCCTGCCCAGGGACGAGCCCGTGCTGGTGGACCTCCTCACCCGGGCGGCGTCGCCCACCTCCGCCCCGGCCCCCACCGTGTCGGTGATCGGAGGGCGCGGCGGAGCCGGTACCAGCCTCCTCGCGGTCGCCCTCGCCCTCGCGGGCGCCCGCGCCGACCGGGACACCGCCCTCCTCGACGCCGACCCCCTCGGATGCGGATCCGACCTCTACCTCGGCTGCGACGGCGCCCCGCCGCGCGCGCCCGAGCGGCGCACCGGCTGGGGCGACCTCGTCCGGCGCCGCGGCCGCGTCCGCTGGCAGGACCTGCGGGCGGGGCTGCCCGGCACGCCCGGGGTCTCGGTGCTGACCTGGTCCCGCGAGCCGGGACCCGCCGCCCCTCTGCCCGTCGGCGCGGCCCGCTCCGCCCTGTCCAGCGCGCGGGACGGCGCCGACCTGGTGGTGGCCGACCTGCCGCGCTCGTTCGACCCCGCCACCGTCGTGTTCCTCAACCGCTCCGACCTCGTGCTCGTCGTGGTCCCGGCCGACGTGCCCTCGGTCGTGGCGGCGACCCGGGTGGTCTCCCGGCTGCGGGAGGAGGCCGCGGCCGTCCGGGTCGTGGTGCGCGGTGCCCGCGGCGACCTGAGCGCCGACGTGGTGGCGTCCACCCTCGGCCTCGACCTCGGCGCGGACCTGCCGCAGGAACCCCGGCTCGACCGGATCCTGGCGGCCGGAGACGTCCCCGCGCGCCACCCCAGGTCCCCCCTGGCCCGGTTCGCCGACCTCGTGGTGGCGTCCCTCCCGTTCCCGGAGCCCGTCCCGTGAGCCCGCTCGTGGAGGCGGTGCGCAACCGCCTCGTGGCTTCCGGGGCGCCGGTGAGCCCGGCCAACGTCGCGGCGGCACTGAGGGCCGAAGGAGGCCTGCTGGGCGACACCGAGGTGCTGTCCATGACCCGGCGGCTGGCGGCCGACCTGTCCGGGGCGGGGCCGCTGGAGGAGCTCATGTCCTCCTCCGGGGTCACCGACATCCTCGTCAACGGGCCCGACGAGGTGTGGGTGGACGACGGCGGCGGCCTGCGGCGGGCCGGGGTGCGGTTCGAGTCGGCGGACGCGGTCCGACGGCTGGCCCAGCGGCTGGCCGCGCAGGCGGGTCGGCGGCTGGACGCCGCCGTCCCCTACGTGGACGCCAGGCTCCCGAGCGGTGCCCGCCTGCACGCGGTGCTGCCCCCGGTGTCCCCCGGCGGCGCCTGCGTGTCCCTGCGCCTGCCGCCCCGGCGGGTGTTCTCCCTGGAGCGCCTCACCGAACACGGCACTGTCACCGGTCGCGGCGCGGCCCTGCTGCGGGCGCTCGTGGCGTCCCGTGCGGCCTTCCTCGTGAGCGGCGGAACGGGTACCGGCAAGACCACGCTGCTGTCGAGCCTCCTGTCCCTCGTGGACCCGGGTGAGCGCCTCGTGCTCGCCGAGGACTCCCCCGAGCTCCGCCCCGACCACCCGCACGTGGTGCGGCTCCAGACCCGCCCGGCCAACATCGAGGGGAGCGGAGAGGTGTCCCTGGAGGTCCTGGTGCGGCAGGCCCTGCGGATGCGGCCCGACCGGCTGGTGGTGGGCGAGGCGCGCGGGCCGGAGATCGTGTCCCTGCTGGGAGCCCTCAACACCGGTCACGAAGGCGGCGCCGGCACCCTCCACGCCAACGGCGCCGGGGACGTCCCCGCCCGGGTGGAGGCGCTCGGCTGCGGTGCCGGGCTCGACCGGGCCGCGGTGCACAGCCAGCTGGCCGCCACCAGGGTCATGGTCGTGCACCTGGTCCGGGACGCCGGAACCCGTCGCCTCGCCGAACTCCGGGTGCTGCGCCGCGACCCGGCCGGGCTCGTGCACGCGGTGCCCGCGGTGTCGTTCGGCCGGGACGGCTCCTGCCGGGAGCACCCCGGGGCCGAGGAGGTGGCGGCCCGGCTGGGCGACGGGTGGCGACAGCGATGACCGCGCTGGCGGTGTGCGCGGCGTGCGCGGGGCTCCTGGTCCTGCTGTTCGCGGTCCCGGCGCCTCAGCGCATCCGCCTGGGCGCCGTACTGGACCGACCGCGGCGCCCTGTGCGCGGGGAGGGCCCGCGGTCCCTGGTGCCCCGTCCCGGGAAGGCCTCCGAACGCCGGCGGGCCGTGGTCGTGCTGTGCCGGGTCCTGGCCGCCGAACTGCGTGCCGGGCAGCCCCCGCAGGAGGCGCTGCGGATCGCCGCCGCCGAGGCCGGACCGCTGGTGGGCGCGGTGGACGACGCGGAGTCGCTGCGCCGCGAGGCCGCCCGTGATCCGGACCTGCGCGCGCTGGCCTACCTGGCCGTGTGCTGGGAGGTGGCGGCCGACACCGGCGCCGGGCCGGCCGAGGTGGTCGACGCGCTGGCCGCCAACCTCACCGAACAGGAGGAGCAGCGGGCCGAGGCGGAGGCGCGGACGAGCGGTCCGCGCACGACCGCGATCGTCCTGACGTGCCTCCCGGTGGCCGGGGTGCTGATGTCCTCCGGCCTCGGCGGGTCGCCGTTGGAGTTCCTGTTCACGACGCCGCTGGGGGTGGCCTGCCTGGTGTGCGGCGTGTTCCTCGACCTCCTGGGTTTCTGGTGGGCGCTGCGCATGCTGCGCTCCGCGACAGCTCCACCGTGACCGGGTGCGGAGAGGGGGAGGACGACCGCGACCGCCGGGGCGGAGGCGGTGTGGGGGCCGACTGAGGGGCGGGGCGGCCACGGCCCCGTACGGGAAACGGTGTGGAAGGGGAGTGGACGTGATGACGGTGGTGACCGCGGCGCTGTTCGGCGCCGCCGCCGCGTGGGTGGCGACGGGCCGGGGAGGCGCCCCGGGGGCACGGCTGGCGGGCGCCGGGCCGGAGGGCGGGCCGCCCCTCCGTACCGGTCTGCCTCTGCGGGCCCTGGCCCTGACGCTGGCGGGCGTGCTCGCGGTGGCCGCGTCGGCCACCCTGTTCGGCCCGGTCGGCGGCGTCGTCGCGGCCGGGGGGTGCGCCGTGCTGTGGGTGCGGGCCCGCCGTGCCGGGGAACGACCCGACCGGCTCCCGGTGACCTCCGACCTGCCCGTGGTGATCGGGCTCATCTCCTCGGGGATCCGCGCCGGGGCGACCCTGCCCGTCTGCCTCACGGCGGTCTCCGGGGCGGCGGGCGGAAGGCTGGGCGGGGAGCTGTCAGCGGTCGCCGAGCAGCTGCGGCTGGGGGCCGATCCGGCGTCGGCCTGGAGCCGCTCCTCCCTTCCCGCCCCGCTGGCCGCGGCGGGAAGGGACCTGGCCCGGGCCGCCGACACCGGCGCGCCGGTCGCCGACCTCCTGGACCGCCACGTGGTCGACCTGCGGCGTGCCCTGCGCACCCGCGCGACAGCGCGGGTGGAGCGGTTGGGGGTGCTGGTGGTCGCGCCGCTGGGCCTGTGCTTCCTTCCCGCCTTCGTGCTGATCGGCATCGTCCCGATGGCCGCCGAGCTGCTCTCCCGGGCGCTGGGGGGCTGACTCTCCCCCGAGCGCGCTGCCGCCCCGGCAGGAGGCCCTCCCGGAAGCCCGGGACGGACCCCCGGGACCGCGCGTCCGAGGACGGCGGCCGCACCGGACCCCGCTCGGGTCACCCGTCCCGGCCCCTCGTCCGGCGCCCCGCCGGGCCCCGTGACGGTCCGCGGGCCCCACCTCAGGCCTCGTCCTCGCAGAGGCCGTCGATGATGTCGTCCAGGACGGACGCGCGGTCGGCCGTGGACATCAGCCGGAGTTCGCGGAGCGCGGGCACGGTGTCCACACTGCTCCCCCGTGCTCCCGCGACCGTGCACACCCTCATGCAGTGCTGGGTGGGCTCCCGCCAGAAGTCCCGTTCGTCGACGGGCGCGAGGCGGTACACCGTGGCCGGGTACCGGGGGGATCGGCCGGGCACACGCCACTGCTGCACACGCGCGAGCACGAAACCGGTGAGCAGCGAGTCGAAGACGCCCTCCGAGGCCAGGTCGGCCAGCGCCTCCCGGTCGCCCTCCCCGCGGCACTCCTCGCACCCGGCAAGCTCGGCCCGCAGGAGCCAGCGGGCGCGCGCGTGGCCCACCTCGGAGTTCTTGAGCCTGCTCGGGTGTCGGTGTCCCATACACCGGAGGGTACGAGGGTTCCGCACCCGCTGTGCGGGGGGTGTGCGCAGGTCGTCCGGGCGGGGGCGGCGGTGCGGGGCACACGCCCGGGCGGGACCCGACCCCAGGACCCGTCCGCGGGGTCCCGCCCGGGGCCGACCCGGACGGGACCCCGCGGTGTCAGTACTCCTCCCGGTCGAAGCGCCGCTGGCCGAGGTACGGGGTGGGGAAGCGGGGCCAGCCGACGGACAGGCGCATCGCCAGCACCGCGATGCCCAGCAGAACCAGGACCACGGTGGAGGTGTGTCCCACGGCACGCGCGAAGGTCGTGGCGGGGGGTGCGGCCTCCGCCGTGTAATGGACGACGGGTTCGTGCACGGGCGGCGGAGCGGCCGCCGCCCGGCGGGCGGAACCGACCGAGGCCTCCGCCGGGCGGGCCCCGGCGGCGGGCGAGGGCGTGGGGCTCGCCGATGGGGAGGCGCAGGGGTCGGGGTCCTCGGCACCGCCGTCGCGCACGGCGGGTTCGGCGGGTTCGGCGGAGGCCGCGCAGGGCGGAGGGACGTGGTCGTCGGACTGGGGAGGAGCTCCCAGTAGGAGGGCGCACAGCAGTACGGAGACGGGGGCGGGGCTCATTCCACTTCCTCGCTGGAGACGGCTTCGTGGACCGGCCCGGCGCGGGCGCGCGCCAGGACGTCGCGGTCCGCCAGTGACGACGGGACCGAGACCACCACCTCTGCGGTGGAGCCGGTGATGACGCAGGATTCGAGGGAGGCCTCGTTGGCCTCTGCGGTGTCCCGGGCCTCCGCGCAGGCTCGTTCCGTGCCGTGGACGAGTCGGGCGGCGGCCGCGAGTGCGGCGAGATCGGCGGCGGTGGTGGCGCGGTCCCGGTCGAGTCGTGCCGCCGCCGTCACGAGGACGGCGAGGGTGACGAACCAGAGCAGGGCCCCCAGGCTCGCCCACCAGACGGTGGCTGAGCCGGAGTCGGAGTGCACGTGGTCAGCTCCCCGGTTCGAGGAGGACGGCGGCGCTGCCGTCCACCCCCAGGGGAGGCGCCAGTGGGCCGAGCCGCAGCTCGACCCGTACGGTGACGCGGGCTGTGTGCCCGTCATCGGCCAGGCCGACGTCCGCGCCCCGGGGCGCGGCGGTCAGCGCCAGGCTCCGGGCCCGGTCGTCGGGTTCGCCCCGGGCGAGGGCACGCGCCCCCACCCGCGCGGCGTCCGCGCAGGCGAGCTGGGCCGAGGCGGCCTGGACGGCCCCGAAGGACACGGCCAGGACGAGCAGCAGGGAGGGCAGCGTAAGCGCCGCCTCCACGGTGACCGATCCGCGGTCAGAACCCCGAGCTGAGCGCATCGACCACGAGCGCGGTGAGGGCCTCCCTGACCTCACCGCTGGTGATGATGACGTAGAGGACGCCGGCGAACGCGGCGCCGATGACCGCGCACAGCGCGTACTCGGCGGTGGCCATCCCGTCGTCGCCTCCGGGCTGCGCGGTGCGAGCGGGTGGCGGGCCGGTGAGAGCGAACATGGAACCTCCCTGGTGAGGGGCGGACGGGGTGTCGGCGCCCGATTCCAGGTTCCGGTGGCGGAGTGCGGTCCCGAAAGCCCCTTTCCCAGCCTGTGGAAAACCCCGGGTGCCCCGCACCGGCTGCGGGAGCCCCGTTCCCCGGCACCCGGCCGCCCGTGGCCCCGCACCGGCGGGCGGCGCACGGCCCCCGCCTGTGGCGTGCCCCTCGCCCCGGCACGCGGGCTCCGCGGCTGTCGGCACGGCGCTCCCCGGTCCCGTCCCGGACGGGCCGGCCCTGCGACCCGGTCCCGGACGGCGCCGCGGAGAACCCGGCGCCCGCAGCCCGCGGACGGCCCGCACCTCCTCCGGAAGGCGGCTCTCAGGCGCCCTCCGCGCCCGTGCCGCCGTCCCCTCCGAGGACCTCGTCGAGCAGCCTCAGCGCACCGGACTTGCTCAGGGGCTCGTTGCCGTTGCCGCACTTGGGCGACTGGATGCACGAGGGGCACCCGTGGTCGCACTCGCAGTCGGCGATGGCGGCCCGGGTCGCGGTGAGCCACTCGCGCGCCGCGGAGAAGCCCCGCTCGGCGAAGCCCGCGCCGCCCTCGTACCCGTCGTAGACGAACACCGTCAGCCTGCCCGTGTCGCCGTGGACGGCGGTGGACACCCCGCCGATGTCCGAGCGGTCGCAGGTCGCCAGCAGCGGGAGCATGCCGATCGCGGCGTGCTCGGCCGCGTGGGCGGCGCCCAGCAGGCCCACGTCCTCCTTGCGCAGCCGGGCCTCCCCCTCCGCGGGCAGGGTCCACCACACCGCGCGGGTGTGGAGCGTGCGCTCGGGGAGTTCGAGCGGCTGCTCCCCGAGGACGGAGCCGGTGCGCACGTCCCGCTTGAGGAAGCCCACCACCTGGCGGACCACCTCCACCTCGCCGAAGTACGCGGTCGCGCCGCTCGGCCACTCCTCCTGGCGCAGCACCGAGCGCACGGTGATGTCCGTGGTGTCGCGCGCCCAGGTGCTGTACGGCGGTTCGGCGCCGTGGACCAGTGCGACCCCCTCGTCCAGGTCGAGGTCGTCCACCAGGTACGTGGAGCCCTGGTGGAGGTACACCGCGCCCGGGTGCACGGTGCCGTGGGACGCGGCCTCGTCGATCTCGCCGAGGAGCTGCCCGCTCCCGGTGTCCACGATCTGCACGGGGGGACCGCCCGCCCCGCGGATATCGGCCAGGTCGCTGGCCCGTTCATTACTGGTCCAGAACCAGCCCCGTGGGCGCCTCCGCAAGAGTTTCCGCTCCACGAGATCGGCCAGGCGCTCCTCGGTGGTTTCTCCGAAGAGGGCGAAGTCGTCCTTCGTGATCGGTAGCTCCTGGGCGGCCGCACACAGGTGCGGACCCAGAATGTGGGGGTTTTCCGGGTCAAGGACGGTGGCCTCCACGGAGCGACCGAAAATCGCCTCCGGGTGGTGCGCGAGGTACGTGTCCAACGGGTCGTCCCGGGCGATGAACACCGCCAGGGCGTCGTCGCCGCGCCGCCCCGCCCGTCCCGCCTGCTGCCACAGGGACGCCAGGGTCCCCGGCCATCCGGCGATGAGGACGGCGTCGAGCCCGCTGATGTCCACGCCCAGTTCCAGGGCGTTGGTGCTCGCCAGCCCCAGGAGCTCCCCCGTCCTCAGGGCCTCCTCCAGCTCCCTCCGCTCCGAGGGCAGGTAGCCGCCCCGGTAGGCGGCAACCCGGGCGGCCAGGTCGTGGTCGCCCCGCTCCGACAGGAGCCGCTGAGCGGTCAGCGCGACCACCTCCGCGCCCTGCCGCGAACGCACGAACACGAGGGTCCGCACCCGGTCCCGCACCAGGTCGGCGAGCATCTCAGCGGCCTGGGACGGAGCCGTCCGCCTGATGGGCGCCCCCTGCTCCCCGGTCAGGTCGGTGAGCTCCGGCTCCACGAGGGCGACGGACAGCCCCGGACGCGGGGACCCGTCCTCGCTGACCGCGGTGACGGGCACGCCGGTCAGCCGGGTCGCGCTCTGCGCGGGGCTGCCGGAAGTGGCCGAGGCCAGCACGAACACCGGTTCCGACCGGTAGCGGGCGCAGATCCTGCGCAGCCGCCGCAGGATCTGGGCGACGTGCGAGCCGAAGACACCGCGGTACCGGTGCGCCTCGTCGACCACCACGTAGCGCAGCCTGCGCAGGAAGCGCGACCACGCCCCGTGGCGGGGGAGGATCCCGTGGTGCAGCATGTCCGGGTTGGTGAGCACGTAGTTGCCGTGCTCGCGTACCCAGGACCGCTCCTCGACGCTCGTGTCGCCGTCGTATACGGCCGCACGCATGCCCGCGAGAGCCAGGTCCGATATCCACCGCAACTGGTCCTGGGCGAGCGCCTTGGTCGGGGAGAGGTAGAGCACGGTCCCGCCCGCGTCGACGGCGTCCACAGCGGGTATGAGGAAGCCGAGTGACTTCCCCGAGGCGGTACCCGTGGCTATGATCACATCACGGCCCGAGCGTGCGAGGTCGGCGGCTTCAACCTGGTGGGACCACGGTCGTGTGATCCCCAGCTCGGAGAGCCGTCCGACCAGGTGGGGCGCGGCCCATTCCGGCCACTCCCCGCCCACTCCCTCGTTGCGGGCCACATGCTCGATGTGGGTCACCTGCGGGTACCGGGTATCGTCACGCCACACACCGGGGAGCACGGGCTCCGATCGCCTCATCCGAGACCCCTCCTCACAGGCGCGTGTTCGGTAGTCATGACGCCCTCAGACGAAGGGTGTCGCACTGGGACATCGGTTTCAGTGTGACATCCGGGGGAAGAGTGGCGCGGTGTCACGGTTTTTCTGTGCATCACAGGAAGACGCACTCGACACCCGTGGTTGAATGCGTGCTGGTGGGGTAACGCCCGGCAGAGATCATTCGCGATTTTTTCGCGGTTCGGCGCTGGAGGACTAGTGGACTTGAAGCTTGATCATTACACCGAGGGCGACACCGAGATCGTCGTCGTTGAGGGTGAGATCGATGTCTATACCGCGCCCCGGCTCCGCGAGCTGCTGATCGACCTGGTCAACAAGGGCAACTTCCACCTCGTGGTCAACATGGAGAAGGTGGAGTTCCTGGACTCGACAGGCCTCGGTGTGCTTGTGGGCGGGCTCAAGCGCGTCCGGGCCCACGACGGGACCCTCGACCTGGTCTGCACCCAGGAGCGCATCCTGAAGATCTTCCGGATCACCGGTCTGACCAAGGTCTTCGGTATCCACGGCTCTGTTCAGGAAGCCATCGACAAGCGTTCCGCGAAGTAGCCCAGAGCGAGCGATGGCAACCATCACGCTCACGATCAGCGCGCTTCCCGCCCACGTGCGCACGGCGCGGCTCATGGCCGCGACCGTGGCACGGCGGGCGGGTATCGCCGCCTCAGCGATCGACGAGATCAGGCTGGCGGTCGGTGAGGCGTGTTCCCGGGCGGTGGCCGCACACAAGCTGCACTGCCCCACACAGCCGATCCTGCTCCAGCTGATCGACGGCAACGGGCCTGACCCGGGGCCGGACTCCCGCACCGACGCCACGAGCCCCGCCTTGCGCGCCAACGGGAGCGCGACACAACGTTTCGAGGTCGTCGTCTCCGACCGTGCCCCCGCGAAGGACACGGTGGAGACCGTCAACCCGTCCATGCTGGACGGGCTCTTCCTCGACGGTGAGGACACCCCTCCCGGCGGAATCTCCGGGTTCTCCCCCGGCCTCGGCCTGGCGGTCATCACCGGTCTCGCCGACGAGGTGAAGATCGACCCCAGCGACAGGGGCACCGTCGTGCGCATGAGCTGGCCGTTGACGAACGAGCACACGCCGGACCCCAGCTCCAACTAGGGCCGGTCCACAGACGTCCGAACGGGCGCCCTCCCCGCGGGGAGGGCGCCCGTTCGCGTGCGGGGGCGCGGTCGCCGGAGCGCGTGACGGGTCGGGGCCCGGGGAGGGCCGCACCGCGTGGCGCCTCCGCCGCACGGGGCGGGCGACCCCGCGGACGGCCCCGCGGGCGTCCGCGGATCCGCGGACCCCGGGCAGCACCGTGCCGGCCGCCGCGGCGGTCCCCCTGTACATCCAGTGAACCGTGGGGGGCGGGTCCTGTGAAGGCCCGGCGTCCGCCTGGGGACGGGGGTCAGTCGCAGGTCTGGGAGGAGACCTCCGCCGCGGACTCCAGACCCGAACCCGCGTTCTCCGCCACCTCGTCGGCGGTGAGCACGTAACCCGTCTCCGGCTCGTTCGTGGCCGCGGCGAACACGACCCCGTAGACGGTGCCGTCCGGGGCGAGGAGCGGGCCTCCGGAGTTGCCGGGGCGCACCACCGCGCGCACCTGGTAGATCTCCCGGCTCACCTGCTGCGAGTGGTAGAAGTCCGGCCCCTGCGCCGTCTGGCGGGCCCGTACGCGCGCGGGGACGGCCGTGAAGCCGCTGTTGCGGGGGAACCCGGCCACCACCGCGTCCCCGCCCTGCGGGGCCTCGTGCGTGAACTCCAGCGGCTCCAGGTCCAGCCCCGGGACGTGGAGGACCGCCAGGTCCTGCTGCGCGTCGAACAGCACCAGGGTGGCGTCGAGCTGGTAGCCCTCCCGGGTGACGATCCGCAGGTCGTCGGTCACCCCGGCGACGACGTGCGCGTTGGTCATGATCCGGTCTTCGGCGTAGGCGAAGCCGGTCCCCTCCACACGGCGCTGGCAGGACGGGGCGGTCCCCAGGACCTTGACCACGCTGCGGCTCGACTCGATCAGCTCCGGGGTGGTGAGAACGTCCGGGTCCGGCGGCTCGACCTCGGCCAGCTCACCGGTCCCGAGGCCGCTGAAGACCTGTGGGAACGCGCTCTGGTCCACGACCCTGCGGAACGTGGAGAAGCCGCTGTGGGCCGACTCCGGCATGAGCGCGTCCACCGACTGGAGGATGCGCGACTCCTTGACCTGGCCGGCCACCAACGGCAGCGCCGAGTTCGCGACCGTGCTGCCGATGAACCAGGCGACGAGCAGTACCGAGAGCCCGCTGACCAGGGCTCCGCCCACGGCGTCCACGACGCGGGCGGAGTCCCACGTGACCCTGTTGCGGACGAGGGTGCCCAGGTAGGAGCACAGGAACTGGCCGAGCGCGGCGGCCAGGAATACCACGGCGATGGCCAGGAGCGCCTGTCGGCCGGGATCCTCCACCCACGCCTGGATCAGGTCCGGGGCGGCCAGGGCGGCGAGGACGCCCCCGCCGATGAAGCCCACGAAACTGAAGACACCGACGATGAAACCCTGGCGGTACCCGGTCACCGCGAACAGCAGCAGCAGGACGATCAGGACCACGTCGAGCACAATGCCCTCCAAGAATGAGCGCTACCCGACCGGCCGCAGGCCCTGCGGGGTGGCTTCGAACACGTCGGTGAGACCCTCGTGGCGCCAAGGAAGTTCCCAGCCGCCCATGGTGAGCAGGCTGTCGATGATCGCACCGGTGAAACCCCACACGAGCATGCCGTCGACCCGGAAGCCCGGCCCCCACCGGGTCCCGCCCCCGTAGCGCACCATGACCCGGTTGGCCGGGTCGGCGAGGTCGGCGACCGGGACCCTGGAGACCGCGGCGACCTCGCCGAGGTCGGTGGGGCGCACCTCGGAGGGCTCGCGCCACCAGCCCAGGACGGGGGCCACCCGGAAGTCGCTGAAGCTCAGGTACAGCTCGGGGAGGCGTCCCACGACGTCGACGCCCGCGGGGACCACCCCGGTCTCCTCCTCCGCCTCCCGGAGGGCCGCGGCCTCGACGGAGGCGTCCGTGGGCTCGATCCGGCCGCCGGGGAAGGCCGGCTGCCCGGCGTGGCGGCGCAGCCCGGCGTTGCGCTGGATGAGGAGCAGGTCCGGCCCCTTGTGTCCGACGCCGAAGAGGATGAGGACGGCCGACTCGCGGCCGCCGTTCGCGGGGGGCCGCATGGGGCCCGGCACGGTCATCGTCTCGGCGGCGTCCGCGAGCGCGGCGAGCCAGAGCGGGATCGGGTTCATACGTGAAGCCTGTTCCGGGGGTTGTCGCGCCGTCGGTGGACCGGTGCGGCCGCTGGCGCGGGCCGCACCGGGATGTTCCCGGGATTTCCTGGGCGGGCCGGGAGCGCGGGGCCCGGGGCCCGCACCGCTCCCTCGGGTCGTCATGCGGTGGAACCGTGTCCGGCGGTCCCGTGCGGGGACTCCCTCGCGGGAACCGCTCCCGGGGGCGCCGCGTCCCCCGCGGGGCCCCGGTCTCCGGGGCCGCCGGCCGGCGCGGCGTCCCCGGAGGCGGTGGGACCGCCGGGGTCGTCCCGGCAGGGGGCCGCCGCCGCGTCGCGGCGGTACCGCGGGGCGGCGCGGCGGAGGCGTCCGCGCGGACGCGGCGGCCGTGTCGGGACGCCGGTGTCAACGATCACACCATCAGAGTACAAAGCGCCGCAGGCGCCCCCGCCGTCCGCCGTCTCCGGGCCGGCCGCCGCAGGGGCGGGGTCAGGCGAAGGAGCGCATCCGCAGCAGCCCGGCGGCCGTGTCCGGATCCGTCGGGCCCTCCCCGAACGAGGGGCACCAGCGGGCCAGGTCGCAGGCGCCGCAGGCGGGCTTGCGGGCGTGGCAGACCCGCCGCCCGTGCCAGACCACCCGGTGGGAGAGCATCGTCCAGTCCCTCGGGGGGAACAGGTCGCCCACCGCGTGCTCGACCTTCACCGGGTCGACCTCGTCCGTCCACTTGAAACGGCGGACCAACCGCCCGAAATGGGTGTCCACGGTGATCCCGGGCACATCGAAGGCATTACCGAGCAGTACATTTGCGGTTTTTCGTCCTACACCGGGTAGTTTGACCAGGTCGGAGAGGTTCCCCGGAACCTCTCCGCCATGCTGTTCGCACAGCGCCTGACCGAGCCCGATGAGACTGTTCGTCTTGGCGCGGAAGAAGCCGAGCGGACGGATGACCTCCTCCATCTCCTCCCGCCGGGCCGAGGCGTAGGCCTCGGCGTCGGGGTAGCGGGCGAAGAGCGCCGGAGTGACCTGGTTGACCCGTTTGTCCGTGCACTGCGCGGACAGGATGGTGGCGACCAGCAGTTCCAGCGGGGTCGTGAAGTTCAGTTCGCAGTGGGCGTCCGGGTAGAGCTCGACGAGTTCCCGGTACATCCTGCGCGCGCGGCGGACCAGCGCGAGTCGGCTCTCGCCGGTGGGCGTGGGGTTCTCCGCGGGCGCGGACGGCGCGTCTGGCGTGTCACGGGGCATCGTCACAGGGTAGGCGTCCCGACGGGGCGGGCCTCCGTGTTCACCGAAAGTTCGGCATGCTTCCGGGAGCCGGCCGTCGTTTCGGCCGGTGACCGGGATTATGTAACCAATGTCCGATGGCGCGGCGCGGACAGCCCTTGATACAGGCTGATTACGACTAAGATCGCATGGGCTGACGTCGGCTGTTGTGGGCACGTGGTCTCCCGGCGGCAAGCCGCGGTAACGACCTGGTTTCACACCCGGGTGCGATATACGTCACACTGTTGACGGTCAGGTTCTGAGGAGGACGTGTGGTGGACGAGATCAACGAGGTGCTGCGGAAGGCCCCTCTGTTCGAGGCTCTCGACGAGGAGGACACGGCGGCGCTCCGCTCATCGGTGAGCGAGGTACGCCTCGGACGCGGGCAGACCCTGTTCAGCGAGGGCGACGAGGGCGACCGCCTGTACGTGATCCTCAGCGGGAAGGTCAAGCTGACCCGTACGGCCGTGGACGGCCGCGAGAACCTGCTCGGGGTGCTCGGCCCCAGTGAGATGTTCGGTGAGCTGTCGCTGTTCGACCCGCGCCCGCGCACCGCGAGCGCCGTCGCCGTGACCGACTCGGTGCTCGCCGGGCTGGGCCACGACGACCTGCGCCCGTTCCTGTCGAGCCGTCCGCACGTCTCGCTCCAGCTGCTCAAGGCACTGGCGGCCAGGCTGCGCCGGACCAACGACGTGATGGCGGACCTCGTCTTCACCGACGTGCCGGGCCGTGTGGCCAAGGCGCTCCTGGAGCTCGCCGACAAGTTCGGCAAGGAGGGCGAGGACGGCCTGCACGTCCACCACGACCTCACCCAGGAGGAGCTCGCCCAGCTGGTCGGCGCCTCGCGCGAGACGGTCAACAAGGCGCTCGCCGAGTTCGCGCTGCGCGGCTGGCTGCGCATCGAGGCCAAGGCCGTCGTCCTGCTCGACGTCGAGCGGATGCGCCGCCGGGCCCGCTAGAACCTCCGGCGCCCGGACGGGCGCCCGGCGGACACGCTGTGTGGCCGCTCTCCCCCCGGGGTGGGCGGCCACAGCGCTGTCCGGACCCCGCGGCGCGCCGCCCCTCGGCGGCGGTCCGGCAGGCCCCGTGCGCGCGCCTGCCGGGCGGTGCCCGTCCGCCCGGGGCTACGGCTCGTTGCCGGCCGGGAGCTCACCGCGCGAGGCCAGGTAGCGCAGCTGGGCGCGCACCGACGACTCCGCGGCGAACCGGATCTGCTCGTCGACGTCGGGGTAGACACGGTCCACGACGGCGCCGACCCCGGTCGCGCCGGCGTTCACGGCCTCCCGGACCTGCTCCAGGCGCGACTCGCGGTGCGCGATGTAGGAGGACAGCGCCTCCGCGGGCGCGGTCAGGATCGGTCCGTGCCCGGGCAGGAGTGTGCGCACACCCTGCTCCCGCACGAGGTCCCGCAGCCTGTACAGCGAGTCCATGTAGGGGCCGAGGCCGTCGTCGCCGTCGATCACGGTCGTGCCGTGCCCCAGGACAGTGTCCCCGGTCAGGACGGCGTTGTCCGCGCCGACCAGGAGGCTCACCGAGTCGTCGGTGTGCCCGGGGGTGGCGACGACCGTCAGTACCAGGCCGTCGGCCTCCAGGGTGTCGCCGTCGGACAGGCCGTGGCCGCCGACCCGCACCTCCGGGTCGACCGCGTGCACGGGGGCCCCGGTCAGCTCGGCGAAGTAGCGGGCGCCCTCGGCGTGGTCGGGGTGCCGGTGGGTGACCACCGCCATCTGTACCTGCGCGCCCTGCTCCTGCACGGTCCGCGCCACCCTCTCCAGGTGGCGCTCGTCGTGGGGGCCGGGGTCCACGACCACGACCCCGCGGGCGCCGGGCTCGCGCAGGATCCAGGTGTTGGTCCCCTCCAACGTCATCGGGCCAGGATTGGGGCACAGCACACAACTGGCGCGCAGCGTCCCGGAACCGTCGATCCTCATCGCACCTCGCTTCGATCGCCGAGACCGGACCGGTCCGGAGGACCGCGGGCGGCGAACCCCGGAACCCGTCCCGCGGCCACGCGGTCCGCACGGTGACGTGCGCACCCTCACGGGGCCGCACCGGGATTCGGCAGGGGGTACTCCACCCCGTCGGGGGCGACGACGCGGATCCGACCGTTGACTTCCCGAACTTCCGGTTCAAAGGGGACGATATCCCGTCGCGCCTTCCGTACACCCTCCAGGGTCCGGCACTCGGCGAGCTCGGCGCACGTGACCACCGTGGGCGGCAGCATGGGCATGCGGCCCGCCGCCCACTCCGGGGCGACCAGGGACGGATCGGTCCAGGCCGTGAGGTCGGCCTCGCCGCCGACGTCGCGCGAGGCCTGGCCCGGCGGAAGCTCCGCGGCGAAGAACCAGGTGTCGTAGCGGCGCGGCTGGGCGCGGGGCGTGATCCAGCGCGACCACGCCCGGAGCCACTCCGACCGGAGCACCAGCCCGCGCCGGGAGAGCACCCCCGTGAAGGAGCGGGAGCGGTCGATCAGCCCCAGCCGGTCCCTCTCCCACTCCTCGGACGCCGTGTCGAGGGTGATGGCCGGCTCCCCGGCGCGCTCCGGCGCGCTCGCCAGCAGCACGCCGGTCTCCTCGAAGGTCTCGCGGACGGCGGCGCACACCAGCGCACGCGCCATCCGCACGTCGGTGCCGAGTGTCCGCGCCCACTCCCGCGGGGAAGGACCGGTCCAGGGAAGGTCCCCGTCGGCGTCCCTCTCGTCCACTCCTCCGCCCGGGAAGACGTAGGCGCCCGGCGCGAAGCCCATGGAGCGGACCCTGCGCATGAGCAGGACCTCCATCGGCCCCTCCCCGCGCCCGCCCCGGGCCGCGCCGCCCCGCGCGGGGCGCAGCAGCATCACCGTGGCGGCCGGCCTGGGCCGGGCGGCCCCTCCCTGCTCCGGCATCGGCATACCCTCCCGGGTCTCGGGGCCGGAGGCCGCGCCGCCTACCGGCGCGGCCTGCCCGGCCTCACGGGGAACCGCTCAGCGGACCTCGACGATCATGTCGACCTCGACCGGGGAGTCGAGCGGCAGGGCCGCCACCCCGACCGCCGCGCGGGCGTGCACCCCGGCGTCGCCGAAGACCCGGGCGAGCAGGTCGCTGGCGCCGTTGATCACACCGGGCTGGCCGGTGAAGTCGGGGGTGCTGGCCACGAAGCCGCCCACCTTGACGATCCTGACCACGTCGGACAGCTCGCCGACCTCGGCGCGCACCGCGGCGATGGCGTTGAGCGCGCAGAGCGCGGCCAGATCGCGGGCGGCCTCCGGGGTGACCTCCGCGCCGACCTTGCCCGTGGCGGGCAGCTCGCCCTCCACGAACGGCAGCTGGCCGGACACGTACACGTGGGCCCCGCTGCGCACCGTCGGGGTGTAGGAGGCCACCGGGGCCGCCACCTCCGGCAGGGTCAGGCCCAGCTCCGCGATCCGCTCCTCGGGGGTGGCCATCAGAGCTGGCGCTTCATGTAGGCGACGTACTGCTGGTTGCGCGGGTCGGTGCCCTCCGGGAGCGGGGCGGGCACGACGGAGACGAGCTCCCACCCGTCGGAACCCCAGTTGTCGAGGATCTGCTTGGTGGCGTGCGACAGCAGCGCCACCGTCTGGTACTCCCACTTGCTCATGCGTCCAACCCCTATCGGTCACCGGCGTCCCGCCACAGAGGCGGGGCGCCGCACGTCAACGCCGCCACACTACTCACCCGTGCTCCTCCCCGCCCACACAGACGCCTCCTCCCACCCGCCCCCGGAGGCCCACATAGACTCCCTGGGGTGAGTGATCGTGAGCACGGACCACAGCATCCGGGGGATGCGTGCGCGGGAGCGCGACTGCACATCGTCACCGGGAAGGGCGGGACCGGCAAGACCACGATCGCCGCGGCGCTGGCCCAGGCGCTGGCCGCGGACGGTGGCCGCGTGCTCCTGGTCGAGGTGGAGGGGCGCCAGGGCGTCGCGACCCTCCTCGGCAGCCCGCCGCTCCCCTACGAGGAGCGCGAGATGCTCTCCGTCCCCGGCGGCGGGAGCGTGTCCGTCCTGGCGGCCGACGCCGAGGCGGCGCTCCTGGAGTACCTGGAGATGTTCTACGGCATGCGCCGGGCCGGGCAGGCGCTGAACAGGCTCGGGGCCGTGGACTTCGCCACCACCATCGCCCCCGGGCTGCGCGACGTCCTGCTCACCGGCAAGGCGACCGAGGCGGTGCGGCGCCGCCGGGGCGCGCGCCGCAGGCCCTCCGCCGCCGATCCGGCCGCGCCCTTCCACTACGACGCCGTGGTGATGGACGCCCCGCCGACGGGGCGGATCTCCCAGTTTCTCAACGTGAACTCCGAGGTGGCGGGGCTGGCCCGGGTGGGCCCGATCCGCAACCACGCCGACAAGGTCATGGAGGTCATCCGCTCCGACCGGACCCTGGTGCACTTCGTGACGCTCCTGGAGGAGATGCCCGCCCAGGAGACCCGGGACGGGATCGCGGAGATCTCCGAGCTGGGGCTCGCGGCGGGGATGGTGCTGGTGAACATGGCACGCCCCCCGCTCCTCGACGACGCGTCCCTGGAGGCCGCCGCGAGCGGCGGTCCGGACCTCGACGCGCTCGCCGCCGGGTTCGGGGAGGCACGTGTGGAGAACCCGCGGGAGCTCGCCGCCTCCCTGGCCGGCGAGGTGCGCGGGCACGCCCTGCGGGTCCGGTTGGAGCGACGCGTGCGGTCGGACCTGGAGGACCTGGGCCGCCCCCTCCTCGAGCTCCCCCTCCTCGCGGGGGGCGTGGACCGGGCGGCCCTGGACGAACTCACACGGCGGCTGGCCGAGCAGGGGGTGCGCCGGTGAACCCGGGACCGGAGGACGAGGGCCGCGCGAACCGCGGGGGGACCGGTGCGAAGGCACTCGACACCGACGCGCTCCTGGACGACCCGGGGACGCGGATCATCGTGTGCTGCGGGGCCGGCGGGGTCGGCAAGACCACCACCGCCGCCGCACTGGGGCTGCGCGCCGCGGAGCGCGGGCGCCACCCCGTCGTGATCACCGTGGACCCGGCGCGGCGCCTGGCCCAGTCCATGGGAGTGGAGGCGCTGGACAACACCCCGCGCCCCGTCCCCCTGCCCGAGGGCGCCCGGGGCAGCATGCACGCGATGATGCTCGACATGAAGCGGACCTTCGACGAGGTCGTGGAGGAGCACGCGGACCCGGAGCGGGCCCGGCAGATCCTCGCCAACCCCTTCTACCAGACCCTCTCCACCAGCTTCTCCGGCACACAGGAGTACATGGCCATGGAGAAGCTGGGACAGCTGCGGCAGTCGGGGGACTGGGACCTGATCGTGGTGGACACCCCGCCCAGCAGGTCCGCGCTGGACTTCCTCGACGCGCCCGAGCGGCTGGGCCGGTTCCTGGACGGCAGGCTCATCAGGTTCCTGAGCGCCCCGGCGAGCACCGGCGCCTTCCGGCTGCTGGGGGCCGGGTTCAACCTGGTGACCTCGACGATCGGGAGGATCGTGGGGAAGCAGTTCCTCGACGACCTGCGGTCGTTCGTGTCCGCCTTCGACACGGTGTTCGGCGGGTTCCAGAAACGGGCGGAGCGCACCTACCGCCTGCTCCGGACACCGGGGACGGCGTTCGTGGTGGTCGCCGTCCCCGACACGGACGCGATGCGCGAGGCCTCCTACTTCGTGGACCGGCTGGCCGGCGACGCCATGCCGCTGGCCGGGGTCGTCGTCAACCGCACCCACCCCCTGCCGGAGGGCGCGGGCTCGTCGCTGGGCGCGGCGGACGCCGAGTCCGCAGCCGCCTCGCTGGAGGAGGGGGGCGTCCACCCGCTGGCGTCCGCCGCACTGCGCCTGCACGCGGAACGGGTCCGTGTGCGCGGGCGCGAGGTCGGGCTGCGCGACGCCCTGCTGTCCTCCCACCCGGACCTGCGCGTGGCCGAGGTGGCCGCCCTGCCGGAGGACGTGCACGATCTGGAGGGGCTGCGCCGGATCGGCGGCGCCCTCGCCGCCGCGGCAGGAGGACGCTAGCGCCGGGGTTCAGGCGGAGGGCTCGCCGACGCCCGCGCCGAGGGTGTCCGCGTAGTGGGAGAGGTCTCCCCCGCCCTCACGGCGGGCCTCCTCCAGGAGCGGCCCCCAGTCGGGGACGCCGGGGTGCTTGCGCAACAGGGCCCGCCTCTCGCGTTCGGTCATCCCGCCCCAGACACCGAACTCCACCCGGTTGTCGAGGGCGTCGGCCAGGCACTCGGTGCGCACCGGGCACTCCTGACAGATGAGCTTGGCCCGGTGCTGCGCCGCCCCCTGGACGAACAGAGCGTCCGGGTCGACCTCTCGGCAACGTGCCATCGTCGTCCACTGGTTGGTCCACATGTGCCCTACTCCCCTGTGTGCGCACCCGAATCGTGCGTCAGCGGGGTTCCCGGGGTTCCAGACACTCGCGTGCTCTGGTTGGGTGGGAAGAACACGGTACGCTCCCGCTGCCGCGTGGGGTGCGGTGGTTCCACGCCCACCCCTGCCGTCTAGAAATTACGGATCCGGACGCCGCACCAACAGAACCCACTCGACCCACTTCCCATCCCACTGAAGATGGCCCGCTCGGGCCATTGCGTAAGGACGCGGTAGCGCTCCGCGTCGGATGGGCGGCATCCCCTGCTGCGTCGAACCGCGCAACGAGTGGTCAGCGATAACCGTGAAAAGATGGCATGGGGGCACCGCTCGCGCGACAGTGCGGGCATCTCAGCGCGCTCGCGCACAAACCGGTTCAGATCGCACCACTGTGCGCGTCCGTGGTCACTTAGTCTGATGGGGTGGGTCAGGGGACATTGCTTCAAAGAATCAGCCAACTGGTCGTCGTAGGCGTCATCGCGGGCCTCCTCGTCGCCGCGCTCGCCCTTCCTGCCGTCGGTGGTCTGGGCATCACCGCGCGCAACGTCGCCAGCGGCTTCCTGGACATGCCCAGCAACCTCGAGACTCCGCCGCCCCCTCAGCGGTCCACGATCTACGACAGCGAGGGCGGCGTCATCGCGGAGATCTTCGACCAGAACCGGGAGCTCGTCGAACTCGACGACGTCTCACCGCTCATGGTCGACGCCATCCTCGCCATCGAGGACGCCCGCTTCTACGAGCACGGCGGCCTCGACGTGTCCGGCACCCTGCGCGCGGCAGTGCGCACCATGGGCGGCAACACCGAGGGCGCGTCCTCCATCACACAGCAGTACGTCAAGAACGTGCAGATCGAGGCGGCCACCTCCCAGGAGGAGCTCGACCACGCGCGTGAGGAGTCCATCGCCCGCAAGATCCGGGAGCTGCGCTACGCCGTGGCCCTGGAGCAGAGGATGTCCAAGGACGAGATCCTCGAGGGCTACCTGAACATCGCCTACTTCAGCGACGGCGCGTACGGGGTCGAGTCCGCCGCCCAGCACTTCTTCCAGGTGCCCGCCAGCGACCTGGAGCTGCACCAGGCGGCGACCATCGCCGGCCTGGTCCGCTACCCCTACCTGTACAACCCCCGGTTCTTCCCCGACCAGACCATCGAGCGCCGCAACGTGGTCCTGGACCGCATGGTGGCGACCGGCGCCGTCACCGAGGCCGAGGCCGAGGAGGCCAAGGCCGAGGGCATGGACCTGGACCTGGACACCCCGCCCAACGGGTGCGTGCCCAGCGACCAGCCCTTCTTCTGCGACTACGTCGTCCAGGAGATCGAGCAGGACGAGCGCTTCGGCCCCAACGAGACCGAGCGGGCGCGCTGGCTGCGCACCGCGGGCCTGGAGATCCACACCACCCTGGACCCGCAGACCCAGGAGGCCGGGCAGGCCGCCGTCGACAAGTGGGTCCCCCGCGAGAACGAGTCGCGCAAGGTGGCCGCCGAGGTGGTCATCGAGCCCGGCACCGGACACATCCTCGGCATGGTCCAGAGCCGCAACTACGGGCCGGACGAGAGCAAGCTCGGCGAGACGTCCATCAACTTCGCGACCGACGCCGACCGGGGCGGCAGCAGCGGCTTCCAGGCCGGGTCGACCTTCAAGGCGATCACCCTCGCCGCGGCACTGGACGAGGGGCTCCCCTTCAGCACCTCGTTCAACTCGCCCACCAGCGTGTCCGTCTCCGGCCAGCGCAGCTGCAACGGCGGCACCCTGGCCACGTGGACACCGAGCAACTCGGGCGACACCAGGTCCAACACCACGCACAACATGGTCTCCGGGACCAAGGCGTCGTCCAACACCTACTTCGCCCAGCTCCAGAGGCAGGTGGGGATCTGCGACGTGATGGAGATGGCCGAGACGCTCGGACTCCAGCGCGCCGACGGCACCAAGTTCACGGAGAACGAGAACTCGCTCGCCAACAGCAGCTTCACGCTGGGCAGCGAGGAGGTCTCCCCGCTCCGGGTGTCCAACGCCTACGCGACCTTCGCCTCCGGCGGGATGTACTGCGAGCCGCAGGCCATCTCCCAGATCGAGGACCGCCAGTCGGGCACCACGATCGACATCGAGCCGGAGTGCTCGCGGGCGATCGACGAGGATGTCGCCGACGGCGTGGCCTACCTGCTGTCGCAGACCTTCAACGGCGGCACGGCGAGCTCGCTCGGCATCGGCCGTCCCACGGCGGGCAAGACCGGTACCACCGACGGTTCGGCGGCGGCCTGGTTCGCCGGGTTCACCCCGCAGATGGCCGGCGCCGTCTTCGTCGGCGACCCGCGCGGCCCGCAGCAGCACCCGCTGCGCAACGTCACCATCGGCGACCGGCACTTCGGCGTGGTGTACGGCGCCACGATCCCCGGGCCGATCTGGCAGGAGACCATGCGCGGCGCCCACGAGGGCGTCGAGGTGGAACAGCTGCCCTCGGCTCCCGGCAGGTTCGGATCGACCTCCGGGCCCAGGGCTCCCGAGCCGGACGACGAGGCCAGCCCCGCCAGCGACGACGGCGGGGTGCCCAACGTGGTCGGCCAGCCGGAGAACGACGCGGTGGCCGCCCTCCAGGCCGCGGGCTACTCGGTCAACGTGTCCCAGACCCGGGTCCGGTCCGGCGAGCCCGAGGGCTCGGTGGCCGCGGTCAACCCCGACCCGGGCACGCGGCTCCCGGAGGGGGCCACGGTCAACGTGTTCCTGAGCAACGGCGGCGGTACCGCCAGCGGCACGGGCCCCGACGAGGACTGGCTCCCCGTGCAGCCCGCGCACCTGCCCCACGGCAGGGACGGGGACTGACCCGGGCCTGTGACGGAACGAGGGGGCGGCGGTGGAGACACCGCCGCCCCCTCGCGCGTCCACGGGACGGACCCGGCCGCGGGGGCCCGCCCGCGTCGAGCGGGCCGCACCCCCGGCGGGGAACCGGTCAGCCGGCGAGCCGGCGCTTGACCTCGGCCGCCACGCGGGAGCCCTCGGCCCGGCCGGCGATCCTCGGGTTGAGGACCTTCATCACCTGGCCCATCGCACGGGGGTTGTCCGCGCCGGTCTCGGCGACGGCGTCCGCCACCAGCGCGGCGAGCTCTTCGTCCGTCAGCTGGCGGGGCAGGTACTCGGAGATGACCGCGCTCTCGACTCGCTCGGCCTCGGCCTGGTCGGGCCGACCGCCGGTGTCGAACGCCTCGGCCGCCTCCCGGCGCTTCTTCGCCTCGCGGGTCAGCAGCTTGATGATCTCGTCGTCGCCGAGGGAGCGCTGCGAGGAACCCGCGGCCTCCTCGGTCGAGATGGCCGCCAGGACCATGCGGAGGGTGCCGGTGCGCACCTTGTCACGCGCCTTCATGGCGGTGGTCAGGTCGTTCTTGAGGCGGTCTTTGAGTTCGGACATGCACCGATCCTACGGCGGTATCCGGCGGCGCCACCAACGGTTTGCGCGCGGGGGTGCCCCGGGTCTGCGACGATCGGTCCTACAACGAAGGAGGGCCGGATGGGCGTCGACAACAGACAACTCCTGCGCCGCGTGGGGCGCGCGGCGGCGATCACTGGCGCGGTGGGGGTCGCCGGCTTGACCTATGCCTCGGTGATCGAGCGCAACTGGTTCCGGCTGCGCCGCTACGAACTGCCCCTGCTCCCCCCGGGGAGCCCGCGCCTGCGCATCCTGCACCTGTCCGACGCGCACCTGACGCCGGGCCGCAGGATGCTCATCGACTGGATCCGCGGGCTGGACGCCTACGAGCCGGACCTGGTCGTCAACACGGGCGACTCGCTGGCCCACCCGGACGCGGTGGGGCCGTTCATCGACGCCCTGGGGCCGCTGCTGGACCGGCCCGGGGCGTTCGTGTACGGGTCCAACGACCTGTTCTCCCCCCAGCTGAAGAACCCGGCCCGCTACCTCTGGCGGACCAGCAAGACCGACTACAACAAGCGCCGCGTGCCGGACCTGCCCTGGCGCGAGCTCGGCGCGGCCATGTCCGCGTCCGGCTGGCTGGACCTGAACAACCGCAAGGGCTCGCTGAAGGCGGGCGAACTCGACGTCGCCCTCGCCGGCGTGCACGACTCGCACATCAAGCTCGACCGCTACGAGAAGGTCGCCGGGGCGGCCGACCCGACGGCGCACCTGCGCCTGGGCGTGCTCCACTCCCCCGAACCGTCCAACCTCGACCGGTTCGC
Organism: Nocardiopsis sp. NPDC006198; assembly: GCF_040613895.1. Lineage (NCBI taxonomy): Bacteria > Bacillati > Actinomycetota > Actinomycetes > Streptosporangiales > Nocardiopsidaceae > Nocardiopsis > Nocardiopsis sp. NPDC006198. Next base: position 65,794 of record NZ_JBEXSY010000025.1, on the reverse strand, counting down.
CGCCGACGGCTACCAGCTGCTCCTGGCCGGGCACACCCACGGCGGCCAGCTGTGCCTGCCGTTCTACGGGACGCTCGTCACCAACTGCGGGATCGACCGGCGGCGGGCGTGGGGCCTCCACGAGTACGCGGACGCGTGGCTGCACGTTTCCGGCGGCCTGGGCACCTCCCCGTACGCCCCCGTGCGGTTCTGCTGCCGCCCGGAGGCCTCCCTGCTGGACATCGTGGCCCCCTCCTGACCCACGGCGGGCCCCTCCCCCGTCCCGACCGCAACCCGTTCGCGCGCACTCCGTACGTCCGCTAGACTTGGGCTCGTTGCTTCGGGGTGTAGCGCAGCTTGGCAGCGCGCTTCGTTCGGGACGAAGAGGTCGTGGGTTCAAATCCCGCCACCCCGACAAAGGAACGGGTGTCCACACAGGTGGGCACCCGTTCTTCGTTTTCCCATCCCGGAGCCCTCACAGGCGCGTTGCACATTCAGTGCACATGGACGCGGACCCACCTTCCGAATCTCAGGCAGCCAGCGCCCGCAGCCGAGCAGAGTCCATCGCTTCGGCCACCTCGTCCAAGCGGTCCGGAAACAGGTGCCCGTACCGGTCGAGGGTCATCGTGGCCGTGGCGTGCCCGAGCATCGACTGCACCACCTTGACGTCGGCCCCGGAGGCGATCGCCAGTGAGGCGGCCGTGTGCCTCAACTTGTGCGGGGTCAGCCCCCGACCGTCGAGCCCGACAGCCTTCACTGCCTTTCCGAACTCCCGGTTACGCCAGTTGCGAAGCCGCACCTCTCCGCCCCGCCTGGTGGTGAACACCAGATCAGACTCTGAGCGCCCCCGCATCAACGGCCGCAGTTCCTCCACCAGTGACGGCGGGACCGGGACCGTACGGCTCTTCCCGGTCTTCGGAGACTGCTCGACCAACTTGCCCTCCACCTCGGCGAAGGCCACCACCACCCGGATGCGCCGCCGGTCGAGATCCACACGCCCCACTCGCAGAGCGACAGCCTCGTTGAACCTCAGCCCCGTGTAGGCGAGAAGGAGGATGAGCGCACGATTCACGGGAGCAGCAGCGGCGATCTGCCCGTACGAGGTCCGCAGCTCTCCCGCAGCAGAGGCGAGCGCTTCGACTTGGACGTGGTCGAGGTAGACGTGTTCGGCCTCGGAAGGCTTGGGCAGGGGAACTCCACGAGCCGGGTTGGCCGGGAGCCGACGCGGCACACACCATTCAAGGACCATGGACAGCACGCCGTGCGCGTGCCCGGTCTGAGAGGCTCCCAGGTTCGCCCCGCCCTCTTCCCTGGGCTTCTGAAGTTCGGCCACCCACACCGCCACGTCCTCGTTGTGTACTGCCGAAAGAGGAAGGTCACCCCACCGCGGCAGAACGTGCGAGTCGAGAAGGCCTCGGTACTTCCACCACGTCGAGCGCTTGATGTCGGTACGGGTGCTCAGCCACTTCTCGGCCATCTGCCCGAGGGTGACCTTCGAGGCCGAGGGGTCCCGGTAGGAGCCTTCGTACAGACTGTTCTCGATCTCGGTCTGCTTCTTCTCGGCGTCCGGCTTCTTCTTGAAGGTGCCGGCGCTCTTGGTCCTACCGGAAGGGTCGTAGTAGCGGACCATCCACCGGGCGGGCGGGGTGCGCTTGGCTTCCTTGGCCTTCTTCACCGCTTCCACATACGCCTTGTCCCTGGTGCGGTCGTAGACCCACGCGCGAGCCATCGGAGATGTCCTTTCAATCGGGTGGAGTAGTCAGCGGGAGGTGACCCACGCGTGGACCTCAGCGGGCACGTAGCGCACGTAGCGGCCCACGCGGTGAGAGGGCGGTCCGTCGCCCTTGTAGCGCCACTCGTAGAGCGTCTTGGGCGGGATACGGAGGTAGGCGGCGGTCTCGGTGACCGACCACAGACCCGGTTCGGGACGGGGGAAGGGGGCGGTGGGTGTGGTCATGCGGCCCTCGTCTCGTCGGTTGCCGAATGAGCGTTCTGGCGTGCGGCATCGAGCTGTGCCCGGCGTCGGAGGGTTTCGCCGACCGCCCGGAGCAGGCGGCGTTCGCGCGGGGCGACGTCGGGGTCGGTGGGTCTGGCCAGCTCCCACTCGAAGGAGCCGGAGGCAACCGGGGCCAGTGCCGGAGGAGTCGGGTTGTCCTCGTCGCCCTGGTCCTCGTTGACGGGGTCGATTCCCAGGGCGTTCAGAACCCAGGTGAGTCGGTCGGCTTTGTGGTCGGCCAGGGTCTTGCCGGACCACTTGCGGGAGACCAGGACGCGGCGTCCGGCGTAGCCCAGGTGTTCGCGGCGGTGGGCCTTGGAGCGGCAGAACCCGGGCCGCAGACCGGCTTTGGGGTCCTGGGGCTGGATGCCGTAGCGCAGCCAGTTGGCGCAGCGGGGCGAGCAGGGCTCGAAGCGCAGGGTTTCCATGAGCCGGTCCACGTGCTGTTCCTGCCGGATCGTCTCGGCCGCGTGGCAGTCGGCGATGTCCTTGGTCAGGTACTTGGCCAGGTAGCGCACGCACCGGGCGGCGTCCTCGGTTCCGGCCACGACCCCCTTGGCGTCCACCTGCTTTCCGAAGCGGACCACGTGGAAGGGTTCAGGATCAGGAACGGCGTCGATATCGTCCAGGGCCTCATCCCACGTGGGCAGGACTTCCCCGGTAGTGGGGTCGAGGTAGACCCCGGCATCGGTGTCCCAGAGGGGGACGTGGTTGCCCTGGAAGTGGACGGTGTCGGCGGCCGGCCACCACACCTGGTGGTAGGTCGCGGCGGCGATCTGGCGCAGTTCGGCCCGAGGCAGGGTGCCGCGCGTGGCCATGTGCAGATGCGGCGCCAGGCGTCGTTGGGGTTCCACCGCCGCGAAGTACTGGACATCGAACCCGGCGACCCGGCGCAGGTTCTGCACGAACCGGTCCACCAACTTGGAGAAGTGCAGCGTGTCCCGAGCGGCCCGCCGGTAGTCGTACGTGAACGGGTCGACCGGGGTGCCGTCCGAGCGCACCCGACCGTAGGAGTCCAGCGTGAGCGTGATGAACAGGGAGGGCCGGAACACCTTCCCGGAGTCGGGATCGGTGAACGCACGGCCGACCGTCTTTCTCGTCATGGGCCGCTTGGGCAGATCCGGGGCGTCCTGACGGCGCTTGGTCGAGCGCACCCGGCGCGGACCCGAAGAGCCCGGGGAGTCGGCGGAGCGGGTGATCGAACCCCGCAAGCCGGAGGCGGTGATGTCCTCGTCCAGCCCGGCAATGGCCGCGTCCAGGGCTGCCAGGTCCTCGGCCGAAGCCGCCCCCGTGGAGGCGAGGCGGTCCCGTTCAGCGGTCACCTCCGCACGCTGTTCCACCCAGGCTCGTTGCTGTTCAGTCGGAGGGTCGGGTTCCACGACGGGTTCGTTGGTCAGGTGCCAGCCCTCTTCACACTGAGTGCGCCGCAGCGACCGCTTACGACGGGCGCAGGCAGGGCAGCGCGATTCCAGGGTGGACCCGCAGGGGACGTCGATCACCTCGGTGACACCGGTGGCGATGTTCGTGCGTCGAAGGGACACCGGGCGGATGCACACGCCGTGGTCGGCGGCGACCTGTTCGGCCACCTCACGGGCCAGCGGTTGCGCGAGTCGTTCGGCCCGGGTGGACTTACCGGTAGGCGTCGGCATCAGCCCACCCCCACGGTGTCGAGGAGAAGGAGCACCCATGCGGATCGCCGGAATCGCGAACCTGGTGACGGCACTCATATGGGTACCGCTGGCGATCACCATGCCGTACCAAGACGAAGGCCTGGTGGGGTTCTTTCGCGTCTTCAACGCGGTGATCTTCTCCGCGTTCACGGTCATATGGATCGCTTTGGAAGCCGTCCGATACTTCCGTAAGCCGAACTCCCATCAGGCCACCTCTCCCACCGAGGAGGAGTCCGCCCCGTAGGCATTCGCCATAGCGGTGATGTCCTCGTCCGAGACGTAGGCCGCGCGGACCCGTACCGGGGCCGGAGAAGTCTCCATACGCACGTAAGCCACCCCGGGCAGCGTGGGGTCGATCAGGTGGGCGTTGCCGCCCCGGTCCCGGGCCCCTTCTCCGAGGATCATGTCGACCTGTGATGCCTCGTCCAGGCGCAGGGCGACCTTGTCGGGGAACAGGTTGCGCAGGTTCATGACCTCCTTGCGGGGGTCCTGGAGTGCGGCCAGGACCGAGAAGCCGACCGAGCGGCCCTGTGAGGTCAGGGTGGCGATGGCGTTCTCGGCGCGGCGGCGCACGTCACGGTCGGGGTGGTAAGCGGTCAGGAACGCGACCTCGTCGATCACCACCAGGACGAAGGGGTCCTTCCTGCCGGGCACGTGGCAGCGCTGTTTGCCCGCGTAGCGTCGGGCCCGGTTCTGCATGTCGGCCACGGCGAGTTCGAGGAGCGCCACCGCGGATTCGCCGTCGTCGGCGTAGTGGGCGAACAGGTCCCCTCCGTAGGACAGCTCCATGCGCTTGGGGTCCAGCGCCCACACCTGCGCGGTTCGGTCAGCGATCGCGGGGAGCATCGCGCGCACGGCCGACCAGATCACCGATCCCTTTCCCGAGCCGGTCACCCCGGCTGCGAGGACGTGGGTTCCGTGCAGGCGCAGCAGCCAGGGTGAGCCGTCCTCGCAGCGGCCGATGGGCAGCGCGGTCAAGTCCGCCGTGTCGGGGACGTCCAGGGCGTCCAAGGGTTCGGCCAACGTGTCGCGTCGGGGGAACTCCAAGGTGATGTCCCTCGGACCGTTCACGACCACCCGGCAGGAGGGGGCGGTGAACCCGTGCGCCAGCTCAGCCACTCGGGTTTCGAAGTCGACCGGGGATGTGCCAGCGACCAGGGTGACGCTGACGCGGTCGGCCCATTCGGAGCAGGTGACGCGGCGGATGCGGGGCAGGTAGCGGCGTTCCTGGTAGGACTTGGCCAGCCCGGAGATGACCAGGACCGGTTGCCAGTGGCGCCGGTAGACGAACACGTGGCGCCACCAGGCGAGCAGGCGCAGGGTCACCCAGGTGCGGTAGGTGTCGGGCCAGGCGCGCCACCACGCCAGGGAGGCCGCAGCGGCCAGGCCCCACAGGGTGGCGAGGCCGGGCCACGCAAACCACCACCAGGCCCCCGCCGAGGAGGCCAGGCAGGCGACCATGACGGGGAAGCGGAACGGCAGCGTGACCAGGAACCGGATCAGGCGCCAGATCCATGAGCCCAGCACCACGATGCCGGGGGTTTCCACGATCGGGGTCGTCCACCGCACCCCGTGGGCGGGGGTGGGCAGGGTCGGGGAGGTCTGGGCGGAGCCCACCTTGGACTGAGGCATCACCGACCACCCCGGTTCTGGTCCTCGATACGGGTCAGGAGCCGGTCACGGTCGGAGCGGGCGCGGGCGGCGATCGTCTCGGCGGTGGGGTTCTCCTCCCGGTGGGCGAGGGTCGCGAACACGCGTGCCTTGAAGTCGAAGAACTCCGCCCGTTCGGCGTCGGTGGTGGGCGGGGGGTTGGTGGCGTCCAGGAGCAGGCGGACCAGTTCCGGGCCGCTCAGGCCGGACAGGTCGGTGGGGTAATCGGACATACTGAAGACACCTCTTCACGAAGCTTTCGCAGGGTTCGGGTGGGGGTTCACAGGGGCGGCTCGGTGTTGGCGCACCAGGCCGCCCCGTCTCATCTCTTGTGGCGGGTCAGGCAGCGTCCTTGGCCGCCGGAGCGCGAAGACCGCCAGCACCGGGGGCCTTCACGCCACGGGCACGCAGGGAGTACGCCACCCGGGGGCGGCGACCGGAGTCGTCCACGTAGGGCATGACCGCCATGGACTCGAACTCGATCGGTCGGAACGGCAGCCCCGGAACCTCGTCCGGCAGCGTGGGGCACACCTCGGCGGCGACCTTGACCTTCACCGACTTGGCCTTGCCCCGCGCTTCGGGATCGGCGTCGATCACGTCCACCGCCCACAGCGGCAGCCCCGAGTCCTTGTCCGTCTGCGGACGCTTGGTCTCGAAGTCGGTGATCGCCTCCACCCCTAACGCGAACGCCCCGTGCGGGAACACCGTCCCGAACGCCACCGGCATCGCACCCTGAATAGCCATCTGGCCAGTCCTTTCTCATCGTTCACACAGGTCATAGCCTTTGGTCGGAGTCAGATCCGACTTCCCCGACCAAGGATCGATACATGTATAGCATGTATCGAATCTGGCGACCAGAGTTCACCGGACGCCGTGGTCTGCTGTTGTCGTCTCCGCCCCCTGGACGGGTTCTCGGTACGGTCCCACTGTGGCCCGCAGGGCCGGGACGAGATCACTACATGGCTGGACGTGTTCAGGACGTCTCGATAATGTGAGCGCGTCCCCAGACATCCTGCGAACCTGAGGTACATGCCGAACGAGAGGTTGCGAGCCGCGCTGCTCCAGCGGGGGGTCACCCCGGCCCATGTGGCCGACGAGGTCGGCGTGGACGCCAAGAGCGTGGAGCGCTGGATCACGCAGGGGCGCACCCCCTACCGTCGTCACCGCTACGCGGTCGCGGCTTTCCTCGGCGTGGAGGAGACCTACATCTGGCCGGAGGCGCTCAGCCCGGACCAGAGCAAGGCCGCTTCACAGAGCGAGATCGTGGAGATCTACCCGCACCGGTGGAGCGTCCCGCAGGACCTGTGGAAGCGCGTTTTCGAGAACGCCCAGCAGGAGATCTCGATCCTGGTCTTCAGCGGGTTCTTCCTCGCGGACGACCCCAGCATGATCAAGCTGCTGGCGGACAAGGCCAGGGCCGGCGTGCGGGTGCGCTTCCTGCTGGGGGACCCCGAGAGCGAAGCGGTCGCCCAGCGCGGCCGGGACGAGGGCATAGACGAACTCCTGGCCGCGAAGATCCGGAACGTGATCCTGCTGTACCGGTCGCTACGCGCCGTCGAGGGCACGGAGTTCCGCCTGCACGGGACGACCCTGTACAACTCGCTCTACCGTGCGGACGACCAGCTCATCGTCAACACGCACGTGTACGGCGCCATGGCGTCCGAGGCCCCGGTCTTCCACCTGCGCAAAATCCCTGGCGGGACCCTGTTCGGCACCTACCTGGAGAGCTACGAGAAGGTGTGGGGGCAGGCGACCCCGCTCGACTGAGGAAGGCTGAACGCATGGGCAAGCGGATTGACTACTACGACGACCCCGAGGCCCCGGCGGCGAACAGCCTCGTCCCGTCCGTGAACGTGTTCGTGGTCAACGAGCGCGACGAGGTGCTGATGATTCGCCGGACTGACAACGACAACTGGGCGGTGCCCGGGGGCGCGTTGGACCTAGGCGAGTCCGTTCCCGCGGCTGCGGTTCGGGAGACGTTGGAGGAGACCGGGATCCACTGCGAGATCACTGGAACCATCGGCATCTACAGCGACCCGAAGCACATCATCTACTACACGAGCGACGGCGAGGCCCGGCAGGAGTTCTCCCTGGTGTTCGCTGCGCGTCCGCTCTCCGGTGAGCCCACACCGAGCGACGAGTCCAAGGAAGTCGTCTGGGTGCCCAAGCACGAGCTGACCGACTACCGGATGGACCGGTCCATGCGGCTTCGCGTGGAGCACTTCCTTGCCGGAGGCCCGACCCACATCGGGTGAGCGGTCATCGAACCTCGGCCAGGCGCCGTTCCACGGATCGCACCGACGCCGTCAACAGCGGTGAGGAGCGGGTGATGGAGCGGTGGACCAGGTCCTCGGGGGCGTAGCGCTCCAGGATCTCCGACAGCCGACGCTCTACAGGCAGGTGTGTGCCGTCCGGGCCGGTGGTCATGTCCGAGTAGGTGAGGGCGTCCAACAGGTCATCCGAGGGAGCGTCGAACTCGTCCTTGAGGAGAGCCAGCAGTCCGCGTTCCTCGGCTTCGACCACGGCGCAGGAGTGATAGGCGACCAGGGAGACCAGGGACTCGTCTGCTTCCTGGACGCGGCGCAGGTACCGGGCCCCGTCGAGGGGATGGAAGCCTGTCGTCGCCAGGTCCGGGGAGTACCCGATGTCGTGCAGCCAGGCGGAGGCTTCGACCAGGTCGGCATCATCACCGAGCACCGCACGCAGGGAGCGCGCCTGTTCGGCTACCCCCTGGGAGTGCGCCCAGCGACGGGGAAGCGGTCCTTCGAGCAGTTCTCGCGCGAGATCCCGCGCCCAGTGAACATGTCCCACATGTACCAGGCTAGCTTGCGGGCGTTTCCGGCCCTTGAACGAACCGGCCCTTGCCGTGGACGGCGATGACAAGCCCGGTCCCCTCCAGCTCCGAGAGGGCTTGACGGGCCGTCCCCCGGGAGACGTCGTACTGGCGGACGAGGGCGGCTTCACTGGGCAGGGCGTCCCCGGGGACGAGGTCACCGCCGGCGATCCTCTCCCGCAGTTCGGCGGCGATGCGCCGGTACTGGGAGGGAGTGGGCCCGTTACCAGGGGTGCTCTCGCGTTCCTCGGTGGTGCACACGACGCGGCCGGTCCCCGGGACGGCCCTGATCAACCGCTCCGACTCCAGTTCGGCCAGGGCCCGGCGCACCGTCGTGCGAGCGACGCCGAACTCCTTACCCAGAGCGGCTTCGGAGGGGATCGCGTCGCCCGGGGCCAGCTCCTTGCTGGTGATGCGGGAGCGCAGGGCATCCGCGATCTGGTGGTACGTCCCCCACGGGGTGCGCGGACTCAAACGGATTCCTCCGATAGCTAACGCCATGAGCAGGTGCAAGGGCAGTTGAGGGCAGTTGAGGGCACTCCAAGGCTACTGAGGTTCTGTGAAAGGTGACCGACTCAAGAGCTGCTCCCGCAGTCGTCGATCTGGGCAGTACCAATCAGCTCCGGACGACTGCCCCGGCTGCGCGGTCGAAGAGACGGTGGAAGCCCGAGAACTTCGACCGCGCAGAAGCCTTATCTTGCTGAGATCAGTGGGGAGTGTTGACGGTCGTCCTGCCCCGGTCGAGAAGGGCAAGGACCTCGTTCTCTCGGTAACGGTGGTGCCCGCCGGGGGTGAGTACCGAGGTCAACCTCCCCAGTTGCCCCCATTTGCGGACCGTTTTGGGGTCCACCCGGAACATCCGGGCAACTTCTCCTGGAGTAAGCAGCTCTTCGGCCACGGACATCAGCGGCGGCGGTTCGCTCACGTGCTCTCACCCTCCTTGGGTAGCTTGGTGTATCCGGTCTGGGCCGAACGGGTGCGACGTGTGTCCTGTTCGTTCTGCCAGGTCAGATAGCGGCCTTGCTGCTCCACAGCCGCCTCTTCCTCAGCGGTCAGGGGTGCGTCATCAGGGCTGATCACAACGACCTCCGAGGAGTCGGAACCGCGGGCTGAACCTTTCCCCTGGTGCGTAGCCGTTCCTCCAGCTGGGCCGGCGTGGGTTCGACCTCGGTGCGCCAAGGAGATGTGCGCGAGTGGGCGGTGGCTACCCAGAACGAGCCCGTCCACGCGATCTGGTGGGTGCGCCCCCAGGTCTGGCTCAACCGCGCCAAAGTCAGCCCCGGGGGCTCCCAGTACTCACCCTTGAGGTCCTGGTGGTCACCTTCGTGGCCTCGTTCAAGGACACAGGTGCGGCGACATCCGGATCCGTCCAGGCGGCTCTCTGAACACAGGGGCGGCATCACCAGGCCGCCCCCACGCCACGCAGGCCGTCCAAGACCGCGCCCAACACACCTTCGGTTGGAACCGACGGGAGTGGTGAGGACGGGTTGCTGTAGGCCCGCACCCTGGAGGCCCGCCGAGGCCGACGGTGGCGCAACGTCTCCGTGGCCAGGAAGCGGACTGCTAGCAAGGTCGAGGGGTTCAGGTAGCTCGCACTCATGGTGCCGCAGCTTTCGTCACGGACGTCTTCACGAGCCTGACGCCCCGATGTCCTGTCGGTCCGCGTGTCCAAAGGTGTCGGATCAGGTTCCGCATGTTCCTCCCCGCTTAGATCGGGCGGGGCTCACGGCAACATCGTGGGATGCTCCGGAGCCCTCATACATGCGGAAACGATGCTCTGAGTGAGCGGACATGTGTACCACGTATCGGACAACTTGAGGGACGTCTAGGGACGTCTTCTGTTATCGTCGGGTCCCCGCACTCCGGAGGGCACTCCCGTGAACGCTGCACTGCGCAAGGCCCTGGCCGCAGCCCAACTCACCGAGACTGACGTGGCCGCACGCCTCGGCGTGGACCCCAAGACCGTCCGCCGCTGGCTCTCCGGCCAACGTCCCTACCCCCGGCACCGTTGGGCGTTGGCCGACCTACTTAGGTCCGATGAGGAAAACCTCTGGCCGGAGCAGGGCCAGGCCACCGAGGACAGCGCCCCACTGTCCGAACACGCCCACCGCGTTTACGCGCACCGCTGGCAGGTGCCGCGAGAAGTCTGGTACGACCTGTTCGGCAAGGCGGAACAAGAAATCGGCATCCTGGTCTACAGCGGCCTGTTCTTAGCTGATGACCCGGGCATCCTAGAACTCCTGGGAGCGCGAGCCCGAGGCGGGGTGAAGACCCGCATCCTCCTCGGAGACCCAGAGTCCCAGCCGGTACAGCAACGCGGACACGACGAGCAGATAGGCGACACACTGTCCGCCAGGGCAAGCAACGCACTACTGCTGTTCCGAACGCTCCTGGACACCGACGGCATCGAGATCCGGACGCACTCAACCGTCCTGTACAACTCCGTCTATCTCACGGAGAAGAAGCTTCTTGTCAACCAGCACATCTACGGTCTTCCCGCCGCGAAGTCACCAGTAGTCGAGATGGACCGCGTTGCGTCACCGGCGATGTCCTCCACCTACAGTCAGAGCTTCGAGCTGACCTGGAAGAATGCCAGGCAAGTTCGCAAATGACCACGTACGCCTCATACGGAAAACACCAGAACAAAACACTCGATTCTGTTCCGCGAGGGTGGACATGCAAGAATGTCCATCTCCCCTCTCGCAGGAACCTTGCTCGCCAGAGGGAACTGCACATGACGATGGGGTTTCATGGCTGGAGCGCTACCGGAGTTCACCGAGACCTTCCAAGGTGTCGCCCCTTACCGTTACCTTCCGTGTGGTCGGTACCAGGTGACCATGGAACAGGCTCGGACCATGCTCGTCGAGGACCCTCAGTTCCTTGCCTCTGAGACGCGCATGGAACTCTGGGAGAACCTCGAAGAATACCTCTTCACTTTCGTAGAGCTCGGGGATCGCTACTCTGAGCTACTGGACGGCTCCCCTCTGGTTCGTCATCTATGGATGGGGGGTAGCTACGTGAGTAGCAAGCTCAACCCCAACGACATCGACATCGTGGTCTTCGTGGACGGTAAGGCTGAGGAGCTGCTGCGCGCTTCGGCGTTCAATAACGGACAAAGAGGGCGAAAAGTAAAAAATGATGCAAAGTGGTTGACTCGAGCCTTCAACCGAAGGAGGATGCAGAAGGAGTTCAAGCTCGACCCTCACATGCTCAGCTATCGCCCCGTGCCGAACAGCTTTAGCTTGCAGGACGACCAGATTGATGAGCGCAAATACTTTGAGCAGCGGGGAATGTTCGATGACTGGTTGCAGCGCTGCAGTCCCGATGGGGAGAAGGTAGCGGCAACTGAGGAGAGCGCCAAGCAAAGGCGAGGCTACCTGGAGGTGCAGCTGTGACAGAGAGCTGGCGTAGCCGCGCTAAAAGGCGTCATGGGGAAAAGATTAACGACAGGCTCAATGGCTTGCTAGAAGAACCCCCTCTTACATCGGACGAAATTGAGACTCAGCGACGCTTGAATCTTCTAGATTCAATGCAGTCAATGGATCCCACTGCAACATTAGAAGAAGAGCTCACAATTCGACTTTCCGGAGAAAGTGCGAAGGGCGCCTTGGAAGTGGGTGACAGTGACAATCTCCTTCGTCCAATTCGAGAAATAATAAGGGGATCTTCCTCCTCTGACGTTGAACTCGAACTATTTGGAGTTTCTTCAGGTAGCACCGTACTTCATCTGCGGCCAAAAAAGACTAGCCCCGCATTTGATGATACGAGAGATGAAGTATATCTGAATTTCGAAACTACAGATTCTGTCGATTTTGCGGTGCGTGAAATGATCAAATTTGTTGACGCAACGGAAGAAGGTGATGGAATATCGCGCTGGGCTAAAAAGGATTCCACAATCGAAGGCATGGAGCGCTTCGTGGAAGCCCTCGACAAGAGGGACCTGGAGGCCCAATTCACCTGGTCAGCGACAGACGGAACGGTGCGGAGTAGTCGACTGACAAGGCGAGGGCGAGAAAACATGGCCAAAATAGGGCAGACTCGAGCCACTTCTCGTGAAGAAATAGTAAGAGGCTATGTCTCGGAGATAATTATTTCTGAGACCTCTGGCAAAGTGAAAATAAAGAAAAGCCTCAGGAAGAATGCCCCTGCGGTTTTGATTTCGTTCTCCGAAAGCGAACTTAGGTCCACACCCTTGCAGATTGGCCAAGAGGCTGAGTTTGTTATCCGAATAACTGAGCATCGAGATCAAATCGGTCGAATCGCCAAAACTGAAGTTCACTTCTCTCGACTTTCCGAAGAACATCCCGCCTTGGGTGAAATGTAGAGAATATTACTTTGCTGATTTGATCTGTATGGGATCAAGGCGACGGCGCTCGCGCCGTCGCAGTGGCTCGCCGCCCGGCAAGGGCTGCGGGCTGCCGCCCGGTCCCTCGCTCGGCCGGCAGCCTTTATTGAGCCCTAGTGGAACCAAGGGTCTCGCGCCCCCCATGGACTCCCCGAACCCACGCGGAAGCTGGCGCGCTCAGGACGTGCAATGGGTTCAGTAGGTTCGCGCCAGAACTCGTGTGAGACCGAAACCGTAGTTTCTGCCCGCTGAGGCGAAGCACCTGAACGGGCAGCGCACGCCAACTGGTATGTCTTTCTGGAACTTGCTCCAATAAGCCCTTTATTTATTCCCTCTGGGGCGACACCCCTATTTCTCTTATAAAGCCAAAAGAGACAGTTTCCTTTCGGGAGCACTCAGGCTTTGGCACCGCGCCACGGAGCAGCAGGGTCAGAGAGTGTGTCGAGAATCAACTCGCACCAGGTCACGGCTGCATTGACGGTCAGGCGAGCATGGCGCACGCCAAGTCCGGGCGGTGCGATAACCTGACCATGCCCACTGCCGAATCCTTGGTTACGCAGTTCAGCAACTCCAACTGCAATATTCACCGAACCTGAAAGTATCTTCTTTACAGCCTTACTACCATCAGGCCCGTCAGGAGCTGATCCAGCATCGAGCTTCAATGCCTTTTGAACCGCGCTGATCAGAGTTGGGAGCGCAGCATTTCGGTCAACCTCGATGGCCAACTCCCGAAGAGCGGTTTTGGCTGTTGCCTCGATAAGTTGCTTGGAGGCACCAATAGCCCCAGAGGGGTCGTCAATCAAATCCCTCCGAATGCGTTCTAGTTCAATCATGATACCGGAGGCTTCGCTTAAGCCACTAAGGTCGCGGACCAGCACAGGAGGATTAGACCAGGATATTTTCCCATCACTTTCCAGTGCAAATCCATCCCGCTCCAAACGCACTCTGATATCGTCCAGCCACTTCGGCATTCCTTGTTCGTCAGGGCTGCCATAAGCACGAATAAAATCCTCGAAAACCAGGAGAGCGCGCCGAACGTGGTTCGGATCTGACCAGTCAACTCCCTCAGCGTAAAGCATGAATACGGTCCGCCGCTGGCCTGAGTCCTGGTATTTCAGCTCGTCTGGAGGGATGGGAGCAAACCCATGATCCTCCCATAGCTCAGCCACAATCCGTATGGTCAGGTCTGTGGCGAGAGATCGGAAGGCATTGCGAGTTGCAGGGCTCACGAGTTCGCGCCTAGCGGTGACAGTCATGACATGAAGCATAGGAGCAGAACCTGACAGCTTCACAGACTTTTTCAGAGCAACTGCTTCATCCCAGATGTGATAGAGCCCCTCACGCGTCAGCGTTTTTCACTCCCCTGCGTTCTTCTGCCATCACTCTCAGCAAAATCTTCAGCCGAGGGCCGTCATGGTTCCGTGCTACACGGGATGGTCACCAGGGGGGAAACACGGGGAGTCACAGGGAGAGGAACGGTGTACTCCCAGGTAGAAGAAGTGCGGGGTCGCCTGCGCACAGGGTTCTCGGCTTTTTAAGCTGATGACGTGTTCGGGCCCCGACGCACCCGATGGCGCGGCACGGTCTGTCTGGGGTGCCGGCCCCGGCACCATCGGGCACCCTGGACCGAAGACGATGGTTGCCGAAGACTGGGGCTGAGGGAGCGTGGTTCAAGCGTGCGGGACAGGCCAGCTCACCTGGGGCGGACGTCCTGTGGCTGGAGTCAAGAGCAATGCACATTCAGTGCACATGGCTCCGGGAGAGGCCCGGAAGCGGTGAGAAGCGTCCGGGACGAAGACCCAGGTCAGAACCGGTTTCCGGGGTCCGACCACAGGCCACTGGAGGGCCCCGGTACGGGAAGAGGTCGTGGGTTCAAATCCCGCCACCCCGACAAGTGACCAGGGAGCGTTATCCCTGGTCAAAGGTGGTCACCTAGTAGATAGACGCTACTGGGTGGCCACTCTTTTTTTGTCCCGCGTGCACTGTTGTGCACTGTCGCGCCGTAGTTGCCATGTGTGGACGGTTCAGCCGGCCGCTCGTCGGCGCGCCCGCGCCCCGGACCACCCGGGCCCGGACACGGGGCGGGCCCCGGTCTGGCCGTGGGCCGGGCCCGGGGCCCCGGTGCAGCCGCTCGGGCTAGCTGCGGATGTTGACGTCGACGCAGGAGTAGAAGGCCATGGGGGTGTCGGCGACGTTCCACACGGCGAGGACCTTCTGGCGTCCGTTGTAGCCGGACAGGTCCACGTTGTGGCGGACGGTCGACGGCGGGCGGGCGCCGTTGTCGTTGAAGCTGGCGACGCGCTGGCCGCCGACGAAGTACTCCCACGTGGCGGTGGAGTGCATAGCGGTGAGGGTCCAGGTGAAGGTCAGGTTGGTACCGACCTCGGTGACGTTCCAGCCGAGGCTGTCGTCCCTGAGCTCGGCGAACCTGCTGTTGCCGCCCGCACAGTCGGTGAGGCCCTTGGGGCCCTCGACGCTCTGCGGCTCCCACTGGATGTCACCGCACTCGACGACGCCGGCGGCGCACTGCGCCTGGCGGCTGGCGGGGGCGGAGACGTAACCGTGTGCGCCGGCGGTGCCGGCGGGCATGAGGGTGAAGATCATCGCGGTGGCGGCGGCGACGGCCGAGGCGGAGCGGATTCTGTTGCGGGTCTTCATGGGGGCCCTTCTGTTCGGGTCACGATCCCCTGCCGGCCCTGCGGCCCGGTCGGGTCTCGTAGCGGGGGTGACCCGGACCGTCTCCGGTCCAGGGGGGCGGAGGGCGTCCACGAGGGCTCGGATATTCCCTGCGAACGTCGGACAGCTCTGTCCTGGAGACTCCGGGCGTCCCCGGAATGTCCTCTCCAACCGTTGCGGAAGACGGTAAGCATCCCGTAACCGGACGTCAAGACTCCTGTTACGAGGGGGTACCGCGTCCCACCCGTACCGCCGGGACCGCCCATTCGGCCCGGTCGCGGGCTGGTCCTGCCATCGCCTCCGCGGCACCAGAGCCATGAACTGGAAAGACACTTAACAGAATCGGGCCGCGGTCTGCCGCGTCACTGCTATACCAATGCCCCCAGGTGGGACGTTCAGCACCAGACCTGTCCTTGAAGACATAATTTTCTTACCCCGCCCCACGGGCCCCTCTCGCCCCGCACCGGGACGGGACCGCGTCGGCCTGCGGGCGGTGGACCCGGTCGAACCCCGTGGCCCCCACGGCAGCGCCCGTCTAGGCTCACCGGCATGCCGCCAGACTTCCTTCCCGGCCTCGACCTGTCCCGCGCCCTGTACTCGGAGGCGGTCGCCCCGCTCCTCCGGGCCGAGCACCCGGACCTCCCGTACGCCGCCGCGCTGGTGGGTCCCGGCTCGGAGGTCCTCGGACTGGACACCGAGCGCTCCACCGACCACGGCTGGGGACCGCGCCTCCAGCTCTTCGTCTCCGACCCCGGCGCCAGGTCCCGGGTGCTGGAGCTGCTCGAGGAGCGCCTCCCCGAGCGGGTGCGCGGCTGGCCCGTCCGGTTCGCCCCCGGCGACGGCCCTCCGCAGACATGGCTCCCGGACGCCGGCCACCCCGGCGGGCGCCACCGGGTGGAGGTCGTCGACCCCGGCGCCTGGTTCGGCGCCCACCTGGGCTTCGACCCCCGGTCCGGGGTGTCCGTCCGCGACTGGCTCGCCACCCCCACGCAGCGGTTGGCGGAGGCGGTGGGCGGCGCCGTCTTCCACGACTCGGCGGGCGACCTCACACGGTCCCGGCAGGCCCTGGACTGGTACCCGGACGACGTGTGGAGGTACGTGCTGGCCTGCCAGTGGCAGCGGATCGCCCAGGAGGAGGCGTTCGTCGGCCGCTGCGCCGAGGTGGGCGACGGGCTCGGCGCGCGGGTGGTGGCCGCACGCCTGGTCCGCGACCTCATGCGGCTGGCCCTGCTGCTCGCCCGGCACTACCCGCCGTACCCGAAGTGGCTGGGCAGCGGCTTCTCCCGGCTTCCCGGGACGGACGGGCTCGCCCCGCTCCTGGCAGGGGCGCTGGACGCGGACCCCGCGGCGCTCGCCGACGCCTGCGCCCTGGTCGGCGAGAGGCAGAACCGGACAGGTCTCGCCGAGCGCCTGGACACCCGTCCCCGCCCCTTCCACGACCGCCCCTGGCCCGTGCTCGACGCCGCCCGGTTCGCCACCGCACTGTCGGCACGGGTGGCGGACCCGGAGCTCGCGGGGCGGCCGCCGGTGGGGGCGGTCGACCAGTTCACGGACAACACCGACGCCCTGACCAGCCCCGGGGTGTTCCGCTCGCTCGGCCCCTGAACAGCGTGCGCCCGCCCTGCCACCCCGGCCGCGGACCGGGCGTACCGCCGGGCGGACGGACGCGCGTCCCGCGCAGGGCACGGCCCGTTGTCGTACCATCCGAGGCATGGGCCGATCATCCGATGAGACACCCCTGCGCCGGGCCGGCGGGGAGGCGTGCGCGCTCGGCGGCGCGGGCTACGCCGTGCTGCTCCAGATCGCCCACCCCAGCGTCGCCCGCGGGGTCCACGACCACAGCTCCTTCGCGTCCCGGCCGTTCGCCCGCCTGCTCGGCACGCTCTACTTCGTGTACGGCACGATCTACGGCACCGAGGAGGAGAAGCGGCGCCTGCACGCCATCGTGCGAGCCATGCACCAGAAGGTGACCGGCCCCGGCTACCGGGCTCTCGACCACGACCTGCTGCTGTGGGTGGCCGCCACCCTGTTCCACTCCTCGTCCCGGCTGAACGCGATGGTGTTCGGGGAACTCGGTGCGGAGGAGTACGCCGCCTTCCTCCGCGAGGCGTCGGCGTTCGCCACCGCGCTGGGCCTGCCGGAGGAGGAGTGGCCCGCCACCCCGGCGGAGTTCGACGCCTACTGGGAGGCGGGCATGCGCGCTCTCCGCGTGGGAGAGGAGGCACGGAGCATCACCCGGGAGCTCTTCCACCCCGCCTCCGCGCCCCTGCGCCCGCTGATGAGGGCCCAGCTGCTGCTGACCGGCGGGCTGCTCCCACCGGACCTGCGCGAGCAGTTCCGCATCCCGTGGTCGGACGCGCGGCAGCGCCGCTTCGACCGGGTCGTGCGGGTGACCCGGGCGGTGTACCCCCGGGTGCCCCGGCCCGTGCGCTTCCTGCCCGTCACCCTGTCCCTGTGGTCCATGCGCCGCAGCGGCGGGTGGCTGGGACCGCGCCGTGCGCGGGGGCTCCGGAGGATCGTCAGCTGAGGGTCTCGGAGAGGGCCGCGAGGGCCTCCCGCGCCTGCTCCGCCTCGGGCAGGCCCAGCTGCGTGAAGATCTCCTCGGCCTCCCGGAGGAGCGTGTGGGCCCGGTCCGGGGCCACCGCGGGTGCGGGCAGCCCGCCCAGGGCGAGGGCGGCGCAGGCGATCGTGTGCGTCTCGTTCCTGTCGACGGCGACGGCCCGCGACCTCTCCAGCTCGACGGCCGCCTCCTCCGGCCGGCCCGCGACCGCGTAGGTGACACCGAGGTCGTGGAGGATCTCGGCGTCGCCGCTGTGGTCGCCGGACTTCTCCGCGAGGGCCAGGGCCTCCGTGTGGGACGCGATCGCCTCGTCCCAGCACTCCGCCGCCCGGTACGCCCGGCCGAGGGAGTTGCGGACGAAGATCTGGTGGGCGACCAGGCGCAGCCGCAGGGAGAGTTCGAGCGCCTCGTTGAGGTCCCGGAAGGCGAGCTCCAGTTCGCCCAGGCCGGTCCTGGCCTCCCCGATCACGCGCTTGGCCACCACCCGCGTCTCGGCCTGGTCCTCCTCCACCGACTTGAGGATCGCCTGCTCGGCGCAGCGGATCGCCTCCCGGTGGTCCCCGAGCGTCTGGCGCAGTACGGCCAGGTTTCCCCACTGGAGGGCCTCGATCCGGTCGTTGCCGAGCTCCGAGGCGTAGTCCAGGACCCCCTGGATGGCCGCGGCCGAGTCCGCGAAGCGGCCCATCCTCTCGTAGACCATGCCGAGGTTTCCCAGGGCGCGGATGATGCCTCTCCGGTCCCCCACCGACTCCAGCAGGCCGTGCGCCTCGGTGAGGTAGGCCATGGCCTCCTCGAAGCGACCGGAGATGTAGTGGGCGATCCCCAGGCCGATGAGGGTCACGGCACGGCCGCGCTGGTTGCCCTGCTTGCTGTTGATCTGGAGAGCGCGCTCGTGCGAGCTGACCAGCAGGCCCATCTCACCGTGGAGGGCGTAGAAGCGCCACACGGCCTCGGCCATCTTCCAGGCGCGGTCCTCGTTGTCCTTGGAGGCGAAGTACTCGATGGTGTCGGCGAGGTTCTCCTGGTGGAGGGAGAACCAGCCCTCCGCGTCCTCCCTGCCGCCGAGGTCCGTGCGGTATCCGGGGCGCTCGTCCTCGGCCGCGTCCCGCACGCGCGGCCCCAGGAGGGAGGCCGCGTGCTGCGCCGTCACCAGGTAGTACTCGGCCAGGCGGGCCCTGGACCGGTCCGCCGTGGCCCCGTCGAACTCCGACGTCGCCCTGTCCAGGGCGAACTCCCTGATCAGGTCGTGCATCCGGTAGACGTCGCCCTGGGGCTCGTCGAGCAGGCACATCCCGACGAGTTCCTGGAGGATGTCGTCGGCGTCCTCCACCGTCATGTCCAGGAGCGCGGAGGCCCCGGCCAGGTCGATGGTGCTCCCGATCATCAGGCCCAGGGTGAGGAAGGCGTGGCGCTGCCCGGGGTTGAGGCTCTGGTAGGAGAGGTCGATGGCGGCCTCGACGCTCTGGCCCTCGACCTGGAGCTCACGGAACTTGCGGTTCTGCTCGCCCAGCCTCCTGGCCACGTGCAAGAAGGACCACTTCGGCCGGCTGAGCATCCGGCCGGCGATGACCCTGAGCGCCAGGGGGAGGCCTCCGCAGATGCGGACGATCTCCCGAGCCTGCTCCGGCTCGCGCCGGACGCGCTCCTCGCCCAGGATGCGGCCGAAGAGTTCCAGCGACGACTCCTCGTCGAACATGCCGAGGGAGAGGAACCGGGCGCCGCTGAGACCGGAGAGCTCGTTGCGGGTGGTGATCAGCGTGAGGGCCCCCGGCGAGGACAGCAGCAGGGGGCTGACCTGCGCGTAGCTCGCCGCGTTGTCCAGGATGAGCAGCGCCTTGCGGCCCATGAGGGTCGCCCGCCAGAGGGCCGACCGCTCGTCGAGCGACTCGGGCACCGCCTCGGGCTCGACGCCGACCGCGCGCAGGAGGGCCCCGAGGGCCGAGGAGGGGTCCAGGGGCTCCTTGTTCGAGGTGTAGCCGTACAGGTCGAGGAACAGTTGGCCGTCGGTATAACGTTTCGCGGCTTCGTAACCGAAACGGACCGCGGTGGTGGTCTTCCCCTCGCCGCCGGCTCCGGTGATGACGCAGACCTTGGCCCTTCCGTCGCCGGTGACGGCCATCTCCTCGAGCTGGCGCAGGGGACCCTGCCGCCCGGTGAAGTCGGGGAGGTCGCGGGGGAGGTCGTTGCGGACCAGGTAACGAAACCCTGATTCCGTTGGCGCTCCGGCCGCCGGCTCCTCCCGGTCGGCGTCCTCCTGGAGGATCCGGGCGTGGAGGGCGGTGAGCTCGGGGCCCGGGTCGACCCCCAGTTCGTCGGCGAGCCGGGAGCGGAACTCCTCGTAGACGGCGAGCGCCCTGGCCCGCTCGTTGTCCCGCCACAGGGCGGTGATGAGCAGGTGGTGCAGGCGCTCGCGGAACGGCTCCTCGCTGACCAGGGGGGTCAGGCGGGAGGCCACCTCCGCGTGGCGGCCGAGCTCCAGGGAGCAGGTGGCCCAGCCGACGACGGCCGACCACCGCTCCTCGCGCAGGGGGGCGACCACGGAGTAGTCGAGGTATTCGGAACCGACCCCGGAGAAGGGCACCCCGCGCCAGCACGAGAGCGCGCGGTCGAGCAGGTCGGCCCTCTCCTGCGGCTCGGCCTTGGCCGCGGCGTCCCGGAGGCCCCGGAACCGGTGCAGGTCGACCGTGTCGGGGGCCACGTCCAGGGCGTAACCGCCCGAGGTGGTGGCGATGCTGTCGGGGAGGATGCGGCGGAGGTGGGAGATCTGGACCTGGATGACCGAACGCGCGGTACGCGGCGGGTCGTCGCTCCACAGGTAGCCGATCAGCTGGTCGACGGTGACCTCACGCCCGAGGTGGACCAGCAGGGCGCCCAGTACACAGCGCTGGCGCGGACCGCCGACCGGTATCGGTCGGCCTCCGGACCAGACGGTGATGGGGCCAAGCACGCCGAATTCCACAAGCAGCAACCCTAGCAAGCGACATTGCGGAAAAACGGGATGCGGACATGCCAACGGCTCCGAGTACCCCCCTCCACCCAGGTACTCGGAGTGACCACTGGACCACCCTGCCGGACGCTACTCGTCCTGGCTGGGCTTTTCCTGCTCGGGAGCACTCTCGACAGGCTTCTGCTCGGCCGGGGGCCTCTGCTCGGGGTCCGGCTCGCGCAGCGGATTCATCCTCGCCACAGGAGTCGCGTCGGCGATGATCGCCTCGAACCGCTCATCCACGGTCAACATCTCCGGCACACGAACTCCTCTTCTCACCGCACTCGTGTAGAGCCGCAATGTGGCCCTACGTCGCCTGTGAAGCATCAAACGGACTCACCGCCCTCCGGCGGACCGGCCACCCGCGGCGAGTCCCGCCTCAGAACACACCACGGGTGGCATGTGTCCAACGAACGTCGCGCTGGTAGGCGACCATGAGCCGTCCTCTCATGGAGGCCTTCGCGTCGAACGAGTTCCACACTAGAGAGATCTTCTTCCACCGCGCTTTCAGTCTTCTTTCAGCGCCGGAATCGGTGTGGCGTCGGCCGTTGTTCGCATGCCGTTCACTCTTACCCCGTCCCACCGGCTCCTCACCACCGCTTGGCCGGTTGCGGACCGCCGACGCAGGGCGAAGACCCCCACACCGTGGCGTCATGGCAGGTGGGAGCCCCTCGACCCGGGACCGGAAGGGGCTCGCCTTCCCACGGGAAACCCCGCGGCTTCCGCGACGCGCCCGCGTCCCCGCACCCGTGCCGAAAAGCACGAAAAAGCAAAAATCCCCGCGGGGAAGGCGATACCGCTTCCGTATATGCTCCCGGTATCCCGATAACGGCACCGCCTCCATTCGTCTCCTCCGGGTCCGGCGCCGGCCTTCGCGCCCGCGCCTCGCGGTCCGCCGCGGCCGTGCCCCCGGGACCCCCGGCTCCCCTCCCCCGCACGAGCCGCCCGTCCGGGCGGCGGCGCGCGGTATCCGCCCCGTACAACGGAGAAGTGCTGCGGAGGCCTCCGGGCGGGCCATAGGTTCGGAGGAGCACGGGCATGATCGCCCGTGTCCGATCGTTGTGCACGGGAGGACGGACGTCACCCGTGGTCCGGAAGGGAAGCCGATGTGGAGGACGTGATGCTGGAGGGCGACGGAAACGGCTGGGTCAGTCTGCCCGACGGTTCCCGGCGGTGGGGGGTGTACGGCGCGGCCGGCCTGCTGCTGTACACCACCGACGTGGCCGGAACCGGCCACGTGCTGCTCCAGCACCGGGCCGGCTGGACGCACATGGGCGGGACCTGGGGCATCCCCGGAGGCGCCAGGAACAGGGACGAGACGCCGCTGGAGGCCGCCGTCCGGGAATTCCGGGAGGAGATCGCCGGCGACCTGGGCGAGTACACCCTCGTGGGCGTCCACGAACAGGACCTCCAGGTGTGGCGCTACGACACGTTCCTGGCCAGGGTCGCGGAGATGACGCCGTTCCGGCCGGGCAACACCGAGAGCAAGGAGGTCCGGTGGGTCCCGGTGGACCGCCTGGAGGCGCTGCCCCTGCTGCCCGCGTTCCGCACCGCCTGGCCCCGTCTGTCCGCGGACCTGTCGGCGTCCTCCGACGGGAACCCCGGTGGTCCGGGCACTTCCGCGACCGGCTGATCGTTGCCCCTCCGAGGGCTCCCGTCACCCGGTGCCCTCGCTGCCGCGGATCCGGCGATGTGCCGGGGCGCGGACTCGGGGGTAAGTCAGGGACGGGCCCTGATGCGCGTGGAGCCCCGAGACTGCATGCTGGAGCGGACGGCCCGTCGAAGAGCGGTCGTCACGCGATTCGACTGGAGCAGTGGACATGACGCTGGAGCGCGGTAACGCATTCACTCCCGTCGCCTCGGCGACGATGATCTGGCCCTGGACCACCTCGGTCCTGGGGGGCGCGGCCGGTGGTGCCCTCTTCTTCCTGCTGAACCTGGGCGCCGGCGCCCTCTCGTCCGGGCTGACCGCCGCGGTGATCTTCTTCGCACTGATCGGCGGCGTCGGCGGTGTGATGCGCCAGAAGGCCGACCGCCGGGGCAGGCGCTACGCGGCCACCTACCCCTTCCGCTACGCCGCCGTGCCCGCCGCGGTCGGCGGTGCGGGCTACGCGATCGTCAGCTACGCGACCTCGATCCTGGCCGCCCCGATCGCCGGGCTGTTCGGCGCCCTGTTCGGCGGGTTGCTCGTCGCGGCGGCGATCTGGGTCACCGTCGGGCTCATCGCGATGGTGGTCGGGAACAAGAACGCCTAGGCTCGGTGTTTCCCGCCGGTGGCGGGAACTGGACACTCACCGACGGGAGACAACCGGGCGCCGATGACTGAAGCTGCTCGTCAGAAAATGGTCGAGCGGGTCCGAGGGCTCCTCCGCATGGCGGAGGACCCCTCGGTGACTGACGCCGAGAGCCAGGCGTTCACCGCCAAGGCCGCCGAGCTGATGACCCGCCACGCGATCGCGGAGGCCGAGGCCCGCGCCGAGAGGGGCGAGGAACCGGACGCGATCAGCCGCATGGACTACACCGTCGCAGGGGTGGGCGGCCACGGAAAGGCCCGGGTCCGGGCACTGGCCGACATCGCCGCCGCCTACGGCTGCCAGTCGGCGGTCAGAGGCAACAACTCCGAGAACACCGACCGCGTCATCATCCTGGTGGGGACGGTGAGCGCGCTGGACGCGCTGCGGATGCTGATGCCGTCGATCTCCATGCAGATGGAGTCGTCGGCCAAGTTCATGAGTTCGTCGCACGTGGCGGACATCCGCGAACTGCGCAACTACACCAGGTCGGAGCTGGAGACCGAACGCAAGCGCTACTACCGGTCGTTCGTGCGCGCCTACGGGCGTGCGGTCGCGGAACGCATTCGGGAGTTCCGGGCGCGGTTGCAGGAAATGGCCGCTCCGGGGGGTTCCGACGGGTCCGGTGAGAGCGTCGACGCGGCCCGCGGAGCGGAACTGGTCCTGCTCAACGACGTGAACCGCGTGCGTGAGGAGTTCCAGAAGCAGTTCCCCCAGTTGCGCAAGCACCGGCCGGAGCGTACGCACAGCGCGGCGGGCTACCGCGCGGGGTACAGACGGGGGCGCCAGGCCGAACTCGGGCTGGACACCCCGGTGAGCCGCGGGGGGACGTCCACCCTGGCAGAGGGTGAATAGGGCTCACCGCCCCACGTTGTCCACAGGCTGTGCACAGAACCGCCCCTCGTGATGTTTTCGCATGTCAAAGCAGAAATGCGAGAGTCCACCAGGGGTGGTTCGGGTGTTCTCTGCAGACGATTACCCCGGGTTATCCACAGGAAGTCCGCCTTCCTGTGGATAACTCTGTGGATAAGGCGCGACCGACGTGGGAAAAGGCCTCAATCCCTGTTCAGGACACCCGCAACGGTTGAACCAGATAGCGGAAGGACGGGTTCTCCCCCTCCTCGGCGGGAACGTCGGTGAACACGGCGGGTTTCGTCTGCTCGGTGAAGTTGAGGTACGCGGTGTCGGTCTCCACCGCCGTCAGACCGTCCATCAGGTAGTCGGGCCGGAAGGCCATGCGCAGCGGCTCCCCCTCGTAGGAGACCTCGATCGCCTCCACCGCCTGGGCGTCGTCCCCCGAGCCGGCCTCCAGGAGGACCTCCCCCTCGGTGAACGCCAGCCTCAGCGGGGTGTTGCGGTCCGCGACCAGCGCCACCCGCTTGACCGCCTCCGCCAGAGGGCCGACCGCCACCTCGGCGCGGGCCGAGAACTCCTGCGGGAACCACGAGGCGTACTTGACGAACTCGCTGTCGATCAGCCGGGTGGTGGTGCGGCGCTCACCGTTCCCGAAGCCGATCATCCCCTCCCCCGGCGACAGGCCCGCACCCCCGCCCGGCGTCCCCGAGGACAGGGCGATGTCCACGTCGGAGCGGTTGACCAGTCCGCGCACGGTGTCGTACAGGGTGCGCGCCGGCACCAGGGCCGCGGTGTCCACGCCCTGGTCGGAGGGGTTCCACCGCAGGTCGCGCACGGCGATGCGGTAGCGGTCGGTCGCGACCACGCTGAGGGAGTCGCCCGTGAAGTCGAGGTAGGCGCCCGTGAGCATGGGAAGCGTGTCGTCCCGGCTCGCGGCCGGGGCCACCTGGCGCACGGCCGTGGTGAAGGCGTCCGCGGACACGGAGCCGATCAGGCCGGGCATACCGGGCAGGGAGGGGTAGTCCTCCAGCGGCATGGTGATGAGGGTGAAGCGGGCGGCGCCGCCGACGACCCGCAGTTTGGCGCCGTCGGTGTCGATGTACACCGAGCCCGGGGGGAGGTTGCGCACGATCTCGGCCAGGAGGCGGCCAGGGACGAGGGCGGCTCCGGACTCCTCGGAGAGGACGTCCACGGACGCGCGCGTGGAGACCTCGTAGTCGAACCCGGACAGGTGCAGCGCCGAGCCGTCCCCGGAGACCTCCATCCGGATCCCCGCGAGCACGGGCACCGCGGGACGGGTGGGCAGTGCCCTCGCGGTCCAGGCGACCGCCTCGGCGAACGCGTCGCGATCCACTCGCAGTTTCACGGGTCGGCCTCCTCGTAGGTGTCGTACAGCGTCAACCTACCCAGGGGCTCAGACAAGCGACCGGCCCCGTCGTCGGGGGCGGACCTGTGGAGACCCCGGTCGGACCGTGCGGAAGGGGTGGCCCGGCGGGGCCCACTCGGGGGCGCCTCCGCCTCGGCGTTCGTGTCCGCCATGCCCCTGGAGTCGCTGCCGGGCGGCCCCCGGGCCCCGCCCTCCCCCGCCGCCGACCACCCCGGAACCGGAGCGGGAGATCCCCGCGAACCCGCCCGTCCCCGTGGGCTACCATGACTGGCGGAGAGTCACTCTCCCGGGAGGGTTCGCATAGCGGCCGAGTGCAGTGCTCTTGAAAAGCACCAAGTCCTTGACGGGGCTTCATGGGTTCAAATCCCATACCCTCCGCAGAAATCGCAGGTCAGCAGCTTGCGGGAGAGACAGAGAAGGCCGGTAGCCCGGGTCCATCGCACATTTATCGCACATGGACCGAGCCACCGGCCTTCCGCGTGTCCGGGTCCGGTCACCGCGCCCGGCGCAGGGCGGAACGGGCCCGCAAGGTCCCCGTCGACGTGTCGACAGGTCGACGGGGGCCGACCTCCCGAGGGCGAAGCCCCACCCCGCGTGGACAACGACGCCTCCGGACAAATCCGTGGACAGTCCGCGGGGCGGTCGATCATGCTGCTTCACGGACGGCGCACCCGGCCGACCGCCCCCGACCCACGGAGGACTCATGGCATTGGTACGCAAGGGCTCACGCCGTATCAGCGTGGACGGCACGGACTACCGCTGGCGCGTACGCCGCAGGCCGACCTACGCACAGGGTGTGGGTGAGAGCCCCATGACCTTCGCGGCGGAGCTCGCGGACTCCCCCGGACGGGTGCTCGTCGTCGCGACACCGCATCCGCATCCGGGCCACTACCGGGTGGGACCCGGCGAGGCTGTTCCCGTCACCCCGGCCGTGGTCGCGACCGCCATCCGCCGGGCCCGGGATGAGGGGTGGAGCCCTTCCTCTCTCGGCTCTCCCCACCACCTGACCCTCTGAGGCCGACCCCGTCGGAGCACCGGGGGCGGCGGCGCCGCGGGCCCCGGGCCGGTCCTCGGGCGCCGACCCCGGGGCCCGCCGCCCTACTCGTCCTCGTCGGCGTGCCTGGGGAGGACGACCACGGGGATCCTGGAACGGTGCAGCACACCCTGGCTGACCGAGCCCAGGAGCAGGCCGCGCACGGTGCCCCGGCCCCGCGAGCCCACCACGACGGCGTCCGCGCCCTCGGCGGCCTCCAGGATCGCGCTCACCGGGCTGTTCTGGGTCCGCACCACGCTGACCTCGACGTCGAGGTCCTCGCGCCTCTCGTCGACGACCTCGGCGAGCAGGCCGGCCACCAGTTCCTCGGACTGCCTCTCGAACAGCTCCTCCTGCGGCTGGTACCCGGCGGCGGTCATCGCGACCGGGTCGTAGGGGTAGGGAACCTCCCAGCTGTGGACCACGACCAGTTCGGCGCCGCTCTCGGCCGCCAGGTCGTAGGCGAGGCCGAGGGCGCGGCGCGCGGTCTCGGAGCCGTCGACACCGACCACGATCCGGTCCATCGACGTGGTCGCGGGCCTGCCCTTGCGCGAGGGGACGACCACGACCGGGCACGGCGCGTGGGCGGCCACCCGGACGCTGACCGAGCCCACGAACACCGACTTGAACGTGCCCATCCCCCGGGTGCCGACCACGATCAGGTCGTGGGGGTGGCTCTGCCGGATGACGGCCAGCGGCGCCTCCTCCATCGCGGTCACGGCCTCCGTGGCCACGGTCGGCCGGAGCTCGCGGACGTGTGCCTCCGCCTCGCCCAGCACACCGGTGGCCTGGCCGTGGATCTCCGGCGTGGGCTCGAACCGCGCGGCGCCCCCGTGGGCCGACACGATCAGCGGCATCCCCAGGGCGTGCACGATGCGGAGCGGGGCGTCCCGCCGGACGGCCTCCGCCGCCGCCCACTCCAACGCCGCCCGTGAGCCGTCCGATCCGTCGATCCCCACGACGACCCGGGCCGGGCGCACCTCTTTGCCTGCCATAGTTCCCCCTTAGCACTGCGACAGCACTGCGGACCATCTTCGTCGAGTAGACCAGCGCCCCACCGGAACGGCGCAGGCCGAAGGTCGCCGTTCCGTCCGACCTACGGCCCCGGCGCGCATGCCCGGGACCGGCCCGGAACGGCGGCCGACGGCCCGGCGCGGCACCGCGGAGCGCCTGGTGCCCGGATTCCCTCCCCACCATTGTCCGGAAGCGGGTCCCGTAAACCGGAGAGGCGCCCTCCGCGCGTTGTGTCCCGTCCCGACCGTCCTCACCCGCGCCAGGCGAACGCCTCCCCGACCGACGCCGCCAACTGGAGGTAGGCGTCCCGCGTCCCCGGGGCGAGCTGGTCGAGGTCGACCTCGGCGCCCTCCTCGAGGTGGCCGTCCCAGGGCACCCGGACCACGTCGCGGCACCTGCTCGCGAAATGGCCCTCCAGCCGGTTGAGGTCGACGCTGCTCTTGCTGTTGGACCGCACCATCGACAGCACCACGACGGCGCCGCGCACGAGCGGCCCGTGGCCGTGCGCCTCCAGCCAGTCCAGGGTGGCGCTGGCGCTGCGGGCCCCGTCCACGGAGGCGGAGCTGACCAGGACCACCTGGTCGGCGAGCCCGAGTACCCCGCGCATCGCCGAGTGCAGGAGGCCGGTGCCGCAGTCGGTGATGCAGATGGAGTAGAAGTGCTCGACTATCCGGGCCACCTCGCGGTAGTCGCCGTCGCTGAACGCCTCGGAGACGGCGGGGTCGCGGTCGGAGGCGAGGATCTCCAGGCGGCTGGGCGACTGGGACGTGAACCCGCGGATGTCGGCGTAGCGCGACACGAGGTGGCGCTCGTTGAGCAGGTCGCGGATGGTCGCGGCGGTCTCCAGCCGCACCTTGTCCGACAGCGTGCCGCGGTCGGGGTTGGCGTCCACGGCGAGGACCCGGTCGCCGCGCAGCGAGGCCAGGGTCGCGCCCAGCGCGACCGTGGTGGTGGTCTTGCCCACCCCTCCCTTGAGGCTGAGCACCGCCACCCGGTGGTGCCCGGTCGCGACGGGGGTGCAGGCGCGGGCCACCAGTTCGCGCCGGCGCAGGACCTTGGCGGACTCCCCCGGGTTGACGAGGCCGAGGGTGGCGGAGTGCACGGCGCGGCGCCAGCCGCCGCTCGGCCCCTGGCGCCGGTTGCGCACCAGCGTGGCCGCGTTGAGGGCGTCGGCGGTCTCCCCCTCCTGGTCGGGGCGCCTCTGGGCCTGCTGCCCGGAGGGGCGCGCGGGCGCGGGCGCGAGTCCGGCCCGCGGGCCGGTGAGGGTGGGCGGGGGTTCGGGGCCGCGGCGCGGCAGCGGCTCGGACCGCACCGGGCCGGGGTCGGAGGGCCCCGCCCCCGCGGGACGGAGGGGGTCGGTGCGCTCGTCGTCCGCCCACGGGCCCGCCACCGGCCCGGGTTCGGGGGCCCGCGTCGGCCCCGACCCGGCTCCGAACCCGTCGGCCCCGTGGCCCGGCGCCGGTCGCGCGTCCGGTGCGGAGTCCGGTCCCGGGGTCCCGTCCGCCCCCGGGACCGGGCCCGCACCGGTTTCCGTGCCGTCCGCCCCGGAGGGGTCCGGGCGTTCGGTGTCGAGCGGCGGTAGCTGCTCGGGCTCGGGGACGTCGGAGTCGCCCCGGAGCCTGCGCGGTGCGAGGGGGTCCGGCCCCCCTCCGCCCGGTCGGGCGGGCCTCTGGGGTCGCTGGGGCCGTTGGGGGCGCTGCGGCCGCCGGACCGCGCCCGGCAGGAGCCGGACCGTGGAGCTCCGCGTCTCTTCGTCGGAGTCCGCGGTGTCCTCCGGGGCCTCGGGGCGTTCCGGGGCCCCGGGCCCGTCCGGACCGTCGTCCTCGTCCGGCGGCGGCGCCTGGTAGCCGGTCCCCGGCAGCGGGGGAGGAGCGCCCTCGGGCAGCCGGGCGTAGGGGGGCGGGGGCGGGGCCGCCCCCTCGAACCCGCCGAACCACTGCTCCCGCGGCGTGGGCGCGGGCGGCTCCGGAGCGGCCTCGGCGGACGGTTCGCCGGTCCCCTCGGCGCCCCCGTCCGTACCCTCCCAGAGGGACTCGGGCCTCTCCTCGGCCTCCGAACCCGTGCCCGCATCGGAGCTGCGACCCGTCCCATGCTGTTCCTGGTGTGCCACCGGAGTTCTCCTGCTTGAAGGGGGTGTGCTGTGGAGGAAGGGACACTCCACAAGGGAGAGGCGGGATCCGCTTCCTGGTGTCACTCATACCCGCCCCACCCCAGGGAAGCATCCCCCGGGGGTCGGTGGACAGGGCAATCCGTAGCACCGTCCCTGAACCTCCCCGGGTACTGTCTGGCTCATGCACGCGATCCGTATCACCGCACCAGGAGGACCCGAGGTCCTCGCCTGGTCAGAGGTTCCCGACCCCGTCGCAGGAGAGGGGGAGGTCCTGGTGGACGTGGCCGCCGGCGCGGTCAACCGCGCCGACGTCGCGCAACGGCAGGGCACCTACCCGCCCCCACCCGGCGCCTCCGAGTACCCGGGCCTGGAGTGCTCGGGCACCGTGGCCGCGCTCGGCCCCGGCACCGAGGACTCCGGATGGTCCGTGGGCGACCCCGTGTGCGCCCTCCTGTCCGGGGGCGGCTACGCGGAGAAGGTGGCCGTCCCCGTGGGGCAGCTGCTCCCCGTGCCCGAGGGCGTCGGCCTGGCCGAGGCCGCCGCCCTGCCCGAGGTGGCCGCCACGGTGTGGTCCAACCTCGTGATGGTCGGCGGGCTGCGCGCGGGGGAGACCGTCCTCGTGCACGGCGGGGGCAGCGGTATCGGCACCTTCGCCATCCAGTTCGCCCGGGCCCTGGGCGCCCGCGTGGCGGTCACCGCGGGCAGCGAGGAGAAGCTGGCCCGCTGCCGCGAGCTGGGCGCCGAGATCACCGTCAACTACCGGACCGAGGACTTCGCCGAGCGCATGCGCGAGGAGGGCGGCGCCGACCTCATCCTCGACATCATGGGCGGCTCCTACCTCGACGCGAACCTGCGTTCGCTGGCGACGAACGGCCGCATCACGATGATCGCCCTGATGGGAGGCCGACGCGCCGAGGCCGATCTGGGGCGTATGCTCGCGAAAAGGCTCTCCGTACACGCGACGACGCTCCGCTCCCGTCCCCTGGACGAGAAGGCGGCCATCGTCGCGGGAGTACTGGAGCAGGTGTGGCCGTTGGTAGAACAAGGAGCCATCCGCCCCGTCGTGGACCGTTCTGTACCGATGCGGAACGCGGCGGAGGCGCATCGCGTCATGGAATCGAGCGCGCACACCGGAAAGATTCTCCTCACCCTCTGACGGCGTGCCGGTACATCCACGTAAGGGAACTGATGAGCAGCGCAGACGACCAGAAGGACGAGCCCCAGGTACTGGTCATGGGGGTCGACCAGCACGACGGGGCCGACGACGACGGCGCGGAGGAGCCCCGCTCCCTCGCCGACATGGTGGAGCAGCCCGCCAAGGTGATGCGGATCGGCAGCATGATCCGCCAGCTCCTGGACGAGGTGAAGGCCGCTCCGCTGGACGAGGCCAGCCGCACCCGCCTCAAGGAGATCCACACCTCCTCGATCAAGGAGCTCGAGGACGGCCTCGCCCCCGAGCTCATCGAGGAGCTGGACCGGTTGACCCTGCCGTTCGCGGACGGGTCGGCGCCCAGCGACGCGGAGCTGCGCATCGCCCAGGCGCAGCTGGTGGGCTGGCTCGAGGGCCTGTTCCACGGCATCCAGACGACCCTGTTCGCCCAGCAGATGGCGGCCAGGGCCCAGCTGGAGAACATGCGCAAGGCGCTGCCGCCCGGCCTCTCCGGCCTCCAGGCCCAGGACGGCCCGTCCGTGGCCGGCGACGAGCCGCACGGATCCGGCCCCTACCTGTAGCCAGGGTCCCGAACGCGAGGAGCCCCCGCCCTTTGTGGGCGGGGGCTCCTCGCGTGCACGGGCGCTACTTGGCGTTCACCGGCTCCAGGACGTCGAGGCCCAGGAAGGGGCGCAGCGCCTCGGGGACGACCACGGATCCGTCCGCGCGCTGGTGGTTCTCCAGGATGGCGACGATCCACCGTGTGGTGGCCAGCGTCCCGTTCAGGGTGGCGGCGAAGCGGGGCTTGCCGTCCTCCCCCCGGAACCGCACGTTGAGGCGCCGGGTCTGGAAGTCGGTGCAGTTCGAGGTGGAGGTCAGCTCGCGGTAGGTCTCCTGGGTGGGGACCCACGCCTCGCAGTCGAACTTGCGGGCGGCGCTGGTGCCCAGGTCGCCCCCGGCGATGTCCACCACGCGGTAGGGCAGCTCCAGCTTGTCGAGCATCTCCCGCTCCCAGGCGAGGAGCCGCTCGTGCTCCTCGTGCGCCCGGTCCGGGTGGGCGTACACGAACATCTCCACCTTGTTGAACTGGTGGACCCGGATGATGCCCCTGGTGTCCTTGCCGTAGGAGCCGGCCTCGCGGCGGAAGCACGTCGACCAGCCCACGTACCGGTTGGGCAGGTCGTCGGAGGCCAGGATCTCCCCGGCGTGGTACCCGGCCAGCGGCACCTCGGAGGTGCCCACGAGGTACAGGTCGTCCGCGGCCAGCCGGTACACCTCGTCGGCGTGCTCGCCGAGGAAGCCGGTGCCCTCCATGGTCTCGGGCTTGACCAGGACCGGCGGAATCATCGCGGTGAAGCCCGCGGCCACGGCCTGGTTCATCGCCATGTTGAGCAGTGCCAGCTCCAGCTGGGCGCCCACGCCGGTGAGGAAGTAGAAGCGGGATCCCGAGACCTTGGCGCCGCGCTCCATGTCGATGGCGCCGAGCATCTCGCCCAGCTCCAGGTGGTCGCGCGGGGTGAAGTCGAACTCGCGCGGCGTCCCGACGGTCTCCAGGACCCGGAAGTCGTCCACGCCGCCCTCGGGCGCGTCCGCCTCCACGATGTTGGGGACGCGGGCCAGGACGGCGGCCAGCTCCTCGGCGAGGCGGCCTGCCTCGGCCTCGGCCTCCTTGACCTCGGCCGCGAGCGACTTGGCCTTGGTCAGGAGCTCCTCGCGGTCCTCCGCGGAGGCCTTGGAGACGGACTTGCCCACACTCTTCTGCTCGGCGCGCAGCGTCTCGAACCGGGTCAGCGCGGCGCGGCGGCCGGAGTCGAGTTCGAGCAGCCGGTCCGCGACGGAGGGGTCCTCCCCGCGGGCGCGCTGCGAGGCGCGGAGTCGTTCGGGGTCTTCTCGAAGAGCGCGAAGGTCGATCACGTCTTGCAGGTTACCGCCCGGGCTCGGCGGCGGTCACATCGTTTCCCCGGACCGCGCCGCCGACGCACGGCGGCGGCCTCCCCGCCCGCGTGCGGGGGGACCTCGTTCTTCGGCATCCTGGTGGGGAACATCGCCCGGCCTCCCCGCCAGCGTGCGGGGGGACCGCTGTGGAGGAGGCCGTCGCGGGGCCGCCGGCCGGGACGGCCGGCGCGGTCGTCAGTCGACGTGTCCGGCACGGATGCGCGCCAGCCACTGCTCCGCCTCCGCGAACTCCGCGTCGGTGGCCGGACGGGGCCGGAGCGGGGGGTCGGTCTCGACGGCCTCGCCGCCCCGCGGGTAGCTGCCGAGGAAGCGCACGTCCCGGCAGACCCTCCGGATGCCCATGAGGGCCTCGCCGACGCGGGCCTCGGCCACGTGGCCCTCCGCGTCGATGCAGAAGCAGTAGCTGCCGAGCTTGTCCCCGGTGGGGCGCGACTCCAGCCGGGTGAGGTTGACCCCGCGGACGGAGAACTGGCTGAGCACCTCGATCAGGGCGCCGGGGTGGTCGTCGGAGATGAAGGCGACCAGCGAGGTCCGGTCGGCCCCGGTGGGCGCGGAGACCGCGCCGGGCCTGGACAGGTAGATGAACCGGGTGGCGGCCCCGCCCCGGTCGCCGATCCCGACGGCGAGCGCGTGCAGCCCGTACCGCTCGCCCGCGATCACCGCGCAGATCGCCGCGTCGTAGGGCGCGCCGGGTTCGGAGACCGTGCGGGCGGCGGCGGCGGTGGAGGAGACCGTGTGCGTTTCCGCGTCGGGCAGCCGCCGGGCGAGCCAGCCTCGGCACTGGGCGAGGGCGTGGGGGTGGGTGGCCACCCGCTTGACGTCCTCCAGGACGGTGCCGGGCCGGGCGAACAGCGCGAACTCGACCGGGATCGCCGTCTCACCGGTGATGAGGAGCGGCTCCCCGTTGACGAGCTCGGCGATGGTGGCGGTGACGCCGCCCTCCACCGAGTTCTCCAGCGGGACGACGCCGCCGTCCACCGTGCCGGTCCGGACGGCGTCGAAGACCGCGGCGACGCCGTCGCACGGAACGCGCGCCCCGTCGGGCGCCTCGGGGCGCAGCGCGCGCAGCGCGGCCTCGGTGAAGGTGCCCTCGGGGCCGAGGTAGGCGTAGCGGTTGGGCATGGTGCCAGGCTATACGGACCGGTGGACGGCGCGTGGCCCCTGGGGACACGCACGTCGGCCGGGCGGCGGGTCACCCGCGGGCGGAGGTGCTCCCGTCCACCTTCTCCTTCAGGGAGCCCGCGCCCCCGGACGTGCGGCCGGCGCGCGCCGCGACCTCCGGGACGCCGTCCTCCGCGTCCCCGACCGAGGCGCGGATCCCGGCTCCGTCCTCCTGTCCGGAGCCCTCCCCGTCCCCGGAGCGGTCGTCCGCGTCGCAGCCCTCCGCGTCGTCCATGTGGTCCGTGTCGTCCATGTCCTCCACGGATGACAGCACCGTGACCAGGGAGTCCGCCGCGGGCTCCGCGCCGCTGCCGTCGGAGCCGGCCACCGCGGCCCCGGCAGCCGCGGTCCCGACCGGGTCCACCGGGGCCGAGGGCGCGGGCACGAGGGCGCCGACGCCGTTGCCCAGCCGGGCCGACCGGACCACGCGGTCCTCCTCCGGGCTGAGCAGGACGCGGCCCTCGCCGCGCACGACGGCCTTGGCGTAGGTGCGCGCCTCGGTGCGGCCGTTGATGGAGGTGAGGACGACCCCGTCGCCCTGGCCGTTGAGCAGTGCGAGGGAGAAGGAGCGGGCGCCCGACATCTCCTCCAGGGCGTCGTAGTGCAGTACGGCCACGTCACGGACGGCGAACGGGTCGACGCCCGAGGCGCCCACCGCGGCCGTGCGGGTGGCCAGGACCTGGGTTTCGTCGCCGAGCGCGCGGGCCCTGTTCAGGGCGTATCCGCCGAGGGCGAGTCCGCCCAGGCCGGCGATCAGACCCAGCGAGGCAATGAGCGTAGTGAACACAGCGCGAGCGTATCGCTACGCAAAGCACCTATGGTGTCACTCCTGGCTATTTCCCCGATCCCTGTGCCCGAATTTTCGCGACATTTGCCGTCGCGTGAACGTCGTGCGCCCCAGGGCCCTGTCCCATCCGCGCCGGACCGCGGGCCGGAACCCCCTGGCCATCAGGGCCCTCGCCACGTCCGTGAACTGGTGCGCGCGGTGCATCTGCGCCCTGAGGTCGGTGCCGGTGGCCCGGTGCTCCAGCGGCACCTCCACCTCCTCCACGCGGAACCCCGCCCGGAGCACGTCGATGGTGAGGCCGGTCTCCACCCCGAAACCGGGCGCCAGCGGCCTGGCCGCCTCGAAGGCCGCGCGCGTCAGGCAGCGCTGGCCGTTGAGCGGCTGCTCCGGCTCCCAGCCCGTGGCCCGGCTGACCCCGCCCCGGGCGAGGCGCACCACGAAACCGTGGCCGCCCAGGCGCATGCGGGTGGCGGGGAAGAGCGCGATGGTCATGTCGGCCTTCCCCGTGCCGACCGGTTCGATCAGCGGGGCGGCCCCCGAGGCCGTGCCCTCCAGGTCGGCGTCGAGGAACAGCAGGTGCCGGGGCGGGCGGCGCGTACCGGCTTCCGCCTCGTCCTCCTCGATGAGCCGGACGCCCTCGGCGCCCGTCTCCATCGCCGCTCCCTTGCCCCGGTTGCGGCTGTGCCTGAACACGCGCGCTCCGGCCCGGAGCGCGACGTCCGACGTCGTGTCCGCGGAACCGTCGTCGACCACGACGACCAGGTCGACACCGGGCAGGTCGCGGGCGGCGCGCACGGTGCAGCCGACCCGTTCGGCCTCGTCCTTGGCGGCGATCACCACGGCGACCCCGGTCTCCTCCGGGCCGCCGGCCTCCCCCTCGCGCACCTCGCCCCGTCTACTGGGCCTTGCCGGTCCCCGCGGCCACCGGCAACGCGTCGAGATCGGCGTGGATGACGAACACCTCGACCAGTCCGGTGACCTCCAGGACCTTCATGACGGCCGGTTTGGGCGCCACGAGCTCCAGTTCACCGCCCTTGTCACGAGCGCGCTTCATGGCGGAGAGCAGCACGCTGATGCCCGTCGAGTCGCAGAACTCCGTCCGCGACATGTCGATGACCAGCCGCCGCGCCCCGTCCTCCAGGGCTCCGACGAGCTCGCTGCGCAGCTGGGGCGCCGTGTACAGGTCGATCTCACCGCCCACGGTTACCACCGCGACGTCTTCTTGAGATCGGCTTGATATCTTCAACTCCACGGACGTGACTGTAGCGCCCCGTCCACCCCCGGGCCACTTCGGTGACGGTGTGTTGACGGTGTTTCGCTACATCGGTCACGTTCCTCCGGGTGCCGACGCCGGAGTCCCCTCGCGGGGTGCCTCAGAGCAGCGCGCTCCGGGCCCGCTGGTCGTCACGGAGGTGGAGGCGCAGCTCGACGACGTCGGCGGCCCTCCGGTCCACGAGCTGGTCGACGACACCGCAGCCGCGGTCCGTGTCCGTCCCCCGCTCTGCGCGGCCGACGTCGTCCGCGGAGAGCTCCAGGACCGCCCACACCGTGGTGGTCGTCGCGTCCATCTCGGTGCCCCAGCGGCCCGACAGGGTCTGGACGATGCCCAGGCCCCGGCCGCCCAGCCCGGACACGGAGGGCATCGCCACCCGGGGCATCGTGCTGGACCCGCCGTCGCGCACCGAGATCTCCACCCAGCCCCCGGGGCGCGGACCGCGGTCCACCTCGACCCTCCAGGACACGCCGACGGAGTTCTCGGGGTTGCCCGGTGTGGGCAGGGGGCTGGCGTGGCGGAGGGCGTTGCTGACGAGTTCGCTCAGAACGAGGGCGGCGTCGTCGACGCGGTCCTCACCGAGTTCCATCGCGTGCAGGTCCCCGCACAGCCGCTGCCGGGCTCCCGCCACGCTCGCGGGGTCGTAGGGGAGTACGACGCTCCGCTCGACCTTCTGCGGGCGGTCCCCGGAATCACCTGGGGTGCTGTCACCTGACACGTTCTGTCCCTGCGCGTTCGTGCTCTCTCGGGCGGACCGGAACCCGCCCGAAGTGTGGCAGCGAATTCCACCAGGGGTGGAAATGCCCCGATCACCTCGGAAGGAAACCCACGTCGAGATGAATCACGGGGTGGGGCTGGCGCTCCGGCGCACGGATCGCTGTCGTGACAGGGATTCGGGGGTTGAAGAGGTTTTTGTAGTTTTTTGGGACGCAGGTGGCTGGTGGGAGATGTCTGTCACTCGCGCCCCACCAGTGACGCCCGTGCGCACCGCGGCCGCCACAGGGGACTCCTCCGCCCCGGCGTCCTCTCCCTTCTCGGGATCCGGCGCCTCGCCACGGTGCAGCGGCACCGTGAAGCGCATCCTGGTCCCCCGCTCCAACCGCTGGGCGGTCACGTCCCCGCCCTGGTCGCGGGCCAGCTGCCGCACGATGTACAGACCCAGCCCCAGCCCGCCGAAACCGGTCTCCCCGTCCCCGCGCGCCCCCGCCTGCACGAAGCGGTCGAAGATCCGCTCCTCGTCCCCCGGGCGCAGCCCCACGCCCTCGTCGTCCACGGTGACCGCGACGGCCTCCTCCTCCGCCCTGGCGGTCACGTGCACGTGGCCGCCCTCCGGCGAGAACTTGAGGGCGTTGTCCAGCAGCTGGTCCATGATCATGCCCGTGGCCAGGGAGTCCCCCGCCGTCGCGGGGAGCTCGTCGGGCCCGTCCAGGGAGACCTCGTGCCGGTCCGAGAGCGGCCGGAACGCGCTGACCGCCTGCCTCAGCACGTCGAGCAGGTCGAACCTGTCCCGGCTGACCCGGATCTCCCCGCGCGAGACGTCCGATCCCAGCTGGAGCCGGTCCACGAGGGTCACCAGTGCCGAGGACCGGTCCGCGATGGTGCCGACCGCCTCGTACTGGGAGTCCGGGGTGAGCCGCGCCCACTTGCGCATGAGGGTGGTCGCGTAGCCGTGGATCACCGTGATGGGGGTCCGCAGCTCGTGGCCGCTGGTGGCCAGGAAGTCCTCGCGCTCCTCCTCCATGGCCTTCTGCGCGGTGATGTCGCGGAAGTCCACCACCCACTCGTGGGTGCGGGGGATCCTCGCCATGAGGATCTCCAGCCAGCGGCCGTCCTTGAGCTTGTGCTTGACGGGCTGGCCGTGGCACGCGGGCAGGGGGAAGGGCGGGTGCCGGCCCTCGACCGCCTCCAACGGGTAGCCGGTCAGCTCCACCGCCGAGCGGTTCCACTTGCGCACCCGGCCGCCGAAGTCCAGCACGGCGATCCCGTCGGCGCTGGAGTCGGCCACGGCCTGTTCGTGGACGCGCTGGAGGTTGAGCTCCTCGTAGGCCAGGGCGTTGCCGATCGCCACCCCGGCGTGCGCGGCGAGGAGTTCGAGCAGTTCCAGCTCGATGTGTCCCACCTTGCGCTGGCTGTAGAGCGCGTAGAGGGCGCCGTACGGGCGGCCGTGCACGTTGGTCACGCACAGGGCGATGGTGTGGAGGCCGGGGAGGTCGGCCCAGACCAGGTCCTGGAGGCCGCGGGTGTCCTCGTTGGCCAGCAGGACGGACTTGCCGCTGCGCAGCAGCTCCCCGAACAGGCTGTCCTCCAGCGGGGCGGTGAACCCCTGGAGCTCGTCGGACAGGGCCGAGATGCTCACCAGCTCCACGCGGTCCTCGTCGAGGAGGACGAACCCTCCCGCGTCCGCGCCGGTCAGCTCGGTGATGCCCCGGGAGATCCGGTCGAGCACCGACTTGAGGCTGAGGTCCGCGTTGATGTCCACGACCACGTCGGTGAGCCGGCGCACCAGCCTGGCCCGCTCCATGGCCGAGCGCTGCGCCTGCACGTCGTTGTCGGAGGGGTGGAGGTTGAGCACCCAGCCGAGGAACCGGCCGTCGGCCCCGGCCACCCGGTTGGCGCCGATCCGGACGTCGAGGACCGTGCCGTCCCTGCGCACCCGGCGCGTGTACACCGCCAGCGGGTTCCCGGCGCGCACCTGTTCGAGCACCGCGCCGTGCTCGCCCTTCAGCTCGGCGGGGACGATCGGCAGCTCGCCGCCGAGCACCTCGTCCGCGCTCCAGCCGAACATGCGCTCGGCGGCCGGATTCCACACGGTGACCCGGAGCTCGCTGTCGAGACCGACCACCGCGTCCGCTGACGAGGCCAGCACGGCTTCGGCGCTGAGGGGCGCGCGCTCGGAACTCACGACGTCATAGTGCCACCCGAAAGCCGCCGAGTGGCAGGGCTTTGCACAATCCGATCAAATTCCGCCCCGAAGGAGACTCACAGGACCCTCGGCTCCTCGCCGGAGCCCGCCTCCATGGCGCGCCCGGCGTGCTCCCAGGCCCGCATCCCGCCGGACACGTTGACCGAGTCCCAGCCGGCCTGGTTCAGCGCCGCAACGGCCTGGGCGGAGCGGCCGCCGACACGGCAGACCACGTAGACCCTCCTGTCCTGCGGGACCTCGGAGGCCCGCTGCCCCAGCTCCCCGAGCGGGATGTGGACGGCCCCGGGCGCGCGGCCCGCGTTCCACTCGTCGTCCTCGCGGACGTCGAGCAGGTAGGCGCCCTCGGGCACCTCGGTGGCGCCGGTCTCCGGAACACCGTTCCCGAACATTGTGACCCCCTGTGTCGTGATGATGCGAAAAATGTGAGGAACCGGGGAACCCGGCACGGGCGCGCCACGTCGAAGCGGTATGTCACTGCACACCCTCGCGACGGCTCTGCCGACCCGCCTCGCCGCTCTCGCAGCCCTCGGCCTGCTTATCACGGCCTGCGGCAACGATCCCGCAGAGGTGAACGCTCCGGCACCCGAGTCCGACCAGACCACCGAACCCTCCTCCCCCGGCGACGGGGAGGAACAGGGAGACGACGGCGCGACCGGCGGCGACGCCGAGGTCGAGCTGACGATCGAGCGCTCCCTGAACGACGAGGAGTCGCTGTCGCCCGAGTCCGGCTACGAGGAGGGGACCTGGACCCTCACCTGTGCGCCGGTCGGCGGCGACCACCCCGACCCCGAGGCGGCGTGCGCCCGGATCGACGAGGTCGGCGCGGAGCCGTTCGTCCTCGACACCAGCGACATGATGTGCACGATGATCATGGGCGGCCCCGAGGTCGTCCGCGTCACCGGGCACGTCGAGGACACCGAGGTCGACACCGAGTTCAACAAGGTCGGCGGCTGCGAGGTCGACCGTTTCGAGTCCGTGGACACGGTCCTCAACCCCTGACCGGGGCGCCGGCGCGCGGGGCCCCGGCTCCCGCGCGCCGTCAGGGTGTCCACGGGGTGGCCCAGAAGGCGACCTCGTGGCGCATGCCCTCCAGGAAGAAGCGCTCCGCGCGCTCCGGGTCGGGGCGGGCCTCCTCCAGCATGCGCCCGTACCGCTCCGTCAGCCGCGTGAAGCCGGGATCGGCGTAGGTGTCGACCCACCGCCGGTAGCGCGGCTCCTCCGGGCGGTTCCCGGCGAGCGCCAGCCCCAGCTGGTTGTAGCCCCACATGCAGGGGTAGACGGCGGCGAGGCCGTCCCGGTAGTCGGCGGCGGCGTCGAGGAGCCACGACGTGTACGCGGCGCAGGCCGGGCCCTTGTCCTTCACGGTCAGGTCCGCGCCGAACTCCCCGGAGAGGGAGCGGTGCAGCTCCAGCTCCTCGTTGAGGGTGCTGTGCGCGATGCCGACCAGGTCGGCGAGGTGGCCGTCGGGCGCCTGCCAGGCCAGGCGGGAGAAGGCGCGCGCGTAGTCGAGCAGGTAGAGGTGGTCCTGCTCCAGCCAGTAGCGGAAGGCGCGGTCGTCGAGGTCCCCCCGGGAGATGCCCGCGACGGTCGGGTGCGCCAGCTGCTCGGCGACCAGCGGTCGCCCGATCTCGTGAAGTCGTTCGGTGATTCCCACGCCCGAAGTGTCCCATCCGGGCGTATCCGTCCGTGCGGCGGCCGTCCCCGGCGTCCCCGGCGCCACACCGTCCGATCGGACTCCCGGTGACGATCGGTTCACGATCTCCCCGCCCGGGACCGCGGCCCCGGCGGAGCTGCGCCGGGGACGGAAGGCACGCCGACGGCGAAGCGGCCCTGGTCACCAGGTCTACTGGTGGCCAGGGCCGCTTCGGATAAAGTGGGCGAGGAGGGATTTGAACCCTCACATCCTTTCGGACACACGGACCTGAACCGTGCGCGTCTACCGTTCCGCCACCCGCCCGGATGACTCGCATTCAGTTGTGTGGCCAGGTGATCCGGGCTTTTCGTCCGTTTCCCCTGGCGACATGGATAAGGCTAGCACGGTCTGAACGTGGGTCGCACACCGATTTCGGCCCCTCCTCCAGGGCCTTCCCGGACCCCCTCCCGGGGGTGCGCCTGAAACCAGGGACACCCGGGCCCGGTTACGATCGTCTACACATACGAAGTGGAGTACAAAAGGGAGGTACCTCGTGGGAGTGCTCCAACGCTTCGAGCGCAGGCTTGAGGGCATGATCGAAGGCACCTTCGCGATGGCCTTCAAGTCCGAGCTCCAGCCGGTCGAGGTGGCGAGC
Source organism: Nocardiopsis sp. NPDC006198 (assembly GCF_040613895.1). Taxonomy (NCBI): domain Bacteria; kingdom Bacillati; phylum Actinomycetota; class Actinomycetes; order Streptosporangiales; family Nocardiopsidaceae; genus Nocardiopsis; species Nocardiopsis sp. NPDC006198. The sequence continues at coordinate 24,871 of NZ_JBEXSY010000025.1, read as the reverse complement.
GCCGTCCAGCGTGAGATGGACGAGCGGGCAGCCATCGTCGCCCAGGGCCGCACCCTGGTCCCGAACGACTTCATCGTCGAGCTCGCGGCCAGCGACAAGGAACGGCTCGAAGTCTACGCCGACAGCCTCGGCCAGGAACTGTCCAAGCTCGCCCGTGACTACGCGACGGAGCAGGGCTACTCCTTCGTCGGTCCGGTCCGGGTCCACTTCAGGTCCGACGAGGGCCTCAAGACCGGCCGCTTCCGCATCCGCTCCGGCGTCGTGCGCGGCACCATGGTCGGTCCGGAGGGAGAGGTCCGACAGCCCGTCGGCGACCCCGGCCAGCCCGCCGGCCAGCAGCAGAGCGGGCGTCCGCGCCTGCTGATCTCCCCGGGCGGCGCCACCGCGGAGGGCAGCATCGCCAGCCACGGCATGCAGCAGTCCTTCGAGCTGACGACCCCGGTGACCCTTCTGGGCCGCGGCACCGACTGCGACCTCCGACTGGTCGACAACGGTGTCTCCCGTCACCACGTCGAGATCCGCCTGGACGGGGACGAGGCCGTCCTCGTGGACAAGGGGTCCACGAACGGGACCTTCGTCAACGGCCAGCAGGTCAGGCAGGCCCGTCTGGTGGACGGCAGCAGGATCAGCCTCGGCCGCACCACCATGACGTTCCGACGCGACTGAGAACCCCGCCACAATCGACCGATCAGGCCCGGCGCGAACCGCAACCAACACCGTTCCGTCGGCGTCTGACAGGTCGTACCCGGGGCGGGTCGAATACGGACCTGCTGTCGGATATCCGGTCGGGAAGGTAGTCTCCGCGAAGACCTGACCGATCGGGCACACGGACCGCGGCCGCAGGCCGCGACCAGCGACCTCGACACTCACCGACCCGAAGGTGGGGAAGACACGGTGGCGGCGCCGATGACCGCTACCCCGGCCGAAGCACGACAGGGGCTGAAGAGCAGTTCGATGTCCAACTTGACCCTCATATTGATCAAGATCGCGTATCTCGCGGTGCTTTGGCTGTTCGTCCTCACGGCGGTCGGCGTCATTCGCACGGACCTCTTCGGCCCGTCCAAGAAGAAACCGCGGAAGAAGCCCCGGCCCGGCCCGCGCCCCGCCCAGCGCAGGGAGGCGCCCGCCCCCTCCCACTCCCAGGCCCGGCCGCAGCGCAAGCGCCGCAACGAGCCGACCGTGCTGGCCGTGACCCAGGGGTCCCTCTCCGGCACCACCGTCGACCTGGGGTCCCAACCCATCACCATCGGACGCGCCCCCGACTCGACGCTCGTCATCACCGACGACTACGCCTCGGGCCGGCACGCGCGCGTCTACTCCGAGAACGGCCGCTGGTTCGTCGAAGACCTCAACTCGACCAACGGCACCTACCTCGGCCAGCAGAAGCTGAACCGCCCCCAGCCCATCACGGTGGGTCAGCCCATCCGTATCGGCAAAACCGTCCTGGAACTGCGCAAATGACAATCGCTCTCCGATACGCGGCGTACTCCGATGTTGGATGCCTCCGCGAAGGCAACGAAGACTCCGGCTACGCCGGCCAGCACCTCCTCGCTGTGGCCGACGGCATGGGCGGTTACGCGGGCGGTGAGGTGGCCAGCTCCATCGCGATCTCCTCGATCCGCCGCCTCGACTCCGAGACCCACACGTCGGACGAGATGCCCGAGGTCCTCCAGCGCGCCGTCGAGCAGGCGAACGCCTCCCTCTCCCGCCGGATCATGGAGGAGCCGCAGCTGGAGAACATGGGCACCACCCTGACGGCCATGCTGTGGTCCGGCTCCCGCGTCGCGCTCATCCACATCGGCGACTCGCGCGCCTACCTGCTGCGCGGCCCCCGCTTCGAGCAGATCACCCACGACCACACCCTGGTGCAGACCCTGGTGGACGAGGGCAAGATCACCGAGGAGGAGGTCGCCACGCACCCGCAGCGGTCCCTCATCCTGCGCGCCCTGGACGGCAAGAGCCCGGTCGACCCCGACATCTCCATCAACGACGCCAAGGTCGGCGACCGCTACATGCTCTGCTCCGACGGGCTCTCCGGGGTGGTCAGCAAGAAGACCATCCACGAGACCCTCGCGACCGAGTCCGACCCGCGCGGGGCGTCCAAGAAGCTCATCGAGCTGGCCATCCGCGGGGGCGGCCCGGACAACATCACCGTGGTCGTCGCCGACGTCATCGAGACCGACACCGACCGCGAGGGCCCCACGCCCGCCGCCCAGGTCGTCGGCGCCGCCGACCAGCAGCCCGACGCCGCGGAGCAGGGCAACGACTCGCCCGCGAGACGGGCGCAGGAACTGCGCGGCACAGGCGGGGACACCGCCGAGATGGACCCCGTGCGGGACGACGCCCCGGGCGAGCCCGCCTTCCAGGAGCAGTACGGCGGCTACGACGACTACGAGGCCCCGCCGGCCGACCGGCGGGGCCGCTCCGAGCCCGACGCCGAGTACCGCACCAGGCGCTGGTGGCCGATGGTGCTGGTGTTCGTGGTCGTGGTCGCGGTCGTCGCCGGGGCCACCTACTACTTCGGCCGCCAGTACGTGGACAGCCAGTACTACGTCGGCCCGTCCTCCAACGGCAACGTCGCGATCTACCAGGGCATCAACACCGACATCGCCGGCTTCAGCCTGTCGGACGAGCTGGAGGACACCGAGATCGCCCTCGACTCCCTGGCGGACGCGGACCGCGACGCCGTGGAGAACACGATCCCCGCTGAGAGCCTCGAGGCCGCGCGGGAGAGCGTCGAGAGGCTGAACCAGGGCTCGGGCCCCGCCGGCGGCGACCGGGGGACCGGCTCCGAGGAAGGGACCGGGTGAGTCCGGCTTGAGCAGCACGTCAGCACCGGAGGCGCCGACCGCGCTGCCCCCGGTCAAACGGCGCAACGCCGAACTGGTCCTCACCGTCATCGCGATCCTCATCACGATGGCGGGCATCGCGATCGCCGGACTCAACCTCAACGGCCAGGTCCCCTCCGCGATGTGGACCGTGGGCCTGACCTTCGGCGCCCTCTCCGCCGTCGCCCACGTGGCGATGCGCTTCCTCGCCCCCTACGCGGACCCGCTGATCATGCCGTGCGCCCTGTTCCTGAACGGGATCGGCGTGGCGATGATCTGGCGCCTGAACGCCTCCCACGAGGAGAACATCGAGGGCGCCGGCGTCGGCATGCAGCTTGTCTGGACCGCGGTCGGCCTGATCTGCTGCTTCCTGATCATCGTCTTCCTGAAGGACCCCCGGATCCTTCAGCGCTACACCTACATCAGCGCCCTGGTCGCGATCGTGCTCCTGATGCTCCCGATCATCCCGGGCCTGGGCCACGCCGTCTACGGCGCCCAGCTGTGGATCAAGATCGGCCCGTTCACCATGCAGCCGTCGGAGTTCGCCAAGATCGCCCTGGTGATCTTCCTGGCGTCCTACCTGATGAGCAAGCGCCAGGTGCTGCAGATCGTCGGCAAGCCGATCAAGGTCGGCCGCTTCACCCTCATCGAGCTGCCCCGCGCCCGCGACCTGGCCCCGATCCTGGTCGGCTGGCTGCTGGCGATCGGCATGCTGGTGGTCCTGCGCGACCTGGGCACCTCCCTGCTGCTCTTCGGCACGTTCCTGGCGATGCTGTACGTGGCCACGCAGCGCTCCTCGTGGGTGACCATCGGCCTGGTCATGTTCGCCGGCGGCGCGACGCTCGCCTACTTCCTCTTCTGGCACGTCCGGGCCCGCGTCAACATCTGGATCAACACGTTCGACCAGGAGGTCTACGAGGCGGTCGGCGGCAGCCAGCAGCTCGTGGAGGGCCTGGTCGGCATGGCCTACGGCGGGCTCTTCGGCACGGGCATCGGCGGCGGCCAGGCCCACAACACCTTCGCCGCGGACAGCGACTTCATCCTCGCGTCCATCGGGGAGGAGCTCGGTCTGACCGGCCTGCTCGCCGTGCTCATGGTCCTCGGCCTCCTGGTGGAGCGCGGCATGCGCATCGCGCTCGCGGCGACCGGACCGTTCAACAAGCTTCTGACGAGCGGCATCGCGTTCGTCCTCGCATACCAGGTGTTCATCGTGCTCGGCGGCATCTCCCGCGTCATCCCGCTCACCGGTTCCACCACGCCGTTCATGGCCGCCGGCGGTTCGGCGCTGATGGCGAGCTGGATCATGATGGGCATCCTGCTCCGCATCAGTGACAACGCGCGCCGCCCGGCACCGCAGTCGATCCAGGACGAGGGAGCGACCCAGGTGATCCGACGATGAACACACCCATCCGCAGGCTGAGCGTCTTCGCCCTGATCCTCATCGGGATCCTGATGCTCAACATCACCTGGATCCAGGGCTTCCAGGCGGACTCCATCCGCGCCGACCCGCTCAACCGGCGCACGTACAGCGAGCGCCTCAGCGAACCGCGCGGTCCCATCCAGGTCGCGGGGGAGAACGTCGCCTTCTCGGAGAACGTCTCCCCGGAGGGCGAGCCCGCCCGCTACCAGCGCGAGTACACCGGCGGCGGCCTGTACACGCCGATCGTCGGCTCCTTCCGCACGTACGGAGCCTCCGGTGTCGAGGACACCGAGAACACCCTGCTCGACGGGTCCGACGACCGCCTGGCCGTGCGCAACTTCCGCGACATCATCACCGGCCGCGAGCCCGAGGGGGCGCAGGTCCAGCTGACCCTCGACCCCGAGGTGCAGGAGGCCGGCTACGAGGCCTTCGCGGGCCTGGGCGGCAAGAACGGCGCGGCCGTCGCGATCGACCCCAACACCGGGGCGGTCCTGGGCGCGGTGTCCTACCCGTCCTACGACGCCAACGAGGTCGTCAGCATCACCGACCTCGAGGACGCCACCAACAACTACGTGGCGCTGGAGAACGACCCGGCCAAGCCGCTGCTCAACCGGGCCCTCAACGAGCGCTACCCCCCGGGGTCGACGTTCAAGGTGGTGACCGCCGCGGCGGCCATCGAGACCCTCGACGCGGGCCCGGACAGCACCATGGACGCGCCCGACCGGCTGTCGCTGGGGCACGACCTGCCCAACGCCACCCCCGGCGGGACCTGCAACGGCGGCCAGCCCGACACCCTGGCCCACTCCATCCAGATCTCGTGCAACACCTCGATGGCCAACTGGGCGATCGAGATGGGTGGCACCGCCCTCTCGGAGCAGGCCACCAAGTTCGGGTTCAACCCGCCGGAGGGGGAGGAGCTCGAGATCCCCCTCGGCGTGACCCCGAGCTTCGCGCCCCCGGAGGAGGACCGCAACATCCTCGGCCGCGCCGGCATCGGCCAGTCCAACGTCGAGGCGACCCCGCTCCAGATGGCGATGGTGGCCGCGGGTGTGGCCAACGACGGCGAGGTCATGCGACCCTACGTGGTGGACTCGGTACGCGACTCGGACCTGTCCGTGATCACGCAGACCAGTCCGGAGAGCTACTCCCAGGCCGTCAGCGCCAGTACCGCCCAGGACCTGACCGAGATGATGGTCCTGGTCACGGGCGAGGGCGGTTCGGGTACCAACGCGGCGATCCCCAACGTCCAGGTGGCCGGCAAGACCGGCACCGCCGAGACGGGCACGGAGAGCACACACAACTGGTTCATCGGTTTCGCCCCCGCCGACGACCCGCAGGTCGCCGTCGCGGTCGTCGTCGAGTTCGGCGGCGGCAGCGGAAACGAGCTCGCCGCTCCGATCGCCCGTCAGATGATGGAGGCAGTGGTTCAGTAGTGAGTGCCTACGAGCCGTCTTCCCGGAACGGTCCCGGTGATCTCACCGGGACCGTTCTGAGCGACCGTTACCGCCTGGAGGAACAGGTGGGTTCGGGAGGCATGGGTACGGTCTGGAAGGCCACCGACACCCTGCTCAACCGGCCCGTCGCCGTGAAACTCCTCCACCCCTCGCAGATGGCCGAGCCCACCGCGCGGGAGCGGTTCCGCACCGAGGGCCGGATCACCGCCGGCCTCTCGCACCCCGGGATCGCGCAGGTCTTCGACTACGGCGAGGAGGACGGCCGCGCCTTCCTGATCATGGAGCTGGTGGTCGGCAACCCCCTCTCCCAGGTCCTGCGCGAACAGGGCCACCTCAGCCCGGACCAGACCCTCGACTTCGTCTGCCAGGCGGCCAAGGCGCTCGCGGCGGCGCACGCACGCGGTGTGGTGCACCGCGACATCAAGCCGGGCAACCTGCTGGTCACCCCGGACGGGCAGCTCAAGCTGACCGACTTCGGCATCGCCCGCGGCGACATGTCGGTGACCCTCACCCAGACCGGCATGGTCATGGGAACCGCCCAGTACATCTCGCCCGAGCAGGCGTCGGGCCGCCCGGCGACCTCCTCGTCGGACCTGTACGCGCTCGGCGTGGTGGCCTACGAGTGCCTGGCCGGGACCCCGCCGTTCACCGGCGACAGCCCGGTCGCGCTGGCGCTCGCCCACACCCGCGACGAACCGCCGGAACTACCCGACGACATCCCGGCCGACATCGACGACCTGGTGACCTCCCTGCTCCTCAAGGAGCCCGAGGAGCGGCCGGCCTCGGCGAGCGAGGTCGCCCACCTGGCCGCGGTCATCCGCTCCAACGCGGGCACCGGGCCGCCGACCCCCTCCGCGGGGTTCAACGGCATGGCCCAGACCATGGTGGTGGGCGCGGTCCCCGACCCCGGGACGGGGCCGGTGTCCCGGCGAACCGCCGGTCAGGCGGCTGTGACCCCGGTGGGGGAAGAGGACTCCGCTAGGCTTGCAGGGTCCTCCGAACGCCGGATCAGCGCCTCCGTGGTGCTCGCCGCGGTCGCGGCGACGGTCCTGATCGTCGCCGCGGTGGTGGCCGGCTTCCTCTACGGGGGCAACCGCGAGGTGGACCCCATGCGTGACGCGGTGGAGCCGCCGGCCACGAGTCCTTCGCCGTCCTCCTCACCTTCGGAGGAGCCGGAGGAGTCCGCCCCGGTGGACGTCCCCGTCGTGCCGGACAACCAGCCGGACTGGTCGCCGGAGACCGAGTCGTCCCCGACGGCGGAGTCACCCCTCCCGGAGGAGGACGAAGAGGAGAGCAGTCCTCCCGAGGACGGCGAGGACGACGGGTCGGAGGAGGAGACACCGGGCGAGGAGGAACCCCCGCCCCCGGACCCGGGTGGCGAGGACAACGGCGGAGGACCTCCCCCCGACAGCATCTCGATACCGAGGCAATGAGCGAGAGACGCTCAGGGTAGGCGGCGGCCCACGGGCGGCTTCCGGAAGACACAAGGATCAGTGCACGACATGTCCCAGCCCCGGCTCCTTGGCGGACGCTACGAGCTCGACGTCGTCGTCGGGCGCGGTGGCATGGCCGAGGTCTACCGCGCGCGCGACCTGCGGCTCGACCGGCTCGTCGCCATCAAGACCCTCCGACACGACCTGGCACGCGACCACGTGTTCCAGGCGAGGTTCCGGCGTGAGGCCCAGTCGGCCGCCTCGCTGAACCACCCGGCCATCATCGCCGTCTACGACACCGGCGAGGACATGGTCGAGGGGGTGTCCATCCCCTACATCGTCATGGAGTACGTGGACGGGCGCACCCTCAAGGAGCTCCTGGACGACGACCGCAGACTCCTGCCGGAACGCTCCGCCGAACTGGTCGACGGCATCCTCAAGGCGCTGGAGTACAGCCACGACAACGGGATCGTCCACCGCGACATCAAGCCCGCGAACGTGATGCTGACCCGCAACGCCGAGGTCAAGGTGATGGACTTCGGCATCGCCCGGTCGATGAACGACGACCAGGCGACCATGACCCAGGCCTCGCAGGTCATCGGCACCGCCCAGTACCTGTCGCCCGAGCAGGCGCGCGGCGAGCGGGTGGACCCCCGCAGCGACATCTACTCGACGGGCTGCGTGCTCTACGAGCTCCTCACGAGCCGGCCGCCGTTCACCGGCGACTCCCCCGTGTCGATCGCCTACCAGCACGTGCGCGAGGACCCGGTGCCGCCGACCGAGGTGGACCCGCAGATCCCCGACTGGCTGGAGGACATCACCCTCCGGGCCATGACCAAGGACCGCGAGGAGCGCTACCAGAACGCCGCCGAGATGCGGGCGGACATCCAGCGCGGCCTGGCGGGGATGCCCACCCAGGCGGGCACCATGGCGATGGCCACCGCCGGGGCGACGACGGCGATGCCCCCCGCGAACGACCGGTACGACGACTACGACGACCGGTACGAGGACGACCGCTACGACGACGATCGGTACGACGACGAGCGGAAGAAGGGCGGCGCCGGCAAGGCCGCCCTCTGGGTCCTCCTCGCCGTCGGCGTGATCGCCTCCCTGATCCTGGTGTTCGTCCTGTTCAACCGGGGTCCCGCCGAACCGGAGACGGTGCCGGTGCCGTCGGTCGCCGGATCCACCGAGGAGGAGGCCCGGGCGACCCTCACCGAGGCGGGCTTCGAGGACGTCACCTCCGAGCCCCGGGCCGACGACGAGGTCGAGGAGGGCACGGTCATCGAGACCGACCCGCCCGCCGAGAGCGAGACCGCGGTGACGGAGGAGATCGTCCTCTTCGTCTCCTCCGGGCCGGGCGACGTGGCAATCCCCTCCGTGGAGGGCCAGAGCGAGGCCGACGCCGTCAGCACCCTGAACGAGGCGGGCTTCGAGAACGTCACCCCGGAGCAGAGGTCGGACGACAGCGTCGCCGAGGGCAGCGCCATCGGCACCGACCCGCCCGCGGGCGACGACGCCTCCCCGGACACGGCGATCACCCTGTACATCTCCTCCGGACCCGACCAGGTGGCGGTGCCCGACCTCCGCGGCATGACCCGCGGGGGAGCCGAGTCCGCCCTGGGCCAGGTGGGCCTGAGCGCCTCCTTCCAGGAGCAGGAGACGTCGGACCAGCCGGAGGGCACGGTCATCTCGCAGTCGCCCGAGGCGGCGCAGATGGTCGCGCCGAACACCACGGTGACCGTCACGATCGCGACGGCCCCGGCGGAGGAGGAGCCGCCGACGGAATCCGAGGAGCCCCCGCCGGGCCAGGGGGAGGAGACCCCTCCGGGCCAGGGGGGGACGCCGCCGGGGCAGGAGGGGCCGGACGGCTTCGTCTTCCGCCCGCAGGACTTCCGTCCGCAGGAGTGGCACCCGGCCTGGCAGTAGGGGCTCCGCAGAGCGGGACGGCGGGCCGCACCCCGAGGGGTGCGGCCCGTCCGCCGTTCCGGACCCGTGTGGCCTGGGGCGTTCCGGGGCCGGCGGCCGCGCCCCGGATCCCGGGCGTCCCACCGGTGACGGGGGCTCCCCCCTGGGCGTAGACTGTGTTCTCGTTCCGAACCGCCCCACCGTACTGGAGCAGCGACCGTGCCCAAGTCCCGCAACGATCGCAAGAAGAAGGCTGTCTACACTCCGCCTCCTTCCAAAGAGAAGCCGAAGGTCAGTCCGCGTTGGCTCGTGCCGACGATGCTGGGCTTCTTCGCCCTCGGCATTCTCTGGATCGCGGTCTACTACATCGCGGGCGACCACGTCCCGTACATGCAGGACTGGCACAACTGGAACCTGCTGATCGGCTTCAGCGGGATCATCGTGGCCGTCGTCCTCTCCACGCGCTGGCACTGACCCCCGCCGAGCGAACGCCCGACCGACCCGACGCCCCCCGGGGCGAGCGGTGTCTCGGACGTGCGCGGAACGCAGCCGTCAACGGTCGCGCGAGCCGCGCCCCTTATAGGGCCTGAACAGCCCATATCCATGTTTTCCACAGGGTTATCCACAGGCTGTGGGTAGCTCTGTTCGCCATGCCCGCACCGGGGTGGGCCCGCGGAACGACGTCGGCCCCGGAGGAGAACCCCCGGGGCCGACGAGGCACCGGCCCTCAGCCGAGGACGATCACCGGCGCAGCGGCCACCAGGACCGCGAGCAGGGCGACGAGCGCGGCGACCAGGAGGGCGTGCGTCAGCGTCCGGGACGACGCCTTGGCCTGCCGGCCCGGCAGGTAGGCGAACACGGCGCCGACGGCGAGCCCGGCCACCAGCCCTCCGATGTGCGCGGTCCAGGAGATGTTCGGGACCACGAAGGTCAACACGAGGTTGACCCCCATCAGCACGAGCACCATCCGCAGGTCCAGGCCGAGCCTCTTGCCGATCACGAGCACCGCGCCGAAGAGGGCGAAGATCGCGCCGGAGGCGCCGACGGACAGCTGCGTGGGCGCCGCCAGGAGGCTCAGCACCGAACCGGAGAGCGCGCCGACCACCCACAGGGCGAGGAACCGCCCGTGGCCCAGCCAGCGTTCCAACTGCGTCCCGAGGACGTACAGGGCGTACCCGTTGAACAGCAGGTGGAAGATGCTGCCGTGCAGGAACGCCGCGGTGATCAGCCGGTACCACTCGCCCGTCATCACACCGCGGAGCGTCCCGTCCTCCCACCGGCCGAAGCCGAGCATGGCGAACTCCCGGATCAGCCCGGAGTAACCCGCCTGACCGATGGGGTCGGACGTGCCCAGCTGGGCGATGAACCCGGCCGCCATCAGGCCCAGGAGCGTCCAGGTCACGTAGGGCTTGGCGACGGTCCGGCCCCCGAAGGGCGTCCGGGCCCGGCGCACGCCCCGGTTCCCCTCCGCGACGCACCGGGGGCACTGGAAGCCCACCGACGCCTCCACCATGCAGTCCGGGCAGATGGGCCGTTCGCACCTGGTGCAGCTGACCCCGGTCTCCCTGTCGGGGTGCCGGTAACAGGTGCGCGGGGCCGTCGGCCCCGGTTCCGGTGCCGCACCGGACGGAGGCGGGGGCGCGGTCATGGTCTGTCTCTCACTCCTCGGTGTCCTGGCCTGCTCGTCGGTCGGCTAGCGGGTGATCTCGATGCTGTTGATCACCACGTCCTCGCGGGGACGGTCCTGGGAGTCGGTGTCGACCTTGGAGATCGCGGTGACCACGTCGTCCCCCTCGACGACCTCACCGAAGATGGTGTGGCGGCCGTCGAGCCAGTACGGCTTCTCCACGGTGACGAAGAACTGCGAGCCGTTCGTGCCGGGGCCGGCGTTGGCCATGGCCAGCAGGAACGGGCGGTCGAAGCGCAGCTTCGGGTGGATCTCGTCCTTGAAGGTGTAGCCGGGGCCGCCGCGGCCGGTGCCGAGCGGGTCCCCGCCCTGGATCATGAAGCCGTCGATGACGCGGTGGAAGATCGTGCCGTTGTACAGGCTGCTGTTGGACGGCTTGCCCGTGGTGGGGTCCATCCACTGCTTGGTGCCCTCAGCCAGGCCGATGAAGTTGGCGACCGTCTCCGGAGCCTCCTCCTCGAACAGCTTGACGACGATGGTTCCCTTGGAGGTGTTCAGCCGCGCAGTGGGCTGACCGTTGGAGTCCGACACCTACGTGCCTTTCGGTCGACTTCGTTTACGTGCTCACGTTACCCGTCCGCTTCCCGGGCTCGTCCGAAACCCGGCGGACCGTCCCGGAGCCGGGCAGTGTGGGGCGGAGCATGCCGGTGTGGTGTGAGGGACGGCGATACGTGGGAAGGAGGGGACGGAGAAGAATCCGTCCGTTGGTGTCGAAACTCCGATCGCCGACGGAGAGGACGTATGTTGAGATAACACCCGGATAACGGGGAAGGACGACGAGGAGCCGCCCATCGTGGCTCGACGCGTCGGCCACGCCGGGTGGGGACCGTAGGAACCGGTGAACGATCGAAGGAGCTGACGACGTGCCTAACACTGCCAAGCGTCGCAAGGAGGCCGAGGCGACCCTCGCCCGTCTGCAGGACCTTGCCAAGGAGCAGGCCGACCGGCTCGGCCCGTATGCCGACCAGGCACGGGACCAGGCTTCCCTGAGGCTCCTCCAGGCGCGTGGCTGGACCGCCCCCCGACTGGAGACCGCCGCGCTGCGCGTGGAGGACACCGTGGCGCCCCGTGTGGCCGGGCTCCTCAGCGCCGCGGCGCAACGCGTCGACCCGAACCCGGGTCGCAGAGGGCTGCGGCTGCTGAGCCGCGGAGGCCGCCGGATCCCCCGCGGGCTCCTGATCGGCGGCGCCGCCGTGGTCGGCGGCGTGGTGGTGTACTCGCTGATCCGCCTGCGGCAGGCGTCGCAGGACGCGGAGTGGCAGGAGCACCTGGACCAGGCCCGCGACCAGGTCCGCGAGACCCGCGAGAACCTGGAGGAGAAGGCCTCCGACGCGGCCGACAAGGCCACGGAGACCGCCAAGGCCGCCAAGGGCAAGGCCAAGGAGACCGTCCGCGCCGCCTCGGGCGACAACCGCGCCAAGGAGAACGGGCGCCCCGGCCGGTAGAGGCCGACCGACGGGTGCCCGGCAGGACGACGACACGACGACAGACGGACCACCGCGTCCGGCGGCGAGGGCGACCGGCCCCCGCCGACGCGGCGGTTTCATCCCCTCCGGCCGGGGCGGGTCCTCCCGCCCCGGCCCCGTCGTGCCGGGACCGGGGACGTGGGCCGGCTCAGTCGTCCTTGAGGAAGCGGTAGGGCGTCGGGTAGCGCCAGTTCCGCCCCGTGAGGCTGGCCACGGACGCGATGACCGGCAGGACGGCCCAGCCCAGGGCAATGGCGACGACCACGACGATCGGCAGGACCAGCCAGGCGAGCAGGAGGCTCGCGATGCCTCCGACGAGGCAGAAGAGCTGGAAGTTGAGGGACTCCATGGCCTGGCGCCGGACGTACGGCGAGATCTTGTCGCTGGCCAGGAACAGCACCAGGGGCGCCACCACGGGGAAGAGGTAGTTGCCGCCGTGCCCGACCGCGGCCACCACGCGTTCGACGGGGGTACTGGGCAGGGGCTCCCTGGGTCCGGGCCTCTGCCCGCCGCCTCCGCCGGGCGAACCGAACGGGGACGCCCCCGATCCGGCGGTGGAGCCCTGAGGCGCCACTCCGAGGTCCTCGGTCAGAGGGGCCAGGTCGGCGCCGAACTTGGCCTTCATGGCCTTGCCGGTCCGCTCGTCGAGTTCCTCCTCGTCGAGCTGGCCCTGGCTGAAGGCCTCCTGCAACACCTGGATGACGGAGTCGCGTTGCGCGTCGGTGAGGCGAATCTGCGGCTGGGCCTGCGGTTCCCAGGGGCGTCTCGCCGGATACTGAGGGTCCTGCACAGCCACTCCCACTCCCAACGACGACGGGAGCACGGCCCAGTTCAGCCGTACTCCCACCATCATGCGTCACAGGTTCGGCCACCGCCATCGGGGCCGTCCCTGATCCTCCCCTGATCCTGCCCTCCCCCCTGGGGTGGAGGCGGACCACGACTTTCGTCTGCCCGACCGGGCCCGGGGACGCCCCTTCCCCGGAGGCCGGTCCGGCTCAGCGGCCCGCGCCGCGGATCAGGCCCGCACCACGACCGGGACCGGAGCCGCCTCCGCCACGTGGACCGGAACGGCCACGGGGGCGGTCTCGGCCTCCGCGGCAGGGGTCTCCGCGGCGGTGCCGACCGGCGCGACGGCCCCCGAGCGGAGGTCGTCCTGCCGGGCCTGCTCCGCCTCGTAGCGGCGTTCGGCACTGGTCAGCAGCTCGTACCAGTTGACCACGTCCTTGCGGCGACGCAGGAGGGCACGGCGCTCGCGTTCGGTCATGCCTCCCCAGACACCGAACTCGATACGGCTGTCCAGCGCCTCCGCCAGGCACTGGGTACGCACCGGGCATCCCCGGCAGATCAGCTTGGCGCGGTTCTGCGCCGCACCCTGCACGAACAGGGCGTCAGGATCGATCTCCCGGCATTTGGCACGGGCTGCCATCTTCTCATTCCACATGTTGCCCCACTCCCAAGATCAGCATGTGTGGTGATCGGAAATCCGCCGACCGGCGCGACCGTCGGCGGTGAGGAGAAGCGGACCGATCCGATGACGGGGCCGGAGCACGTACGGGGGGCCGTACGGGTCGTCTTCGGCGGTCGATCGTTTCGGCGCGGTGTCTTCCTCGTTGTCGCTGGTGTCGAAACTACGGATCGTCCCAGTTCACCAACAGACCCCAAGAGGCCTATTTCTCATATGGCCCAGTAGGACCATTGCACTGAGAGGGAGTGTCATCATACACACACGCAGAGTCACCGCATGTGGTACGGGCGGGTCCACGTAACCGGAATGAAAGGTCATGGGCAGACCATTCACCGACAAGCCCTATGACCTGCGACTTCATGCCATCCCATGAGCGACTGGCCCCACCCGGACGCGCACGGCCGAAGTGGACTCTCCGTCATCCTTCTCACCCGAACGGACTATAGGCACTCCGGGGTCGCACGCGGGCCGCCTCCCCAGGGCCCCCCTTTTCACATCACGAACGGCCGAACTTTACGCTACTCATTGGTAACCGAACACAATTCCTACTTTCGAACCCAAGGTCCCATTGAATACGGGCACATGTCCCCATTCGGGTTTTTCTCCGTATAGCACTCATAGGGCGAACACCGGTCGACGGAACCGGCGGCTGGTCGGCCGGTCCGGCGGGCGCCTTCCCCGCAAGCGCGCCCGCACCGCGCCGTCCGTTCACGCACCACGAGGTGAGCACCGTGACCAGCCCCGACCCTGACGAAGCACCGCTCACCGACCAGGGAGGGGAAGCCGTCGAACACCAGGGCGACCACATGCACCGACAGGACGGACAGGGGGAACCGGTGACGACCGACCGGATACCCGTCCTCGGCCCCCTGCTCACCCCGGCGGAGGCCGCCCGCCTGTTCCGGGTGGATCCCGAGACGGTCACCAGGTGGGCGCTCGCCGGGCGGATCGGCAGCCTCATGCCCCCGGGCGGCCACCGCCAATTCCGTGAGGCCGAGGTACAGGCGCCCTCGCAGGGGCACCGCACGTGACCCCCGCGCGGCCGGAAGAACCCCGGGCAACCCGGCCGGCGGGAGCAGACAGGCAGCCTCTGCGCCGGGCGGGACGCCGACGTTCGCGTCTACATGAGGTCGGCGCGGCGGGCCAGGATGTGGACGGTGACGACGCCGACGGCGACCAGGGCCAGGACGGCCCAGATCCACCAGGGGGTGCCCTGGGAAAGGGTGCCGATGACGGCGGTGACCAGGGCGAGGGTGAGGGTTGCGTAGGCGATGCGGACGGCGGTCTTCGTGCTCATGGTCTGCCTTCTTCGGGGGTGGTGTGTGCGATCCTGAGAGGTGGCGGGCCCGGGGTACTTTTCCTACCCCGGGCCCTCCCGTCAGCGCTTGTTACGGCGCTTGCGGCGGTGGCCGATCGCGTGTCGTCCCTTGCCCACCTTCGGGTTGTCCTGGATGCAGCGGACAACCGCGAGCGTGAAACCGGCGACTGCGAAGATCGTCGTGATCACCGAGAAAATGATCACTCCCTCACCTCCTCTTCATTTTGTTGTTTCTTCATAGCGGCTACCCGCTATGACCATAAAGGGTAACCGCTATACTTTTTTCATGAGTTTCGCAGACGACCAGACGCAGCAGATCATCAACGCCCTGACCAGCATCGACCCCCCCGAGGACCGTGCCCGTGCCGTGGGCGAGATGCTCAAGGGGGTGCCCGCCCTGCAACGCGCACTCCGCGAAGCACGCCAGGCGGCCGTCCTGGAGATGCGCGCCGCAGGGGCCAGCCACGCCGACGTCGGCGCGGCTCTCGGCGTGAGCAAGGGACGCGCCCAGCAGATCGCCGAGGGGCGCACCAGCTGACCCGGGGTCCTCTCCGAGGGCATGACGAAATCCCCGCCCCAAAGCGCTTGGCCCCCGTTCCGGCGGTGCCTGTCCACGGCTACCACCGCGCACGCGGGGCACGCGGGGCACGCCGGGAACACGTCCCCGGGCGCCATCCCGAGAGAGGGCTCCCCACCTCACCGCGGGACGGACACCGTGGGCGCTGACTTCCAGAACGGAGGGAGCACCGGTTCGAGGCCGGTACCCCCTCCACCATTTCGTCACGATCCGTGACCCGGGTCGGACCTTTGAGCCTGACGGACTTTTCCGGCCCTCCCCAGCGTTCCCCCGCCCTACCCCTCCAGGGGGTCCACCCCCAGGTCAGAGCATTGCCGAGTCACAGGTGCGGGATCGGGTGCGACGGCCGCTCGGCAGGCCACCCGTCCATGAACTGAACACCGTCTGTGCCCAGGTCGCGCACCATGTCAGCGGCCATCTGATGAGTCACCGTCATCACGCGGCCATCGCTGACTCGCCTGACCCGGCGCTGCTGGGGACGCGTCCTCTCAGAGAGTCCCGCCAGCCGCTGGGCGATGTCGCTCACGCCCCGGCGGGCGTGCAGGAAGGACGGCGCGACGGGGTGGACGTCGTGGCGGAACACCGGCTTTCCGGTGTCCAGTGCCTCGACGATGCCGAACAGGGACAGGTGAGGCGTGAGCGCCGCCGCCGCGCGACCGACGGTTTCCTCGGCGTCGACCAGAACCTGCCGGTAGACCTCCAGGGCGGGGCGCAGGGACGCGGCGACGCGCTCGGCGACGTAGGCGCGGGAGGTGTCGGTGCGGAGCTGCACGACGAGTTCCCGGGCAAGCCGGGTCTGTTCAGCGCGCGCGTGGGGGATGCGCGGTGTGATGTCGGCCAGGTCGGCCTTGGCGTCCTCGACGGACTCGCCCCCCGGGAGGGGGCCGTCCGCCACAGCAGCGGACCTGAGGGCGGTCGCGTAGGCGTGCTCGGCGGTCCACACAGCCTTCCTGCCCTCTGCCTGGCGGCGTTCCAGGTCAGCCACGCGCCGCACGGCCTCGCGCCACTTGTCGGCGAGCTGGTGGACGTTGTCGGGCAGGTAGGCGTTGTCGGGCAGGTAGGTGATCGGGTCCCGGGTCATGGTCACGCCTCCTTGGTGGCGTCGCAGGATCGGCACTGGTAGACGACCGGGTCTCCCTGGCGGACGGCCCCCCTGCGGGGGAGCCGGGCGACCGCCGGGCTCTCGCACGTGGGGGCGTGGTCGACCTGGGCGTCGGGGCCGCTGCCGGCCAGCATGTCGGCGAGGTGGCCGGCGTGCTTGGCGTCGACGATCTCGTGGGGAGTCATCTGCGCGATGTCGGCGGACCCGTACTGCTCGGGCTTGTCACGCTTGAATCGGGTGGCCATCGTGTCCTCCTCGGGTCGGGGCGCCCGCCGGGTGCGGGCGCCCGGGGGTCATGCGGCGCCGTGGTGGGGCCGGCAGTCGAAGCAGCAGGGGGAGCCCTCGGCATTGCGCTGGGGCTTGCCACACTCTCGGCAGGGGGTCTTGTCGTTTCCCCGGGGGGAACCAGTCC
The DNA here is from genome assembly GCF_040613895.1 of Nocardiopsis sp. NPDC006198. Lineage (NCBI taxonomy): Bacteria > Bacillati > Actinomycetota > Actinomycetes > Streptosporangiales > Nocardiopsidaceae > Nocardiopsis > Nocardiopsis sp. NPDC006198. The sequence goes on along the minus strand of NZ_JBEXSY010000025.1, from coordinate 7,801 downwards.
CGTCAGCCACACCCCTAGAGAGGTGGGGGACTTGGGACCGGTCTCCGGTACTCCCGTGGGACTGGTTGGAACCGGTTGGGACTGCGGTTGGTCCGGTGCTTCCCGCGAGCGTGTAGAACGGGCGTTTGTTGGTACCGGTGTTGATCAGAAGACCCCTGGTGACCAGCACGTTCAACGAGCGGTAGAAGCTGGACTTGGCCACGGCGGCAGCGTCCTTGAGCTGTGCGCTGGTGGCGCCGGTGGTCCCAAAGGAGTCCCGCATGGCGGACAGGAGCTTGTCGTCGCTGGGGGCGAGTTCTCCCCCTGGTCCCACGCCCGAATGGGACTCCAGAACGGCACCCGCGCCCCGGGGGACCAGTCGCAGCAGCAGGGGTGGGAACGGCTCCGCGTCCTTCTGCTTGGTGCAGTCGATGCGCACCGCGGCCCCGTCCTTGGTGACCCGGATCAGTGTGGTCGCCGCACCCTCCAGCGCGGTGGAGCCCCGGAGAGTGTCGCCGGAGCGCGCCTCGTGGTGGACCAGGAGCACACACGCGCTGGTCGCGTCCCGGATGGCGTCGGCGGCGGCGACGAGGCGCCCCATGTCCTGGGCGCTGTTCTCGTCGGCGCCGACCGTGACCCGGGCCTGGGTGTCGATGACGACCAGGGCAGGGGTCAACTCGGCGACCAGGGCGACGAAGGCGTCCCGGTCGGTGGGGGAGAGCAGTTGGACGGCGACGGGCAGGAAGCGCACACCCGCCATGGGTGCGCCGGCGGCGTCCTCCCACGCGCGCACCCGCTGTCGGACCCCGGTGACTCCTTCGGCGACGAGGTAGACGACTCCCCCGGGGCGGGTGATGGCGTTGCCGTGCCAGGTGCGGCCGGTGGCGACCGATCCCGCCCAGTCCAGGGCGACGAAGCTCTTGCCGTGTCCCGGCTTGCCGTGGAGCCAGGCGAGGCTGTCCCGGAACAGGACGCTGTCGATGATCGGTTCGGGGTCGGGGATCGAGTCGAGGCCGGTGGAGTCGACCAGCAGGGAACGCAGCACGGACAACCGGTCGGCGACCGGTTCGCCGGTCACCTCTTGGCCGTGCTTCTGGGCGAGGTCGGTTCCGGCGTCGTAACGGTCGAACACGTCCTTGAGCGTGGCGACCGACTCCGCCCAGGTGCGTTCGTCCCCGGGAGGCTGCTCGCACCGCTCCCAGCGGGCGCGGAAGAGAGCTTCGGCTTCCTCGTAGTCGAGGCCGCTGCGCCGTAGACGCCCGGCGTAGGACAACAGGGTCTGGTAGCGCTCTCCGGCCGGGACCGGCCGCGTGTGGTTGCGGGTGCGTGGCTGGTCGAGCACCGGGAAGTCCAGGCGAGCGGCCGGGGTGCCCGGTACGGGTGCCGGCACCTCGGCGCGGTGTCCGCCCAAGGCGTCGATGAGCCAGTCGGGGCACTCGGCGACCTGCGCGTCCGTGTGGTCGGGGGTGTAGATGACGCCGGTGGAGTGAAGCGAACCAGGCCCGATCACGTACCCGCCGTCACGGCCTCCGCCGCCTCGGATGTCGATGCCGTGGCCCTTGAACTCCTTGGGTGCATTACCGAGGTTGGCGGGGTTGGTGAAGTAGTAGTGCCGACCGCGCCCGGTGGAGACGGTGAACGTCTCTGGGACGGTCACACCCTTGGCCGCAGCGAACCGCGCGAACGCCCCGGGGGTGTCCTCGTCGACGACCAGGAGCCCGGACGGCTTGCACGCGATGGCGACATTGCGGGGGTCGGTGGTGAACCACCGGGTGACCTCGTCGAGGTCGTCGCCGTACTGGGCGGCCATGCGCCCCCAAGCCAACGCGGGGTGCTTACCGCGCTTCTTGCCGTTGCCGAGGTCGCAGGCGCGGGGGTCGTGGTGGGCGCCGACGCCCACGCAGCGGGGGAGAGCGGGGTGGTCGGTGGGGAAGACGTGCCACCCGCGCCGGACCGCCCACAGAGCGGCATGGAGCTGGTCGGTTCCGTCGAACGCGGGTGTCATGCCGTCACCCCCGTCCGGGTGGTCTCGGAGTATTCGGTCACCGGGGCGGCTCCGCCCCGTGGTCGCACCGGATGGCGAGGGCGACGTCCCCGGCGGCCAGGACCTCCACGGTCTTCGCCAGCCGGAGAGCGGCGACGGTGCACAAGGTGCACAGGTCGTCGAAGTGGAGGTCAGCTACGATGGGCCCAGCTCGGTTCACATGAGCTTGTTCGCGACCCTCGGCCAGGCCCGGCCGGGGGTCGCTCGTGCTGGTACCGGTGCTCATGCGGCAGCGCCACCCTGGGCCTTGGACTCCTCGTATGCCTTGACGTCAGCGAGGCGGTACCGCACGAGACGTCCGCACTTGATCCAGCGCGGACCGTCACCGCGGTAGCGCATGTTCGCCAGGGTCTGAACCTTGCTCCGCCAACGCTCCGCCAACTCCTCGGGCGTGAGGTGTCGTGATTCCATCCCATCCCCCTCCTGCGTTTTAAGCAGCAAGTTGCTTACCAGTCAGACAATCTAGAGGTGATCCTAGGCGTTCTCATTGATTCCTGTCAACGAGCATGTAAACTGCTTGCGTGACAGAAAACAGGAACTCACGTACCCATGGGGGAGTCGGGCCGAACGGGTCCTACGTCGCGAGGAACATCCGTGTCTTGCGGACCAAACGAGGAAAGACCACAGAAGCCCTGGCGAACGAACTAACCGATCGAGGCGTCCCGCTGCAGGCCAGCGCCATTACGCGCATCGAAAAGGGTCAGCGGCGCGTCACGGTGGATGAGCTGGTCGCCTTCGCAGTGCTACTCGACGCGACCCCGAACGCGCTGCTCCTTCCCGTGGAAGTCGACCGAGAGCTACCGATAGCAGTCACCGGGCACGGGGAGCTCGCCGCTGCTGACGCCTGGGATTGGCTGGACGGCGACTCGCCCCTACCCAGCAGAGGACCTTCCGAGGACGGCGACTCAGAGGACTTCGAGGACACCGTGCGGCCGTGGTGGAAGCGTGCCCCAGTACGACTTCCGCGAGGACTACGGGGCTTCGAGAAGGGCGTGGATCAGAAGCGCCGGATGGCTGACCGAGCCCGAGCCCACCAGGAGAGTACGGACCTCCGCCACGAGGACCAGGGCGGCGAGGACACGTGACCCGTGTGTGGATCGAGGACATGGCCAGGCGTACCAGCTACCGCGAACCGCGTGGCAGCGGCCCGGAAGGCCAAGCGCGCCCCGCCCTGCCGGTGCAAGGTGCGCTACTACGACCTGCGCGGCAAGGAGCTCGCCGAGACCTTCCATAAGGAGCCCCAGACGCAGGCCCGGCGAACCGAGCTCGAAAGCCACTTGGCTGCGGGCACGTACCGGGACCCCAGAGAGGAACGCAAGAAGCTGCGCGAGGTCGCCGAAACGTGGTTCGCCGCGCAGCACGACTTGAAGCGGTCGACGAAGACGGGCTACCGAGACCACCTCGACCCGTACGTCCTCTCCCACTGGGGAGACGTGGCCGTGGCGGACATCCGGCGCGACGACGTGGTGTCCTGGGTTGCCGGCCTCGTGAATTCCTCCGGGGTCCGCGGTGACAAGCTCAGCACGTCGTCGGTGCGGAAGATCTACGGCGTGCTGTCGATGATCCTCGACTCGGCGGTGGCGTCGTCAAGGGTCGCCGTAAACGTGGCGACGGACGCCAAGCTCCCTCGACTGCCCGCCTCCGAGCACGTCTACCTCGACCATCGGCAGGTTGAGGACCTTGCCTCGGCGGCGGGGGAGTTCCGGACCTTCCTCTTGGTACTCGCCTACACGGGCCTGCGCTACGGTGAGGCGGCCGCGGTGCGGGTGCGCAACACCGACCTGGACCGGCGCCGGATCCGCGTCGTCGAGGCGTTCGGCAGGGACGGCGGCGAGGTGTACGTGGACACCCCGAAGACGCACGAGCAGCGATCCGTCCCCGTACCGCCGTTCCTCGTCGAGGAGCTGCGCGAGGCGGTCGGCGGCAAGGTCCCGGCCGACCCGGTGTTCACCGCCCCCAAGGCGGCATGCTCCGGTACGACAACTTCCGGCGCCGGGTGTTCGACCGTGCCGTGGTCGCCGCCGGTCTTGCCGACCTCGGCATCACCACGCACAAGCTGCGGCACACCGCGGCGTCTCTCGCGATCGCGTCGGGCGCGGACGTGAAGGTCGTACAGACGATACTGGGGCGCACGACGGCGACCATGGCCCTCAACCACTGCGGGCACCTGTTCCCGGACCGCTCCGACGAGGTGGCCGACCGCATGGCGGCCGAGCGTGCCGCCGCCCTCGCGCACGCGGCATGACCGATGCCGTCCGTACCCGTCCGGTCCAGGCCCCGGAAACAGAGAACGGGGACCCCCGGTAGGGAGTCCCCGTCACAACGTCTGGTCTGCGCGTTCTCGCTGTGGAGCCAAGGGGAGTCGAACCCCTGACCTCCGGTATGCAAAACCGGCGCTCTGCCAGCTGAGCTATGGCCCCGCGGAACCCGGGCTCAGGCCCGGGCCGCTATGCAGAGCATACCGTCCTCGGAGGCGTCTGCGATCATGCGGTCGCCGGGGAGGACCCGTGACAGCACAAAGCCGTGGGTCGCGCCACAGGATTGTCGGCCCACCCACGTCTTCGTGTCACTGATGAGCGGGATCCGGGACGGCGCGCGCCGCGCCCACCCCCGGTTCGCCCGATGGCGCCCACCCGGCCGCTCGCGGCTGCCGGGCGGCCCGGTGGTCAGCTCTCGCTGGCCGCCGTGGCCTCGGTCCACAGGTCGAGCTCGGCGCGGTCCGCCTGGATCTTGCGGTAGACGGCGAAAGCCCCGAGGGCCACCAGCGCCAGAACGATGATCTTCTTCACTGTCTGGACCCTTTCGTTGATCCGGTGCGTGCACACGGGCTCCCGTCAGGGGACGGGGGCTCCGTGGAGAACTTTATGAGGTTGTCACCTAGCAGACTAGCAAGCCATCGGGGGCGGTCCCTGCCACGGTGGACCGATTCGCACCAACTTCTGGCGTCGATCCCCCTGCCGGGGCGCCGGCGGGGTCAGGTCAGCAGCGCCATCCTCCGCAGGATCCCGATGGTGGCCTGCGGAGACGCCGCTGTGCCGGTGAGTTCGGACCATACCTGTTTGCAGGCGCGGACGGATTCGTCCGACTCCACGATCGACCCTCCCTGGGTCGCGTCGACGTAGGCGAGCGCCGACTCGTCCTCGTCGAACTCCAGGACGGAGAAGGGGCCCGCCACCCCGCGGTGGGGCCCGGCCGAGGTGGGCAGCAGCTGCACCGTCACCCGGTCGGACCCGGTCGCCAGCTCGACGATCCGGGAGGTCTGCGCCCGCAACAGCTCCAGGTCGGAACCGATCCTGTGGAGGGCGTCCTCCTCGAGGACGGCGTGGTAGCGCTCGAGTCCGCCGTGGTCGAGGACCTCCTGGCGCTTGAGGTAGGCCGCGACCATGCGGTCGGCCCCCCGGTCCCCGTGCCCCAGGGCGCGGGCCACCGAGGCGGTGTAGTCGGGCACCTGGAGGAGGTCGGGGACGAGGATGCCCGCGTACGTCTGGACGGACACGGCCCCGGCCTCGTTGCCGACGTAGGCGGAGGAGAGGACGTCCTCGTACTCGGTCCACCAGGGTCGGAGCCGGGACTCCCGGACCAGGGTCAGGATGGCCTCGCGCTGGCCTCCGGTCACCCCGTACAGGCGGAGGAGGGCCGCGATCTCCATGACGGAGGGCCACTTGCGGATACCCGTCTCGATGTGTCCGAGCTTGGCCGGGGACCACTCCAGCTCCTCTGCGACATCGCTGAGGGTCAGGCCGGCCTGGACTCGGCGGCGGCGGAGTTCGGCGGACAGTCGCCGACGACGAACCGTGGGGCTGGTCATGAGGCTCATCCAATGACGCAGAGCGAAGATGGTAGGACACCAGCGAAACACGGCGCCTAGCATCTAGCAATGCGTTTCTAGAAAAGAGCAGCAGATTCGATGCATTACAGGTTCCCTCCTTCCACCCTCATGGGCGGCAAACCTGCCTTTTGTCACATTAAGTAGCCAGGTTGAGGAACTGGGAGGCGCATGTTCACCATCGAACACTCCAGGTTTTGTCCTTCTCCTCAGTCACAGTGACAACATGGACCACTCAGGGTCGAACAACACGGACCGACGGAGGCAGCCGAGGAGAACACCGGCACGAAGGGACGGGAGACCGCTGGAGGGAGACCCGGGCGAAGACGGGGTTCGGCATCGCCTGTCACCTATGTCTCACCCCGATACCAGCGGGACGAAACCGCGTACGATGCTTGAGGTGCCTGCTGCGGCAGGCGTACCCGCACACATAGAGGAAACCCATGAGCTACCCCATTGACGACGCCGAGCAGCTGATCGCGAACGCGGAGGCCCAGATGCCGCCGAGTACCCGGTCCCGTCTCATCGCGAAACTCCGCATGGGGAGGCACATCGACGAAGCGGCGACCGAACTGGGCATCACCCCGAAGCAGGTCTTCTCGACCGCGCGGGTCCTCACGGCCTTCGGCGACCAGCTCGACTTCACGCTCACCGAGCAGCGGGACCCCTCCCTGCCGCACGGCACCGTCACCGGGTACAACAAGCGGTGCCGCTGCCCCGAGTGCCGGAGCGCCCTCCAGCAGCGCGTCTGAGACGTGGCGGGGGAGGAACCCGGAAAAGGTCCGCGAGGGGCTCAGCCCCGCTTGTCCACGGTTCCTCCACCTGCGCCAACGCGGTGTTAACCCAGTCTTCTCAAAGCAATTCGGCCACCGCAGGCTTATTGGTCCGCAGGCTGGGAAAACCGCAGAGCATGAACGAGCACGTGGACTGGTCGGCGATGAGCGAAGAAGACTTCGTTGCGCTGCTGCGGCAGCTCATCGACTCCCCCGAAGCCGACGAGGACTGAGAAAAAGCGGCTCCCCAATTCCGGCCGCCTCCCCCGCGTACTTCCGAGCGCCCCACCCAGGCGCTGTCTGTGCGGGACCCCGCCCCCTGGTGCATCCGGTCCCGCTGCGACGGGCGCCTCCTCCCGGTGCCCGCGGCCGGGTCCGGGGATGAGGCGCTTCCTGTGGTGCCCGTGCCGAGATCCCGAGCACGGCAGGCACGGGTCACCCCGTGCGGCACTCCCGCCGGCCGAGGTCGGCCCGGCACCGCTCCGGGACCGCCCGCGGGACGCGGAGGAGGGCCGGTGGCGCGCCCTGCCCCCCGAAGGCTCACGTCCCCCCGAGGGGCACGGCCGGGGTCGTCGGTTGTGCGGCCCCGGCGACGCGCGCGGAAAGCCCTCACCCGCCTCCTGGAGGCCGTGAGTGCCTGCGGGCCCCGTGTCGTCCACAGGCGGCAGCTCGTCCACAGGCAGGCATCCTCCCCTGGCGCGGCACACCCCCACTCCGCTTTCCTGGAAACAGGGGGACCACCCCACCCCCCACCACCCCGCACACCACCCGTTTCACAAACGCACAAACACAGGCACAAAAAAGAGGGCCAAAAAAGCCCCCAAAAAACCACCCCACCCCCACACAAAAAAGGAGGGGGCCGCCCACAAGGCAACCCCCTCCCTCACAAAAAACCGTGGCAGCGACCTACTCTCCCACCCCACCACAGGGCAGTACCATCAGCGCAAGGAGACTTAACGACCGGGTTCGGAAAGAGACCGGGTGTGACCCTCCAGCAATAACCACCACGGAAACCAACACCACCACAAAACCCTCAACCCACCACAACAGCAAGGAGAATCCCACAGCGGAAAACCGTGTGAACAAGTGTGCGCGAACATCCAATTATCTGCAGCGGACAAGCCCTCGGCCTATTAGTACCGGTCAGCTCCACCCCTCACAGGGCTTCCACACCCGGCC
>NZ_JBEXSY010000024.1:0-105952 GCF_040613895.1 Nocardiopsis sp. NPDC006198 | reverse complement strand
GGGCCTGGGCCGGACTGGAGGGCCTCGACACGGGACTCGGGCGGCGCGCCGAGGCCCGGACCGACCGGTGCGGGACGCGGGACGCCTCAGCCCCGGTGGACGCAGAACAGCGGACCGTGGTAGGCGGAGACGTCGAACCCCTCCGAGGAGATGGCGGCCCCGACCCGCTCCGGCCGGCTCCACCCCTTCCCCTCGTCGTACCGGGTCCACCACAGCCGCCCCCACCCGCCGGAGTCCTCCTGGTGGAAGACGCAGTACAGGTGGTCGTTGTACCGGGCGATCGCCGGGGCGTACGAGGTGCGCACGGGGTTGCCGTCCGGGTCCTCGATGCGCCGGCTCCCGCTCCAGCTCCGGGAGACGCTGCTGTAGGTCATCCAGTGGAGCTGGTCGTCCCCGCGGTCGTGGACGCAGTAGAGGTGGTCCTTGAAGCGCTCCACCACCGGGGTGCGCGACGAGGTGAACCCTCCCGGCACGTCGCTCTCGGCGCTCCATGCCTTGGTCCCGGTGTCGTGGCTCAGCCAGCGCAGTGTGCCGTCCTCACGCCTGAGGACGCAGTACAGGAGGCCGTCGTAGACCGTGAGGGAGGCGCCCGAGGCCCTCACCTCCCGGCCGCCGGGCTCCTTCACGACCTGGTCGGCCGACCAGCCCGGCTCCGCGCCCTCGATGTTGTAGCGCGACCACCACAGGCGGGTGTCGGAGACGTCGCGGTGGTGGACGCAGTACAGGAAGTCGTTGGCGTGGGAGACCGCGGGCTGCCCGTGGTTGGGCACGCGGTTCCCGAGCACGTCGGTGATCTCCCGGTCGCCCCTCCAGGCCCCGGTCTCCTTGTCGTAGACGTCCCACCACAGGAACGGGTTGGCGGCGGTGTCCTGGTGCAGGCAGTACAGGAGGCTCTTGTACGCCTCGATGCCGGGGCCGTGGGGCGACCAGGCGCCGGGGACCTCCAGGTCCTTGGACCAGCCCGCGCCCTCCTCGAACTTGAGCCACCGCAGCTCCCTGTTCCGCGACCTGTTCCAGCGGCGGCGGGAGGAGCGCCGGGGCTTGGGGTCCGGACAGGGGCTGCGCTCGTGCGCGACGCGGCCGCCGACATAGGTCGCCGCCACGGCCCGGTCGTCGCCCAGCGTCGCGAGTGCGAACAGCAGGTCGTCGACGGTCTCGCTCTCCGCGGTGCGCGCGGCGAGCAACTGGGTGGCGGAGGGGTCCAGGACCACGAAGTCGGCCTCGTGTCCGGGCGCGAGCGAGCCGATGACCCCTTCCAGGCCCATCGTCTCGGCCCCGCCGAGGGTGGCCAGGTAGAAGAGCTTGGTGCCGTCCATGGGCACATGGCCGAGTTGGCCCACCTTGTAGGCCTCGCCCATGGTCTGCAGGAGCGACAGGCTCGTCCCCCCGCCCACGTCGGTGCCCAGGCCGGTGTGCACGGGCCGCTTGCGGTGCCTGGCGTCGCGCATGGAGAAGAGCCCGCTGCCCAGGAACAGGTTGGAGGTGGGACAGTGCGCCACCCCGCTTCCGGTGGCCGACAGGCGCTTCCACTCGCGCTTCTCCAGGTGGACGGAGTGGGCGAAGACCGCCCCGCGCCCGAGGAGGCCGTAGTGCTCGTAGACGTCGACGTAGTTCTCACGTTCGGGGAAGAGCCGGCGCACCTCCTCGACCTCGTCCCTGTTCTCGGCCAGGTGCGTCTGCATGAGCGTGCCGGGGTGCTCGTGCCACAGCTCCCCGGCCAGGCGGAGCATCTCGTTGGTGCAGGCCACGGCGAACCGCGGGGTGACCGCGTACAGGCTCCGCCCCACGCCGTGCCACTTGCGGATGAGCGCCTCGGACTCCTCGTAGCCCTGCCGGGGCGAGGGGTCCAGCAGGTCGGAGCGGGCGTTGCGGTCCATGAGGACCTTGCCCGCGGCGACGCGCATCCCCCTGCGGTGGGTCTCCTCGAACAGGGCGTCGACCGAGACCGGGTAGGTCGCGCAGTTGACCAGCGCGGTGGTGGTGCCGTTGCGCAGGATCTGCTGGCAGAAGAGCTTCGCGAACCGTTCGGCGTAGGCCCTGGAGGCGAAGCGGGCCTCCTCGGGGTAGACGGAGTTCTGCAGCCAGTCCAGGAGCTGGTCGCCGTAGGCGCCGATGATCCGCGTCTGCACGTAGTGCACGTGGGGGTCGACGAACCCCGGCAGGATCAGCTTGTCCCGGTGGTGGACGACGGTGGCGCCGACGGGAAGCTTCTCCACCAGGTCCGAGTACTCCCCCGCCGCGGTGATCCGGCCGTCCCGGCAGACGAGGAGGCCGTCCTCCACGTACTCCAGCGCCCCCTCGCCGGAGGTGAGGAAGGGGTCCTCGGCGAACCAGACCAGGGAGCCGCGGACCGCCGTGACGGCGCCGCAGCCACCTCCGGCCTCCGGGGGTGTGGTGACGGCGTTCATGCCCGACCACCCCCTCGGGGTCCCGGTCGCCGGTCGGATTCGCGCCTTCTCGCGGCGTCGCGCACCATGTCCGCTCCTCGCTCGGGTGCTCGGTCCGTCACCGCGAGTACCCGGAGGTCACCGGCGGAAAACTCCCCCTGCCCGGCGTCGTCGCAGGCAGGGGGCTGTGTCGGCATCGGCGGTGCTCGTCGCCGGGTGGCGGCGGCACGGGCGGGCCCGGGCACACGCGCCGCCCAGGCGCGAGCGCGTCGGCCGTTCCTCAGGTGCCCAGGTAGCGCAGCACCGCCAGCACCCGGCGGCTGTACCCGGAGGCGTGCCCCAGTTCCAGCTTGTCGAAGATCGCGTTCACGTGCTTCTCCACCGCGCTCAGGGACACGAACAGGCGCTGGGCGATCAGCGTGTTGCTCAGCCCCTGCGCCATGAGCTCCAGGACGTCGCGCTCGCGCGGGGTCAGCCGCGCCAGCGGGTCGGAGTGGGTGGTGCGGGCCAGCAGCTGGCGCACCACCTCGGGGTCGAAGGCCGCCCCTCCGGCCCGGACCCGCTCCAGGGCGTCCAGGAACTCCCCCACCTCCGACACCCGGTCCTTGAGCAGGTAGCCGACCCGGCCCGAGGCGGCGGCGAGCAGTTCGGCGGCGTAGCGCTGCTCCACGTACTGCGACAGCACCAGCACCGCCACCCCCTCGTGCTCGGCGCGGATGCGCAGGGCCGCGCGCAGCCCCTCGTCGGTGTGGGTCGGGGGCATCCGCACGTCCACCACGGCCGCGTCCGGCCGGTGCCCGGCGACCTCCTCCAGCAGGGCCTCGGCGTCGCCGACCGCCGCCACCACCTGGTGGCCCTCCTCCTCCAGCAGCCGTACCAGGCCCTCCCTCAGGAGGACCGAGTCGTCAGCGATCACCAGGCGCATGGGGGCTCCGTATCCGTTGTTCGTCGGGCAGCGGCAGGGCGGCGTGCACCGTGGTCGGCCCGCCCGCGGGGCTGTGCACCGACAGTGTCCCGTCCAGGGCCTGGACCCGTCGCGCCAGGCCCGTCAGACCGCTCCCCTCCGGGTCCGCGCCGCCCCGGCCGTCGTCGAGGACCCGCAGGTCCAGCACTCCGCCGCGGCCGTCCACGTGCACGATCACCTCACCGGCCCCGGCGTGCTTGACGGCGTTGGTGATGGACTCGCGCGCCACGAAGTACACGGCCGCGGCCAGCTCGCGCGGTGGCGGCGCGGGCAGGTCCGAACGCACCGCCACCGGCAGCGGGCTGCGCCTGGCCACCTCGGTCAGCGCCGCCTCCAGTCCCAGGGTGTCAAGGGCGGTCGGGTAGACCCGCCAGGCCACCTCGCGCAGTTCGTCGAGCAGGATCCGGGACTCGGTGTGGGCCTCGCGCAGCAGCCCCGCCGTCCGCTCGGGGTCGGTGCCGCGCTGGGCCCGGCCCAGCAGCATCGCCAGGGCCACGACCCGCTGCTGCACCCCGTCGTGCAGGTCGCGTTCGATCCTGCGGCGCTCCTCGTCCACCGCGCGGACGATGCCCGAACGCGTCTGGGTGAGCTCGTCGATCCGGCGGTTCAGGAGGTCCTCGTGGCTGGGGCCCAGGAGCCGGCGGGCCAGGGAGCGGTCGACGGCGGAGGCCAGCGCCGCGACCAGCCACACCGCGGCGAGGACGACCAGCCCCACGGCCAGCCCCAGGTTGACGCTGGAGACGGACAGCCGCGCACCGGGCAGGGACACCGGGACGCTGGTCCCGGTCCCCGTGACGGCCTCCAGCGCGGCCCCGCCGAGGAACACCGCCACCAGCAGGGCGGCCGACGGCGCCAGATAACCGCACACCAGGGCGAGCGGCAGCCGCAGGAGCAGGTAGGCCGCGCGGTGCGCCGTGCCGGTACGGGCCCGGACCGCGCACCCCGTCCACCGCTCCAGCCGCGCCAGGTCGAGGTCGCACAGCTTCCCGGTCCACCGCGAGAGCGCGTCCCGCGTCCGCGGACGGGCGGAGGGCCGGACCAGCGCGGCGGCCAGGAGCAGCAGGGACGCCGCCGCCCACACGAGGGTGAGGGCGGCGGTGACCAGCCCCAGGACCGTTCCCGTGAACTCCCCCGCCGCGCGTCCGAGCGGCACGGCCGCCGCCCCCGCACGGGCGCGGAGACCGGTTGTCCCTCGTGCGCCGCCCGACTCGTCCATGCCCGCTCCCCGTATCCGGCGTACCGGTCTCACGCGTCCCGGCGCGTGAGCACCAGCGCCCCCGCCGCCAGGGCGGCCGCCGCCCAGCACAGGAGTACCATCCCCCCGGCGCCGGGCGGGAGGGCGGCCTCGGACCGCCCCATCACGAACGCGCTGTCCACGAACGACACGCCCGCGGACAGGGGGAGCCGTTCGGCGACGTACACCCCCGTCCGGCCTCCCAGCAGCACGAGGACCGCGGGCAGGGCGAAGAGCAGTGCCGACACCGCGGCCAGCGCCGCCGCGGCCGAGCGCAGCGCGGTTCCCGCCCCCAGGGTGAGGGCCGCGACCAGCGCCAGGTACGCCGACAGGCGCACCACGTCCGCGGCTGCCTCGGCCGGGTCCAGCGTTCCGTACCCCTCGATCAGCGGGTGCAGCATGACCAGGTGGGCGGTCAGCGTGCCTGCCGTGCCCGTGACCAGGCCGCACGCGAACACGAACGACATCAGGGCCACGGTCTTGGCCGCCAGCAGGCGTACCCGGGCCGGGACCGCCTGGAGCGCGGGGTGGACGGAGCGCGAGGAGTACTCGGAGGTCATCACCGGAAGGGCCAGGGCGATGACCGCGAACTGGGCCGCCCAGACGGCCGCGTAGACCGCCATCTCCGAGGCGGGCACGTCGGCGGAGGGGATCCGGTCCTGCTGCATGTTGCCGACGGTGGCCACCGCGGTGAGGGGGGCGACGGTCGCCGACAGGCCCAGGGCCAGGGCCGCTCCCCACCAGGTGGACCTCACCGAGCGGAGCTTGACCCACTCGGAGGAGGCCGTCGCGGCGAGGTCGGACACGGCGCGTGCCGGGCCGGCGGGCCGGTCGGGCCGTGCGGCGGCCGGTGCGGGCCCGGAGCGGGCGAAGGGCGTCACCGTCGGCCTCCCGTCGGCGCCGCGTACTGCACGCTGTCGGAGGTGAGTTCCCTGTAGGCCTGTTCGAGGGAGGCCTCGCGGGGGCTCAGCTCGTGGAGGGCGACCCCCGCCCGGTGGGCCAGCTCACCGACCCGCTCGATGGGCACGCCGGTCACGACCAGCTCTCCCGCGCCGGGGCGCTCGACGCCGGCGCCCTCCGCCTCCAGGGCGGTGACCAGGTCCTCGGGGTGGGGTGCGCGTACCCGCACGGCGCTCCACGCGCTGTTGTCGAGCACCTCGGCCAGGGGGGCGTCGGTGATGAGCCGCCCCTGTCCGATGACCACCAGGTGGTCGGCGGTCAGCTGCATCTCGCTCATCAGGTGGCTGGAGACGAACACGGTGCGCCCCTCGTCGGCCATCGACCGCATGAGGTCGCGCACCCAGCGCACCCCGTCGGGGTCCAGGCCGTTGACCGGTTCGTCGAGGACGAGCAGGCGCGGGTCGCCCAGCAGGGCCGCGGCGATGCCCAGCCGCTGGCCCATGCCGAGGGAGAAGGCGCCCGCGCGCCTGCGCGCAGCCCCGGCCAGACCCACGGTGTCCAGGACCTCGTCCACCCGCCGGTCGGGGATGCGGTGCGTGCGGGCCAGCGCCAGCAGGTGGGAGCGGGCGCTGCGTCCCGGGTGCACGGCCCGGGCGTCCAGGACTGCGCCCACGTGGTGCAGGGGCCGGTCCAGCTCCCGGTAGGGGCGCCCGTCGACCAGGGCCCGCCCCGAGGTCGGGCGGTCCAGCCCGAGAATCATCCGCATGGTCGTGCTCTTGCCCGCGCCGTTGGGCCCCAGGAAGCCCGTGACCCTGCCCGGCCGGACCTCCAGGTCCAGCGAGTCCACGGCGACGGTGTCCCCGTAGCGTTTGCTCAGTCCTTGCAGGGTGATCATGGTCGTCCTGTCGTCTCGGCTGTCGGCGGTGGGACAACGGTAGGGAGCGGGGGTCCTGCGCGGCCATGGGGTGCGCCGTCGGCCGGGGGTGTGGTTTTCCGCAGGGTGCGCCGCCCGGCGGGCCGCCCCGGCTCCGGCCGACCCGTCCTGCGGCGGAACCGGGTGCGGCGTCCACCGGGGGGTAGGCGGTCAGCGCTCCCGTCGGCGCTCCCCGTAGGTGAGGCGGCGCAGCAGGGTCTCGGCGGGACCCCGGTGACCCGTGAGCCTCTGGAGTTCGGAGAGGACGACGGTCGCGATCCAGGTCAGGAGCGCCACCGCGGCGGCCCCTGCGGCGCCCGTGCTCCCCCCGAGCCCTCCCGCGAAGGGGGAGAAGACCGCCGTGAAGACCACCGACTGGAGCAGGTAGGAGGTCATCGACCGCTGGCCGGTGGCGGCGACGGCCCGGGTGAGCCCGGAGGGCTCGGCCCCCCGCTCCAGGACCCGCCCGGCGGCCAGTCCGAACACGGCGGCCCAGCCCAGGCCCCCGAGCGGCCCGGTGAACTCCTGGAGCAGGCTCAGCGCGTCGGTGGAGACCCACGTGTCCAGGAGGCCCGCGCCGACCAGGCCGTGGGGGAGCCCCGCCAGGACGGCCAGGCCCAGACCGCCCGCGGCGGTGCCCCGGAGCAGCGCGCGGTGCCGCTCGGGCTCCTCCAGGACGCGGCGGCGGGCCGCCCAGACGCCCAGCGCGGCCGGGGGGACCACGAACATCAGCATGGTGACGGGTGTGTAGAGCAGCCATTCGGTGAAGTTCGCGGCCAGGGCCTCGGCCAGGGCGGCGACCGGTTCGGGTCGCTGCGCGACGGCGACCGCGGTCAGGGCCGGTTCGCCCTGGGGACCGGGTCCCGGCCCCTGCGCCAGCGACACCAGCACCCAGGCGAGGGGGAGGACGGCATAGGCGGTGATGACGCCCGCGCCGACGGCCAGCAGGGTGCGGTCCCGTGCCCGCAGGAGCCCGGCGAACAGCAGGAGGGTGAGTCCGTACGTACCGATGATGTCGACCGGTAGCAGCAGGACACCGTGGACGAGCCCGATGAGGACCATCCACATCCCCCTGCGCCTCAGGATCCGGCGGGCGCCGGCCCAGGCCTCGCCCCGGGGGTCGAGGCGCCGCAGCAGCTGCACGGTGCCGTACCCGAACAGGAACGCGAAGAGCGGTATGGCGCGCCTGTCGACCAGCGCTGCCTGGACCAGGGTGACCGCCCGGTCGGCGGCGCCGGTGGCGGTCTCCGCGTCGTAGGGCTGGTCGAGGAAGTGGCCGACGTTGACCAGCGCGATGAAGAGCAGCATGAGGCCGCGGGCGAGGTCGGGGGCCAGGGCCCGCTGGGCGACCGGGGTCGGCCGGTGCGGGCCGGGGGGCCGTTCGGGGGGTCCGCCCGCCGATGGCGGGCCGGGGGGTGACGCGCTCATGGGAACTCCCGTGCGGGGACGACGGGAAGGGGCCGTACCGGGCCCGCTTCGCCTGGAGACGGGGCGATCCGTCCGACCTGGAGGGACGCGGGGCAGGGGTCGGCCTGAAGGGGTGCCGGAACGCAACCTACCAACCGGCCCCCGCTCCCGTCGAAGGACTTCCGGTCCGGCGGGCACGCCCGGCCCCTGCCTCCTCCCCCGGCACAGGGCTGGCCCCAGGGGCGGGTTCCGCCGCTCCCCGGGAGCGGGGGGACGTCCTTGCGGCCGGTCGGCGCGGTCCGCACCGCCGGGGCGTACCGCCGGGCCCTCCCGGTGCCCGCCGCCCCGTACCGGAGGGAGCTGCGGAGCCCGGCGGATCTGCTACCGTCGTCGCCGTGAAGCGCGCTGCCATGACGACGACGCCGGAGAGTGTCCCGGCGCGCTGACAGACGTCTTGTTCGAAGCCCCGGGGCGAGTGCCCCGGGGCTTCGCCGTGCGGCCACTCGCTCCACCCACGCGAGGAGACCGCCATGCACGACCACCGCAAGCTGGGCCGTGAGCTGGAGCTGTTCGGCACCGACCCGCTGATCGGCTCGGGTCTTCCCTACTGGCTGCCGGACGGCGCCGCCGTCCGGCACGCGCTGGAGGAGTACGTCCGCACCGTCGAGAGGAGGGCGGGCTACCAGCACGTCTACTCGCCCGTGCTGGGCAAACGGGAGCTCTACGAGATCTCCGGGCACTGGTCGCACTACCGCGACGACATGTTCCCGCCCATGGAGCCGGGGGCGCGGGGCGCCGGCGGGGAGGGCTCCGAACAGCTCGTCCTGCGGCCGAGCCTGTGCCCCCACCACGCGGTGATCTTCCGGTCCCGCTCGCGCAGCCACAGGGAGCTCCCCCTGCGCATGGCCGAGCTGGGCGGCATGTACCGGTCCGAGCCCTCGGGCGTGCTCGGCGGACTCACCCGGGTCCGCGCCATCCAGCTCAACGACGCGCACGTCTTCTGCGCCCCGGAGCAGGTCGGGGCGGAGGCGGGGGCGGCACTGGAGCTGATCCGCCGGGCCTACCGGGCGCTGGGGATCACCCCGGCCCGGTACAGGCTGTCGCTGCCCGGACCGGGAGGCAAGTACGTCGCCTCCCCCGACCTGTGGCGGCGCTCCACCGCCCTGCTCACCCGGGTCCTGGACGACTCCGGCCTGCCCTACGAGGCGGTCGAGGGGGAGGCCGCGTTCTACGGGCCCAAGATCGACGTCCAGGTCGCCGACGGCGCGGGACGGGAGTCCACCCTGTCCACCGTCCAGGTCGACTTCCACCAGCCCGAGCGGTTCGACCTGCACTACGTGGGCGCGGACGGCGCGAGGCACCGGCCGGTCATGGTCCACCGCAGCATCGTCGGCAGTGTGGAGCGGGCGGTGGCCCACCTGATCGAACAGCACGGGGGCGCGTTCCCCGCCTGGCTCGCCCCCGTCCAGCTGGAGGTCCTGCCGGTGAGCGACGACCAGGGCGCCGAGGCCGGGGAGTTCGCCCGCAGGTGCGCGGAGCTGGACCTGCGGGCCCGGGTGAGCCCCCCGGACAGAGGCAGCTTGGGAGCGCGGATCCGCGCGGCCCGGCTCGTGCCCTACCAGGCGGTCGTCGGGGCGCGGGAGGCCGCCGAGGGGACCGTGGCCCTGCGCCTGCGCGACGGCCGCCGCCTGGACCCGCTGCCGGCGGCGGAGGTCCTGGAACGGGTCCGGGGTCTGGTGGGGGCGCACCGCACCGACCTGTGGGACGCGGCCCCCTGACCGTGTCGCCGCCGTCCCGGCCCCCGCCGAGGGGCCCGGGGCGCCGCGGACCGCCCCTCCGGGGACGGGCCGCAGGGTCGGGGCCGCCCGGGACGACCGTTCTGTCCCCGCCGGGGCCCCCGCCCGGGTAGCCTCGACCCGTTCCCCGGACGTTGCAGGAGGCACCTGGTGTCCCACACCTGGACCGCGATCGACTTCGAGACCGCCAACCACGACCGCGGCAGCGCGTGCGCGGTCGGCCTGGTGCGCGTCCGCGACGGCGCGGTCGTGGACCGGTTCACCACCCTCATCCGGCCGCCCCGGCAGGTGGACTTCTTCTCGCGGCACAACATCGCCGTGCACGGCATCACCGCCGCCGACGTCGCCGACGCCCCCGGATGGCCCGAGGCGCACGCCCGCATCGTGGAGTTCGCCGACGGGGACCCGCTGGTGGCGCACAACGCCGCCTTCGACATCGGCGTGCTGCGCCAGGCCTGCGCCCACACGGGGCTGTCCCACCCGGCGTGGGAGTACGCGTGCACGCTCGCGCTGTCCAGGCGCACCTGGGCGGACCTGCCCGACCACAAGCTGCCCACGGTGTGCGCCCACATCGGCCACCGGGTGCTCCACCACCACCGTGCCGACGCTGACGCCGAGGCCGCCGCGAGCATCATGATCGCGGCCATGACCCGCTACGGGACCTCCTCCCTCGCCGACCTCGCCCGCGCCGCCCGCCTGGACCTGCGCCGGGTGGAGGCGGCCGGGGCCCTCCCGGTCCAGGAGGCCCTGCCCGTGGGGGCGGGGACCGCCGCGCAGCCCCCGGCCTCCGCCGCGCGTGCGGCGGGCGGCCCGTCCGCGCCCGCCCGCGCAGCGACGGCTCCCGGCCCCGTCGCGGGTGAGGACCGCTTCAGCAGGTGGCAGAGGGTCGCCCAGACACCGCTCCCCGAACCCTCCCCGGACGCCGACCCCGCCGGCCCCCTGTACGGGCGCACCGTGTGCGTGTCCGGCGACCTGGCCTCCATGGACAAGCCCGAGGTGTGGCGGCGCGTGGCCGAGGCGGGCGGGCGCCCCGCCAAGAACGTGACCCGGAAGACCGACGTGCTCGTCCTGGGCGGCCACGACGGGACCGGCAAGACCTCCAAGCACCGCCAGGCCGAGACCTACCGCGAGCGCGGCCAGCGCATCGACCTCGTCACCGAGGACGAGCTCCTGGCCCTGCTGGGGATGACCACCGCCGGCCCCTGACCGGTGCCGGGCCCCGCTCCCGCGGGAACGGCGGAGCCGCCCGCGCCCCGGTCGGGTGCGCGGGCGGCTCCGCCGGCTGTCCGGCTACTGCCTGGGGAAGCGCAGGGTGGCCCCGCTCTCGGAGCTGGTCCGCCCGTGGTCGAGCAGTTCGGTGAACCCGGCGTCCGCCATGACCGCCGAGCGCAGCATCAGCGCGCTGGCCGGGGCCCGGAAGGCCGCGTTCGGATCGTCCAGGCCCTTGGGGTCGGTGTCCACGAGCAGCGGTTCGTTGAACGACCCCCACAGCTCGGGCTCCCCGTCGCGTTCGGCGCCCAGGAGGAGGGTCTCCACCCGTGCCTCCGACAGCATCGGCAGGAGGGGCGTGGTCCCGCGCACCGCCTGGTCGTGGGCGAGTTTGCGCTGGTAGTCCTCCAGGAAGGCGTCGTGCCTCTCCACGACGAACTCGCGCAGGGCGTCCTCGGCGGCCTTGTGCAGCCGCTCCTCGGCGTCGGTCCCGCCGCGCCCTCCCGGGACGACCCGGATCGGGACGGTGAGCTGGCGCGGGCCCAGGTTGTCGCGCAGGTAGGCGATGGCCTCCTCGTCGCCGCCGACGATGATGATCTCGGCGCCGACCCTGCGGGCGGCCTCGCGCACGTGCTCGGCCACCTTCGCGGTGTTCTCCCGCCACAGCTCCTGGGCGGCGTGCGAGTCGGCGCCCGGGCCGCCGGGGTTGTTGCGCTGGCCGCGGCCCCCGCGCCCGCCCAGGCCGTC
Source organism: Nocardiopsis sp. NPDC006198 (assembly GCF_040613895.1). Lineage (NCBI taxonomy): Bacteria > Bacillati > Actinomycetota > Actinomycetes > Streptosporangiales > Nocardiopsidaceae > Nocardiopsis > Nocardiopsis sp. NPDC006198. The sequence goes on along the minus strand of NZ_JBEXSY010000024.1, from coordinate 94,395 downwards.
GATGTTGCGGAGGGATTCCCCGGCGGAGTCGGCCTCCAGGACCGGTTCCCGGGTGGGGCGGGCGGCGTAGGCCGTGACCTTGGCGTTGACCCGGTCCAGGGCCACCAGCACGTAGGGCAGGCGGCGGCCCCGGTCGACGGCCAGGGGGAGCACGTCCGGGACGGGAAGGTACGAGGCCCGGTCCTGGACGGGGGCTTCGCCCAGGGTGTGGGCGCCGAGGAGGGTCCCCTCGGAGGCGAAGAGGGCCTGACCGTGGTCGCCGTAGGCGCGGGAGGTCTTCTCCCCGACCGCCTGTTCCAGGACGTCGAGGGTGGCCTCGTCCGTGCCCAGCGCGGCGAGCTCCTTACGCAGGTGCCGCCAGCGCAGTTCGATCTTCTTGTCGGCGTCGGTGGTGTCGCGGCTGGTGTCCATGTGAACCGAAGCCACCGGAGCGCCGCTCTCGTACAGAGGTCGCAGAAAACCCATGTCCATGTATCCGCGGGGCGTGGTCACCCCCGCCCCGCCCACCTCCTTCTCGGGGTCGGCCTGCGGGCCATCCTGGGGCCAATGGTGCTAACCGTACGTACGCCACGTCGAGGGAGACACGCTCCTTGCCCAAGGATTTCCACGATTTGCCCGAGAACGGAACGGCCGCCACCCGACCGGAGAGGGTCGTGAACTGTCGGGCGCGGAAGGGTGCCGGGTCCCTAACGTCGGTGGTGGAAGAAGGAGGCGGGACATGCTGGACAGGTTGAACCGGGCCCTGGAGCGGGTCGAGGAGGACCCCGGGGCTCCGCCGGACGCGGCCGCGATGGCGCGGGACGCGCTGACCTCGGAGCACCACCTCCGGCGGCTTTTCTCGGCCCTGGCGGGGATGTCGCTGTCGGAGTACGCGCGGCGGCGGAGGCTGACGCTGGCGGGGGCCGAGGTGCTCCACGGCGACGACCCCCTGCTCGACGTCGCGGTCCGGTACGGCTACGGCTCGGCGGAGGCGTTCGCCCGGGCGTTCCGCTCCATGCACGGAGTGGGGCCCGGCGAGGCCCGCCGGACCGGTGCAGTGCTCGCCTCCCAACCGCGGATGACGTTCCGCCTGACAGTCGAAGGGAGCACCACTGTGCGTTACCGGATCGTGGAGAAGGAGGCGTTCCGCCTCGTGGGGCCCAGGGCCCGGGTCCCCCTGGTGCACCGGGGACCCAACCCGGACATCGTCGCGTTCACGAAAGGACTCGGACGGGCCGTGCTGGAGGAGGTGGGGCGGCTGTCCGACCAGGAGCCGCGCGGCGTCCTGTCGGTGAGTGTCCACCTCGGCTCCTCGCGGGAGGAGGGGACCGAGCTGGACTACTACCAGGCGGCGGCCACGACCGCTCCCGCGCCGTCGGGGATGGAGGTTTTGGAGGTGCCGGCCGGGACCTGGGTGGTCTTCCCGTACTCGGGGCCCTCGGCGGACTTCCCCGAGCCTCTGCAGCGGCTGTGGTCGGACGCGTTCGGGCACTGGTTCCCGTCCCACCCGTCCTACCGGACCGTCGAGGGGCCGTCGATCCTGCGGGTGGAGTACGGGGAGGACTGCGCGAACGCCGAGGCCGAGCTGTGGCTGCCCGTCGAGCGGGCGGACTGACCCGGCCGGACGGGCGCCCCGCGTCCGGGCCTTCGGACGCGGGCACGGCCGCGCGGGGCGGACAGGAACAGGACCACCAGCGGCGGGATGAAGACCGATGCGGGCACGGCCGCCCGGAGCGGCCCGCGCCCCGCCCGTAGGAGGGGCGGGGCGCGGTGGTGTGCCGACACCTCTGCCCCGCGCGCGGTGCCGGACTCCCCCGGGCGTGCCGGTGGGAGGCCGTGCTCAGCCACCGCCGTCCGCGCGATCCCCCTCGGCCGCGTCCGGCGCCGCGCGGATGCGCGCGACACGGGCGGCGCGAACCCGCAGGTCAAGGGCGTGTCCTACGGCGCCGCGACCTCGGTGGAGGCCGCCACGATGACGTCGTCGAGCAGCTTGCGGGAGCGCTGGAGGTCCCCGATCATCCGGTCGATGCGGTCGCGCTCCACCATCAGGTCCGCCACCAGGGTGCCGTCCGGCTCCGCCGGGCCGCCGTCGACGTCGCGCATGCACGGCAGCAGGGTCGCGATCTTGGCACTGCACAGCCCCGCCGCGAACAGTTCCTGGATGCGCTCCACCCGGTCCTGCGCGGACTCGGCGTACTCGCGCTGACCGCCCGGTGTGCGCTCGGAGGACAGCAGGCCCTGCTGCTCGTAGTAGCGCAGCGACCGTGTGCTCACACCGCTGCGCCGCGCCAATTCACCGATCCGCATGGCCCAACTCACACTCCCCGCACTTGAAGTTGACATTGGCGTCAACTCCTACGGTAGCGGCATGGACACCACATCCGGAACCTCTCCGCTGCTCACCCCCGCCCGCCTGGCCGGCATCGACCTGCCCAACCGCCTCGTCATCGCCCCGATGACCCGCAACCGGGCCGAGCCCTCGGGCGCCGCGAGCGCGCTCATGGCCGAGTACTACGCCCAGCGCGCCTCGGCGGGCCTCGTCATCGCGGAGGCCTCCACCCCGAACGCGGTCGGCCAGACCTATCCGAACATCGCCGCCCTGCACCGCCCCGAGCACGTCGAGGGCTGGCGGGCGGTCACCCGCCGCGTGGCGGAGGCGGGCGGGCGCATGTTCCTCCAGATCCAGCACGGGGGCCGCGTCGGCCACCCCGCCACCAGCGGGCTGACGCCGGTGGCGCCCTCCCCCGTGGCCCTGCCCGACACGATCCACACGCCCGGCGGCCGTCAGCCGGCCGTGACGCCCCGGGAGATGGACCGGGCCGACATCGACGGAACCGTCGCCGACTTCGCCGCCGCGGCCCGCCGGGCCGTGGACGCGGGCTTCCTCGGGGTGGAGGTCCACGCCGCCAACGGCTACCTCCTCCACCAGTTCCTGGCTCCCACCACCAACCGGCGCCGGGACGCCTACGGTGGCGCCCCGCGCAACAGGATGCGGTTCGTGCTGGAGGTCGTCGGGGCCGTCGTCGACGAGATCGGCCCCGACCGGGTCGGTGTGCGCGTCTCCCCGGGCAACACCAGCAACGGCATCGCCGAGACCGCCGACGACATCGCGGCCCTGTACCCCGGGCTGACCGAGCGCCTGGACGCCCTGGGCCCCGCCTACCTGCACGTGGCCTTCGCCGACCCCGACAGCCGGGTCTGGAAGGAGATCCGCTCCCGCTGGTCGCGGACCCTGATCGGCAACCCGGTCCTGCCCGCCGAGGGGATCCCCGCCGACGGGGGCCGGGCCGCGGGAGAGCGGATGCTGGACGCCGGGGCCGACCTGGTCGCCCTGGGGCGCCCCTTCCTGGCCAACCCCGACCTCGTCGAGCGCATCCGTACCGGTGCTCCGGTCAACCCGGTGCGCGACAAGTACCTGATGTACGTGGGGGGCGCCACCGGCTACACCGACTACCCCGCCGCGGCCCTCTGAGCCCGGCGGCGGGCCGCCCCGGAGCAGCCGTTCCCCGCCCCGGGCGCGAAGGGGGCGGCCGGGGCCGGGCCTTGCCGGAGGCGCCGGTCAGACGCGGGTGCGGCAGCGGTCCAGGAACCTGCGCAGCACCTCGTTGAAGCGGTCGGGGCGCTCCAGGTTGGGCAGGTGCCCGGCGCCCTCGATGATCTCCACGACGGAGTCGGGGATCAGCACGTGCATGGACTCGGTGAAGTCCGGCGGCGTGAACCGGTCGTGCTGGCCCGCCATGAGCAGTGTCGGCGCCGAGACGCGCCGGAGCAGGGGGGTGTAGTCGGGGCGCTGGGCGCGTCCGTACTGGGCTGCCGCCGCACCCTCGGGCGGGGCGGCGTACATCATGGCGCGCACGTGGTCGGCCACCGCGGGCAGGTCGCGCACGTTGTCGGCGGTCATCATGCCGACGAGCATCTCGTCGGTGTAGCCCCGCATCCCCTCCCCCCGCAGCCGCTCGGCCATCGCGACCCGGGAGGCCCGGCCCGTGTCGGTCTCGGCGCGCGGGTTGGTGGCGGCCAGGGTGAGGGAGTCGACCCGGTCGGGGAAGAGCCGGTAGAACTCCAGGGCGACCTGCCCTCCCATGGACAGTCCCACCACGCCCGCCACGTCCAGGCCGAGGTGGTCCAGGAGCGCGGCGAGGTCGCGGGCGAACGCGCTCATGGAGGTCGTCCCCGGAACGACGGTGCTGCGGCCGTACCCGCGCAGGTCCGGCACCACCACCCGGTATCCGCGCCCGGCGAACGCCTTGACCTGCGGTGCCCACATCGTCCGGTCGAAGGGGTGGCCGTGGATGAAGAGGACGGGGTACCCGGCTCCGCGATCGGTGTAACTCACGTCGATCCCGCTCACGGAGGCGGTGTCCGGGGCGTCACTGTTCGCGGTGTTCGTCGTCTCGTGTGCCACAAGAACCGATGCTATTCATCCGTGCAAGGCGCCGTTCCACCGGGATGGCCATGGGAGCGCGCCCAGTCGGTCGGGACCGCACCGCTTCCGGGAACGGGCCCCGCGCACGCGCGTGCGCGCCCCGGCGGAGGCCGCGGCGCGGTGCGGCCCCCGCCGGAGGCGAGCGGGCCGCAGGCGGTCCCTCCGCACCTGCGGCCCCTCGCGCGCCGTGACCCGCCGTCCTCGGGCACGGTGCGCCGTGGCGGACGGGGCCGTCCGCCACGGGCGCCGGAGCGCGGAGCGCCCGGCTACAGGGGGAGACGCCCCCGGGCGCCGTCGGGTTCGGCCCCGGTCGCGCCCCGTCTCACCCGGCCTCTCCCCGACGCGTCAGAGGACCCGTCCCGGCGGACTCCCCCGTGGCGGAGCCGTCCTCCTGGCGCCCGGGGGCCCCGCCCCGTGGGGAGCGGGCCCCTGCCCGCTTCCGGCCCAGGACGAGGGCCGCGGCCAGGTAGGGGGTGGCGAAGAGGGCGAAGGCGAGGGCGTGGCCGGTCAGTGCGAAGACCGCCGCGTACAACAGGTAGGAGGCGCCGGTGAAGGCTTCGGAGCCGAGTCCGGCGAGCGAGGTGACCGTGGCCCGGCCGGTCCCGGTGATGCGCTCCTGGAGCCGGGCGTCGGCGACCACGTTCGCGGTCTGGCACACGCCGAACCCCGCGCCGATCAGCATCCAGCCGGGGAGGCTGCCGAGCAGGGCGCCGGTCGCGATGGCGACCGCCGCCAGGCCGAGCAGGACGGCGAGGAGCCGGACGGGCAGCCGGGACGCGGGCCCGGCGAGCAGGCCGCCCGCGGTGATGAACACCCACACCACCAGGACCACGAGGGGGATGTCGGCCGTGGGGACGCCGGCCTCGTCCGCGAGCAGGGGGACGTACTCCTCCAGCATGTCCCAGAAGGCCGTGACCACGACGACGAGCACGATCGCGCCCCGGACGCCCCGGCTCGCGCGAGCCTCGGCCAGGCCCGCGCGCATGGTGGCGAGGTAGCCGGCGGGCTCGTCCCCGGAGCCGGGGCCGCCGGCGGCCCGCCGGTGCTCGGGCAGCGCCAGTGCGGCCGCGGAGCACAGCACGCAGGCGGCCACGCTCGCCGCCCCGATGGCCGCGTAGCCGCCGTGTTCCATCACGGGGACCGCCAGCAGGGTGGAGGCGCCGACCGCGGCCACCCCCAGGGCACGGGTCACGCCCATGACCCGGGCGTAGCGGTCGGCCGCGCCGCGGTGTCCGAGTTCGGTGTAGACCAGGGCCTCGAAGGCGCCGGAGGAGAGGGCTCCGCCCGCGCCCCACAGCACGAAGCCCAGGGCGAACGCCCAGTAGCCGGGCAGCAGGAGCCACAGGGCGAAGCCCGCGGCCGCGAACAGCGGTGCGGCGGCCAGCAGGTAGCGGCGGGGCACCACGTCGGCCCAGGCGCCGGCGGGGACCGACACGACGACGGAGGTCAGGGACCAGAGCACGAACAGCGAACTGATCTGGGCGACCGTCAGCCCGGTCTCGTCGAAGAGGATCGCGTACAGGGGGTAGAGGAGGACGAACTCCTCCAGGACCGCGTACGCGTACAGGGGCCGGGTCAGACGGGAGGTACGCGCGCCGGGGGCGCGCGGTGGCAGGGTGGTCATGAAGGTCTTTCGGTCGAGCGGAACGAGGACACCGGGGGCGTGTTCGCCCGGTGGTCCGCGTGCTCGGTCCGAAGACCGGTTCGGAACTTAACATCGCTCGTGCATGGCACCAGGATAGGCGGTCGGCGCCGCCGGGTGCCAGTGCTCCGGGGCAGCGGCCCCGCCTCCCCCGCCCGTGGACCCGGCGCGGTTCCGCGGGCCCCGGGGCGGCTCAGGCGGAGTGCACCTCGTGGGCCCAGGCCCGCAGGCCGGCGGCGAACCCCTCCCGCTCGGCGGGCGTGAGCCGCTCGAACGCCCGCAGCAGGGGCCGGGCCCGCCTGCTCGCGAACGCGCGCATGAGGTCCCGGTACTCCTCGGCCAGGGACAGCAGGACGCGCCGGCGGTTGGCGGGGTCCTGCCGCCGCACCACGAGGCCCACCCTGGACAGGTCGCCGACGAGCTCGCTGGTGGTGGGCAGACCCACCTCCAGGCGGGCGGCGAGCTCGCCCACGCTGAGCTCCTGGCCGTGGGTGAGCTGGGTGAGGACCGACCCGTGCCGGGCGGTCAGGCGGTTCTCCTGGAACAGCCGCCGGAGCTCGTCGGGCATCTCGGAATGGGCGCGGCGGTAGAACGTCTCCAGCAGGGGCACGAACCGCAGGGCGCCCTCGAGCAGTTCGCGATCCGGCATCTCGGTGTCGTCCCCGACCGCGTCCTGGCTCATGGGCCGATGCTACCGATCCCCGGGGGCCGGTCCGCCCGCAGGCGGGCGGACCGGCGCGGGTCGGAGGGTCCTCAGTAGGCAACGCCGACGGCCCGCCGCACGGTCGCGGGGTCGTCCAGGACGCGCAGGAGGGCGTGCGCCAGGTCCGCGCGGCCGATCCTGTACCCGGAGGGCACGTTCCCGCCGACCACGAGCCGGTACTCCCCGGTGCCGGGGTCGTCGGTCAACCGGGGCGGGCGGACCACGGTCCACGCCGCGCCGCCGGCGGACAGGGCCGCCTCCATCCGCTCCAGGTCCCGGTAGGCGTCCCGGAAGACCAGGCCGACCAGGGGCGAGAGCACGAAGCGGTGGAACGGCGAACTCCCCTGCGGGTGCGGCCCGACGGGGGCGGCGCTCACCGCGACCAGGCGTGTGTCCGGCCGGTCCGCGAGCGCGGCCAGGACCGCGCCGGTCCAGACGGTGGCCGGCGATCCGCCCTTGGCCGTGGCGGCGAGGCCCGAGACGACGGCGTCCGTCCGCCCGAGCAGTGCGCGCAGCGCCTCGGGGTCGGGGACCGGCATCCGGACCACGTCCAGGCGGTCGTGGACGAGGGGCATCCGTGCCGGGTCGCGCACCAGCGCGGTGACCCGGTGCCCTGCGGCCAGGGCCTGTTCCACCACCTGGCGGCCGGTTCCCCCGGTGGCTCCCAGGACGGTGATGCGGGCGGTGCTCTTGTCGGCCATGACCGTTTCACTCCCCGGGAAAAGAACAGTTCGTTTTCACGAATCATATCCCCGGTGACGCCGGGACCGAGGGCGCCGCCGGGTTTGCGCGTTCGGGCTGTTCAGCTCCGTACGCCCGGCCCGGCCCGCCCCGGGTGGACGAGGTACTCCTCCCGGTTCAACGGGTCCCCCTCGGTGCGGGCCCTGCGCGGAGGGGCCGGGCCCGCACAGGAGGGAGATCAGGCGTCGCCGTTGAGCACGGCGGCGGTCAGGACGCTGCCGGCGACGCCCCAGCCGCCGTCGGCGACCTCGTCGATCAGCACGACGGTGGTGGCACGGGCCCGCTCGCCGTAGATCTCCGCGTACAGGTCGGTGGTGCGCTCGACGAGCTTCTTCTTGTCCTCGGCGGTGACGGTGCCCGCGGGGACCTTGAAGTTGGCGAAAGGCATGGGTGTTCCTCCTTGAGTGGACTCTCCCGCGATGCGGAAGCACGTGTCCGAGAACGTGTGGCCATGGCGCCGTTCCCGGCCGGTACCGGCGCGGGGGCGGCAGTCAGCCGATGCCGATCCGGTGGCAGGACTCCGCGCGGAGCGGTCGGCAGCCATGTCCTCCAGGATGCTCGGCTCCGCCCGGCGGAACCAGGGGATCCCATCCCCTGTGCCGGCGGCCCGGCCGGACGCAGAATGGACGGCATGGGATCTGTGAACTACACCGAGCTGGGAGCCTTCCTGCGCTCGCGGCGTGAGCGCATCCGTCCGGTCGACGTAGGGCTTCCCCACGGGCTCCGCCGCCGGGTGCCCGGGCTGCGCCGCGACGAGGTCGCCCAGCTCGCCGGCGCATCGGTGGACTACTACAACGAACTCGAACGCGGCGCCGGATCCCAGCCCTCCGTGCAGATGATCGCCGCGCTGGCGAGGGCCCTGCGCCTGACCGCCGATGAGCGCGACTACCTCTACCACCTGGCCGACCGCCCGGTGCCCGCGCACGGCGGACCGGCCTCGCACGTCCACCCCGGCATGCTCGACCTGCTCGTCCGTCTGACGTCGACACCCGCGCAGGTCATCACCGACCTGCATGTCACCCTTGTGCAGAACCCGCTGGCGATGGCGCTGCTCGGGGACCACTCGGGCCTTCGCGGCGCTCGGGCCAGCTTCGTCCACCGGTGGTTCACCGACCCCGACGCCCGGCGGATGTATCCCGAAGCCGACCACGGGGGCCAGTCCCGGGCCTTCGTCGCCGACCTGCGGGCAGCCGCCGCCAGAAGAGATGCCAAGGACACCGAGGCCCGCTCGATGATCAGCTCGCTGATCGGCGCCTCCTCCGAGTTCGCCGCCCTGTGGGCCGAGCACGACGTGGCCTTCCGGCGCGACGACCGCAAACGCCTCAACCACCCCGAGCTCGGCCTGATCGAGGTCAACTGCCTCCACCTGTTCAGCGAGGACGGCCGACAGCGGCTGCTCTGGTTCACCCCCGCGGTCGGCACCGACAGCGCCGACCTCCTCGACCTGCTCGCCGTCCTCGGCACCCAGGAAGTCACCGGACCGTCGCTCTGAGAGCCTCCCGTCCGCAGTGTCGGCGGTCGGCTTCGGGGCCCCGTCGGAACGACCCCGCTTCGAGCGGGCGGCGCGTATCGACGCGGTCCCGCTGTTCCTGGCCGGGATCGTTCCGCGTCCTCGCCCCCCGGGCGGGCCCGGCGGGAAAACCGCCGAGCGCCCTCATCCGCCCGGCCCGGACCGCCGCAGGTGGAGGAGGTACTCCTCCCGGTTCAACGGGTTCCCGTCGGTGCGGGCCCGGTGCGGAGGGGTGCCGGCCACCGGCCGCACCCGGGAGCGGCGGCTCAGCAGGAACCCCTCGCCCCGCGTCAGGCCGGGCAGCGCCGTCCGGAACCCGTGGACCGCGCGGGCGGGCAGCTCCCCCCTCAGCTCCCACGCGCCGCCTCCCGGACGGGACTCGTGCACGTGGCCGCCGGCGGCGCCCAGGGCGGCCAGGACCGCGCTCAACGTGTCGGCGGGGACCTCCAGCTCGCAGGCGTGCACGGGCTCCATCACCCGTGTGCCCGCGCGGTGCAGCGCCCGCATGAGCACCATCGGGGTCAGGCAGCGGAAGTCCCGCGCCGTGCTGGTCGGGGCCACGAACCCGCTGCGGACCAGGGTCACCACGCAGTCGGTGACCTGCCATCCGTACAGGCCCTGGGACAGGGTGTCGTGGACCGTCTCCGCCACCGCCCGGTCGAACGACGGCAGCAGGGCGCCGAGCTCCACCTCCCTGCGGAACACGACGCCGCTCCCCTCCTCCCCCGGTTCCACCCGCAGGCCCACCGTGGCGGTGAACCCGTCCGCGGGCTGGGAGCCGACCGTCTCGACGGCCTCGCCCACGCCGGCGGGGCGCTCGACGTGCACGATGGTGCTGCGGTCGAACACGGCGCGCACGCCGAAGTCGTCGGCCAGGGTCGCTGCGACCACCTCCTTCTGCACCTCCCCGTACAGCAGGACCGAGACGCCGTGGCCGGGCACGGTGCGCACACCGATCAGCGGGTCCTGCTCGGCGAGCGCCGTCAGGGCGGCGTGCAGGCGCGGGCCCTCGCCCTCGTGCTCCGGACGGGCGACCGCCTCCAGGGAGGGGCGCGCGAAGCGGGGCCCGGGGCCGCCGGGGGCGGGAGGGCCGAGCCGGTCCCCCACACGCAGGCCCGGCAGCCCCCGGACGCGGCCGATGTGGCCCGCCGTCAGCGCACGCGTGCGGTCGCCCTCGGCGCCCACGACCTCCAGGCGGGTGACGCGGCCGCTGTGCGAGGACTCCGGGCCGTCGGAGGCCGTCGAGGTGTCGCGGTGGAGCACGACGCGGTCGCGCTCGGCCAGGCGGCCCGACCGCAGCCGCACGTAGCCGGTCTTCTCCCCCGAGGCCGAGCGTTCGACGGAGAACACCGTGCCCCGCGGTTCGGGGTCGGCGGTCCCCGGTTCCGGGGCGGTGGCGGGGAACAGGCAGGTGAGGGCGCGGACCAGCGCGGGGGCGCCCGCGCCGGTGACGGCCGAGCCGAACAGCACGGGGTGGACCAGTCCCCGCGCGACCTGGGCCGCGAGCATCCTGTCCAGTTCGTGCGCCGGCGGGGCCGGGAGGCCGTCGACCAGGCGTGCCAGCAGGTCGTCGTCGTGCGCCGCCAGGACCTCGGCCAGCGCCTCCCCCGTGGCCGGGTCGTCCCGGTCCAGGGGCAGCGTGCGGGCGCCGGGCGTGCCCGCGCCGCGCACGCGGTTGAGCGCGACCGCGTCCGGGGAGAGCAGCCGACGCACCTCCGCGAGCACTCCGTCGGGGCGGGCGCCCCGACGGTCGGTCTTGTTGACGAACAGCGCCACGGGCAACCCCGCCTCCCGCAGGGTGCGCATCAGCACGCGGGTGTGGGCCTGGACGCCCTCGACCGCGGACAGGACGAGTACCGCGCCGTCGAGCACGGTCAGGGCGCGTTCGACCTCGGCCACGAAGTCGGTGTGGCCTGGGGTGTCGACGAGGTTGATCTGCACGGGGCCGGCCCGGAAGGAGGCGACGGCCGTGCGCACGGTGATGCCGCGCTCGCGTTCGATGCGGCCGGAGTCGGTGCGGGTGTCCCCGGCGTCGACGCTGCCGAGCCGGTCGAGGGCGCCCGCGTCGAACAGCAGGCGCTCGGTGAGGCTGGTCTTACCCGCGTCGACGTGCGCGACGATGCCGATGTTCAGGGCGGTCGGAAGAGATGACAAGAGCGGAGGTGTCCTCGGGGATTCGTGTCCGGTTGCAGGGCTCGAAAACTCCGTAGGACCGGCGCATCCCGTTGTTCCTCTCCTCGGCTGTCGGTCGGCGGTCCGATTCTGGCCCCGTCCCGGGGGCCGCACAACCCGTTTTCCCGTGTGGGGACGCCGTCGACGAGCGGCGAACCGGGTGACGGGTGCTCCGCCGGCGGCTTTCGGAGCGAAGGCGCCCCGCTCTCCCCCGGTGTCCGCCGCCGCTGCCAAGGGTCGCGATCGTTGTCCGACAGGATCCGCTCGGCTCCTCCGGCTTGACGCATGCCGATATGGGAATATGTTTGTCCCATGGCACGAGCAGCGACGACGTCGGACGTCTTCAACGCGATCGCCGAGCCGCAGCGCCGGGAGATCCTGGCACTGCTGCGGACGGGTGAGCGTTCGGTGACCGAGTTGGCCCAGGAGCTGGGGATGACCCAGCCGGGAGCGTCCAAACACCTGCGGGTGCTCCGGGAGGTCGGGCTGGTGCGGGACCGCAGGGCGGGAAAGCAGCGCCTGTACGGTCTCGACGCCGGCGGGCTGCGGCCCGTCCACGAGTGGACCGGCGGGTTCGAGCGGTTCTGGAGCGAGAGCTTCGACCGGCTGGACGCCTACGTGCAGGACCTGAAGCAGACAAGGGAAGCGGAGTAGCCGATGAGCGCGACAGAACAAGGAACGCCGACGAGGTCGGCGACAGCCGACCGCGAGATCGTCGTCTCCCGGACCATCGACGCCCCGCCCGAGCTGGTGTTCGAGGCGTTCACCGACGTGCGGCACCTGTCGCGGTGGTGGGGGCCGGAGGGGTTCACCACCACCACGCGGGCGTTCGAGTTCCGCGTCGGCGGGGCGTGGGACTTCGTGATGCACGGACCGGACGGGACGGACTACCAGGAGTGGATCACCTGGACCGAGCTCGCCCCGCCGGAACGGATCGCGATGCTCCACGGTGAGACCCGCGACGACCCGAACGCCTTCGAGTCGGTCCTCACGTTCGAGCCCGACGGTGCGGCGACCCGGATCGAGATGCGCACGGTGTTCCCCACCAAGGAGCTGCGCGACGAGGCGGCCGAGAAGTACCACGCGGTCGAGAGCGGCCGGCAGACCCTGGACAACCTGGCCGCCTACGTCACCGAGACCGTCCGGAAGCGGTGACTCCCCGGCCTCGGCGCCCTCCCGCCGAGGTCGGCCGGCCGCGGACGGCCGGACCCGGCCCCCGTCCGCGGCCGGAGGCGTGTGCGCGGCGGGGATCCGGGACGCGGGAGGAGTCGGGCGAGGAGGGGCGGAAAAGGGGTGTTCAATTCGACTCGGGACTATTCTTTTGTTTCCAGTTGAATTGTGGCTTTGCTTCTTATTTGGCGGTCTGTTTTTACAGTTCGATTGAACGAACTATACGAAAGCAGGGGGATGCGGGTCGTGGCATCGGCGTTCTCCCGGGGCATCTTGGTCCTCGGAGCTCTCCGTCACCCGATGGTCACCCGCGCGGGTTCAACGTTCACCGGGCGGTGGTTGGGACGTTCCGCTTTCCGTGGCCGGATAGAGCACGGTCCCCGTCCGCCCCGACCGGGGCCGGGCGCTCCACGAACTCCAGGAGACCGTGCATGCCGGGAACTCCCCGCACCCCCGCCCCCGCTCCTTCCCCCACCCCCCTGACCGCGGTGCCCGCGCCGACCGCCCCGCCGGCGAGCGCCGCCCCCGTCTCCGCCTCCCTCGCGGAAGAGGCCGCCCGCGCCACCCGCCGCCAGCTCCTGGTGGGCGGCGCCGCCACACTGGGAGCCGTCGCCCTGGCCTCCAGCTGGGCCCCCGAGGCACACGCCGACGCCGCCCCCCGGCCCGGACGGGTGGCCGAACCCTTCACCCTCGGCATCGCCTCCGGAGAACCCCTCCACAACGGCGTCGTCCTGTGGACCCGCCTGGCGCCCGACCCCCTGGCGGAGAACGGGCTCGGCGGCATGCCCGACCGGCGGGTCGAGGTCGAGTGGCAGGTCTCCCAGGACGAGAACTTCCGCCGCATCACCACCTCCGGCACCGTCGGGACCGGCCCCCGCGCAGCCCACTCCGTCCACGTGGAGGTCCAGGGGCTGCGGCCCGGAACCCCCTACTACTACCGGTTCCGCCACGGCAACGAGATCAGTCCCGTGGGCCGGACCCGGACCACGCCGGCGCCCAACGCGCGGACGGACCGCTTCGCGTTCGCGTTCGCCAGCTGCCAGAGCTACACCAGCGGCCACTTCACCGCCCAGGAGCACCTGGCCAGGGAGGACCTGGACCTGGTCGTGTTCCTGGGCGACTACATCTACGAGACCGGTGAGGCCGGGGGCGCCGGGCGCCCCCACGTGCCCGCCCGGGAGGTCCAGACCCTGGCCGAGTACCGCGTCCGGCACGCCCAGTACAAGGCCGACGCGGGCCTCCAGGCGGCCCACGCCGCCTTCCCGTGGGCGGTGGTCTTCGACGACCACGAACTGGAGAACAACTGGGCCGACGAGACCCCGTACGGCGGCGAGCCCTCGGAGGCCTTCCTCCAGCGCAGGGCCGACGCGCTCAAGGCCTACTACGAGCACATGCCGCTGCGCCGCTCCCAGATCCCCGCCGGGCCGGACATGCACCTCTACCGCAAGCTGTCCTTCGGCAACCTCGTGGACGTGCACCTGCTCGACACCCGCCAGTACCGGGACGTGCAGGTGGCGGACTCCGAGCGCGGCGACCCCTCGCGCACCCTGCTCGGCGCGGACCAGCGGGCGTGGCTGCTGAACGGGCTGTCCTCCTCGCGGGCCCGCTGGAACGTGCTGGCGCAGCAGGTGTTCTTCTCCCAGCGCGACTTCGCCGCCGGCGCGGCCACCGACTTCAGCGACGACGCCTGGGACAACTACCGGGTCGAGCGGGACACCGTCCGCGACGCGCTGGCCCGTGTGCGCAACCCGGTCGTGATCACCGGGGACGTGCACGCCAACTACGTGTGCGATGTGAAGGCGGACTTCGACGCCCCGGGCTCGGCGACGGTCGCCACGGAACTGGTGGGCACCTCGTTCACCAGCGGAGGGGACGGCGCGGAGCAGAACCCGGGCGACGCGGTGCAGCTGAGGGAGAACCCGCACATCCGGTTCGTCAACCGCAGACGCGGCTACGTCCGCAACGTCGTGACCCCCACCGGGTGGACGGCCGACTACAGGACGCTCGACTACGTGACCGATCCCGGCGCGCCCATCACCGACCGGGCCCGGTTCGTCATCGACGACGGAGTCCCGGGCGTGCGCCCCCAGGCCTGACCGGCCCCCGGCTGCCGGAGGCGGGGCAGCCCGCCTCTCCCGTCTCCGGGCCGGGACCCCGGGGGCGGTCGGTGCCCCGGTGCGCCGACCGGAGACGGTAAATACTTCACCTGCATCCACCCGCGGGCCAGGCCAGCGGCACCTCAAGGAAAAAGTTCTTTTATTTCCACTCTCCGCGATTCTTCAAGGGGAGGGAATCGGGTGTTTTTCTTCCAGGCATACATGGAGTTGAGTGTTGCCTGGTGGCGCGCTTCCGGGTCTATAATCAGAAGCAGGCCGAGCGCGCGCCCCAAGACGACTCGAGGCCCGCAGGCGGTGGCGCTGGAAGTGCGAGAAGACGCGCACCGGTCTCTCGCGGTGGAAGTCCTCGACAGGCCCGCCGTGAATCCCGGAGGATCCGGATGCGGACCCGGGACACAAGGAATGGTGAAGGCGGCGCCGAGGCCCATGGGCGCGTGACCGCGACCGGTGTCGCGAGGTCCGCCCCGGGTGCCATCGGTCGCGTACACGCCCGATGGAAGCGTCTGCGCCGCCCTCGGGAGACGAGATCGAGGGAAGCCTCCGCTCGTTCGGAGGGTCGTCCTGCGAACGCGAATTCACGAGAGAGGAAGACTGTCTCATTTCTTGCGGGAAAGAGGCGGTTCCTCACATCCTTCCTTGTCTTCATTTATATCTCCGGACACTGGGACTTCGTGCTCATGGAGACCGCGGGAAAACCGACAGGAAAAAGGCGTTCTCCGTCAAGGATGTGAACTTTCCTGAGGAGAACCCGTCTGAGGCGTCCGGTCGCGGCACGGTGGTTCTGTGTCCTCCGGAGTACTGCAGCGCGGGGCTTCAACAGCCTCACCGGAAGAAAAGAGGAACGACATGATTGGGCTCAAGCAAGGCGACAGCGGGGAGAAGGTGGCGTACCTGCAGGAACTGCTCATCGCAGCGGGCCACCTGGACAAGAACCCCGGGGCCGACGGCGAGTACGGGACCGAGACCACCGAAGCGGTCCGCAAGGCCAGGGCGGCGCAGGGGTCGACCAAGCCCGGGACGCCGATCACCGGGACCGCCGGCGGGCAGGTCATGAAGGAGTTCGTGGAGAAGGTGGCGGGGGTGAAGTAGCCCGCGCCCGCTCCACAAGGCCATGACGCCATGGCCGGCCCCTCGCGACGGACACGCCGCGGGGGGCTCCCCTGCGAGCGGGCCGGGGCGGTGCGCGGTCCGGTTCAGGCGGCGGTCCCCACGCCCATCTCCTCGCGCAGGCGCTCCAGGGTCGTCCGCAGGAGGCGGGAGATGTGCATCTGGGAGTAGCCCAGACGCTCGGCGATCTCGGCCTGTGTGTGGTCGTGGAAGTAGCGCAGCATGAGGATGTGGCGTTCGCGCTCGGACAGGCGTGCCAGGGCCGGTTTGAGGGCCTCGCGGTCCACCACCAGGTCCAGAAGCCGGTCCTCGCAGCCCAGGTGCTCCTCCAGCGAGGGGGATTCGTCCCCGTCCGCGTCCGGGTTGTCGGGGGCGTCCAGCGACAGGGCCCGGTAGAGGTCGGAGACCTGGCGGACCTCGTCCAGCTGCTCGCGGGTCATCCCGAGCTTGTGCCCGAGTTCGTCACCGGTGGGCGTGCGCCCCAGTTCCTGCGTCATCTCCTGCCGGGCCTGGTGCAGGCGGATCCGGTTCTCCTGGGCCGACCGGGGCACCCGCACGGCCCAGGTGTGGTCGCGGAAGTGGCGCTTGACCTCGCCGATCGCGGTCGGCATCAGATAGCCGAGGAACGGCGCCCCCCGGTCGGGGTCGAAGCCGCGGATGGCCTTGCACAGCCCCACCATCGCGGTCTGGTACAGGTCCTCCACCGGTTCCCCGCGGCCCCCGTAGCGGTGCGCGATCCGCTTCATGGCCGGCGCGTAGTGGGACACGACCCGCTCCTGGAGCTCGTGTGCTCCGGGACCGCCCGGGCCCAGGGCCTTGAGCTGTCTGAGGAGGGCTTCGCCCGGGTCCCGTTCGCCCGGTCCCGGCCGTCGCGGCGCCGGGATCATCGGACCTCGTGCGGCGGGAGCGTCGACCGGAAGCGCGTCGGTGTCGGTGACGGACAAGAGAGACCCCCTGAAAGCCGGCCTGTGCGTTGCTGCCGCAACGGCAGGGCACGGCCCTCGAAGGCACGTGCCACTGTCATCCTTCCCTCACGAAGGAGACTAAAAGGCCCAGAGAGAACTTTGGGGAACTCTTACTACCACAGAGCGACAAACAAGACATTTAGTACAGGCATGTGTGGAGTGCTCAGCGGCCGACGCCTCCGGGGCACTCCCCCGCGCCCGCGGGGGCGTGTCGGCGGCTTCCCGTTTCCGGCGGCGGCGTCGCGCGCTCTGCCTCGGGAGCCGCGGCGCGAACGCGCGCCGACGGGGACCCGTGAAGAACCGGTGCGACCCTCCCCTGGTCTCTCCGGACGCGAAAACACCAGGACGCCCCGGCGCCGGACCCGTACCATGCCCGGTGGTCGCCCTGCGGCGGCCACGGGTCCTGCGCACCGTGCCAGGACGCGAACGCACGAGCAGTCGGGGGAAGACGTCCGATGGCACCATCCGGTATCGCCTCCGTGGTGGGCGAGCACTACGCACTGGAGGGGGCGGACCTCGTCCCGGTCGGCGGCGGCGCGGACCTGAACGCCTCGCTGTGGCGGGCCACCGACGCGCGCGGGCACCGCTTCGCCGTCAAGTGGAGCAGCGGGGGCTCCCCTGCGGGGCTCGTACTGCCCGCCGCGCTCAACGCGGTTCGGCCGGGAAGCGCTCCGGAGCCGCTGCCCGCACGCACCGGAGCCCTGTGGGTCGACACCGGCGGCGCACGCCTGTCGGTCATGGACTGGGTCGAGGGCACGAGCGCCCTCGAAACGCCCCCGGGGCCGGCCGGATGGCGCGAGCTGGGTCAGATCCTGGCCGCCCTGCACGGGGTGCCGCTCGGGGACGAGGCACTGGAGCGGGTCCCGCGCGAGGACTTCGACCCCGGCCGGTGGGCCGGGCTGTTCGAACGCGTCGACACCGCGCTCGACGCCGGACCCGCCGAGGGGATCGGGCGGCGACTGGCCGAGCTGTGGTCCGGGAACCGCGCGGCACTGCGCGAGGTCCACCGGCGCACGATCGACCTGGCCGCACGCCTCCGGGAGCGGGACGACCTCCCCGGCTTCGCCGCCTGCCACGCCGACCCGCACCTGGGCAACCTCGTCATCGCCACCGACGGGCGCCCGGTCCTCATCGACTTCGACGACGCGGTCCTCGCCCCGCGCGAACGCGACCTGATGTTCGTCCTCGGGGGCGGTGTTCTGGCGGACCGGGCCGCCACCGAGGAGCAGCAGGGCCTGTTCCTCGACGGGTACGGGCACCACCGGGTCGACGCCGAACTGCTCGCCTACTACCGGGGCCTGCGCGTGCTGGAGGACGCCTCCGAACTCGCGGGGATCGTCATCGACCCCGCCTGCGGCGAGGAGGAGCGCCGCGAGGCCTTCGGCCACGTCCGCGGCGTCTTCTCCCCGACGGGTCTGCTCGCCCAGGCGCTGTCCGAATAGGGGCCGCCGGGATCGCCCCTGGTCGCACCCCTGCAGGAGGCATGGGGAGCGCCACGGGCGGGTAGCCGGGTGGGCACGGGCGAGGCCCCCGGCGGAGGGACCTCCCCGCCGGGGGCCGGCAGGCGCCGCAGGCCGCGCCCACCGATCCCGGGAGACCACCGGCCCACTCGAAGGAGCAGCGTTCATGAAGATCCTCATCGTCCTGACCTCGCACGACGAGCTCGGTGACACCGGACGCAAGACGGGCTTCTGGCTGGAGGAACTAGCAGCCCCGTACTACCGCTTCAAGGACGCCGGCGCCGAGCTGGTGCTCGCCTCGCCCCGGGGCGGGCGTCCGCCCCTGGACCCCAAGAGCAACGAGCCCGACGCCCGGACCGACCAGACCCGGCGCTTCGAGTCCGACACCGAGGCCATGGCCGCCCTGGAGAGCACGGTGCGCCTCGACTCGGTCTCGGCCGCCGAGTTCGACACGGTCTTCTACCCCGGCGGACACGGTCCGCTGTGGGACCTCGCCGAGGACGAGCACTCCGTCCGGCTCATCGAGACCACCCTGCGGGCGGGCAGGCCGCTCGCCCTGGTCTGCCACGCGCCGGGGGCCCTGCGCCACGTCACCGGAGAGGACGGCAACCCGCTGGTCCGGGGCAGGAGGGTCACGGGGTTCACGAACTCGGAGGAGGCCGCCGTCGGGCTGACCGAGGTGGTCCCGTTCCTGGTGGAGGACCAGCTCGAGGAACTCGGCGGCGTCTTCTCCAAGGTCGGGGACTGGGAGCCGTACGTCGTCCGCGACGGCCTGCTGCTCACCGGTCAGAACCCCGCGTCCTCGGGTCCCGCGGCCGAGGCCCTGCTCGATCTGGTCGCCGAGGTGGACGGCGAACGCGCATGAGCGCACGCGCCGTGACGGACACGGCCCGGAGGGCCCGGCCCCGGGTCCCGTCCGCGGGGTCGGCCGACCGGCGCGCCCACCCGGATCAGGGCTACCCGCCCCCGAGGAGGGAGAGGAGCAGCTGCGCCAGGGCCACGAGCCAGCCCGCCGCGCCGAAGACCATCCCGGCCACCGCTACGCGGTGCGCCGCCACCGCCGACCGGTGCGCCTGCTCGGCCTGCTCGCGTTCGGCACGGGCGCGCTGTTCCTGGAGCTCCACGTAGGCGTCCAGGCTCTTGGAGATGCTCTCCAGGAGAACGAGGTGGTGGTCCTCGGTGGGGGCGGCACGGTACCTGGCCAGGCTGCGGGTGAGGTCCCTGCGTTCCCCGGTGCGTTCGCCGGGCCCGCCCGGCGGCGCCCCGGCCGGTCCGGGCGGCCGCCTGACCAGGGACGCGAGCCGGGAGAACAGGCCCCTGCTCCGGGGCGGTCCGGTGGGGAGCGGGGGGCGGCGGCGCTCACCGTCCTGTGGAGGGGGCGGGCCCCCGGGCTGCGGGAAGGGGTGGAGAGGCTCCAAGGGGGCGCCGGGGCGGCGCCGGACGGGCCCAGGGGTGCGGGACGGAAGAGCCGGCCCCGGTGCCGGGACCTCCACGGGCGTCAGGGGGCCGCCGAGGAGGTCCAGGACGTGGGCGGCGTGCGCGACCACGGCGGGATCGTGGCGCGGATGGGGAGTGGCGTCCATGCGACCACTCAAGCAGGTCGCCGGAGGAGGCGGAAGCGATTGCCCGAAGCGCGTGCGGGCCTCAGCCGGTCTCCGGTTCCTGTTCTCCCCGGCGGGTGCCGCCGGACAGCACCGCCGTGCGGAAGGCACGCGTGCCCAGGGCCGCCGCTCCGGCCGCACACGCCCCGGCGCCCCACAGGAGCAGGAGGACGGACACCGGGTGCGCCCGCGCGAGGACGCCGATCACCGGGTTGGCCACCAGGAGCGGCAACCACTGGGAGAGGGTCAGCACCGCGTGGGCCCGCCCCACGGCTCCGCTCGGGCAGGCGGCCATGAACAGCGGCCCGACGTGGGTGGAGAAGACACCGGTGCCCAGCCCCACGAGTGAGGACACCAGGCAGAACGCCACCGGTCCCGGAGCGAAGGCGGCGACCGCGATCCCCGCTCCCGCGGTGACCATCCCCAGCGCGGCGGCCGGGCCGGCGCGGCGGGCAGCGCCCCGACACGGTCGCTGAGCGCGCCCCCGTGCAGGGTCAGCAGTACGCGGGGGACGATCTGCGCCGTGAGCACGGCCGCGGCGGCGCCGGGACCGATCAGGGCCGCGTGCCACACCAGCCCGAAGACGAGTATCTGCGTTCCGAGCGCCGTCGATCCTGCTCCGGTCAGCCAGACCCGGTAGAGACGCGGGGGTCCCTGTTCGCTCCGAGCCATCGGGGCGGCCTCCGGTGCCTGTCGGTGGGGGATTTCGGCACCGGGCACGCCAGCGCGCGCCTCGGACAGAGGCAGTGCGGAACCCCGAGGGGCCTTGCCTGCCACCTCGACGCACTCGCCCCGATTGCCGCTGTAGCTGGACGTGTGCCGAGCACGTGCCGGACCGCGTTCCGCGAACCGGGGCCGGGCCCCGGCGCCCGGTTCAGCGCGTCGGACGTGCTCCCGCCCACCCGAGGCCCTGGGATGATCGGGCCATGAACGACTTCATGACCCCGCAGGAGACCGCCCGCCGTGCCTCCGCCGCGGTCGACGCCGCCGTCGGCGCGGGGCGCGACCTCGGACTCACCGTAACCGACGCGAGGGTGCTCCACGACCTGTTCTCCGTCGTGGTCCACCTCGCGCCCTCACCGGTCGTGGCCCGGATCCCCGTCGTCCTGCCGCCCGGAACGGACCTCGACGCCCTGGCGCACCGCCAGCGCGCGGAACTGGACGTGACGCGGTGGCTGGCGGCCCAGGGGACGCCGGTGATCCCTCCCAGCCCCCTCGTCCCCCGGGAACCGGTGCGGCGCGACGGGTTCTCGATGACGTTCTGGCAGTTCGTCGAGGAGGACCGGGGCAGGGAGCCCGACTACGCGGCGAACGCCGAGAGCGTCGCGAAACTGCATGCCGCGATGCGCGACTACCCGGGCCACCTGTCGTTCCTGTCCGCGGCCGAACCGCAGACCCTCGCCGAGGACCTCGCCCGGCTCGACGGGCGCCCCGACCTCATCGACCCGTCCGACCTGGACCGCGCACGCCGCGAATGGCGTGTCCTGGAGCCCCTCGTGAGTTCGCGCACGGCCTTCGAGAAGGCGTTCCCGGGGATCGGCATCCAGCCGATCCACGGCGACTCCCCTCCGGCGAACATCTTCTCCGGGGCGGACGGCGACCTCTACTCCGACTTCGAGCTGGTGACCCTGGGCCCCGTCGAATGGGACCTGGCCGCGCTCGGCCCGGAGATCGAATCCGCCTACGACCGCGGAGCCCGGCGCAACGGCGTGCGGGAGCTGGACGGGGACGTCCTGCGCTTCGTGAACGCCGTGGGAATGCTGCGGGCCATCGCCGCCCTCGCCCTCGCGCCGCAGCTGCCCGTGCTGGTGGAGTACCTGGGGCCGGCCGTCGACCAGTGGCGGACGACGCCGTTCGCCGGTGGGATGGCCGACTGACCCCGGAGGATCCGGTCCGGTCGGGGAGCGCACATCGTTGCTCAGGGGCGCGGAACCCGTTCCGCGCCCTCGCCGGGCCTCCCCCGGACGAGGTTCGCCGCGGCGGCCGTGATCCCGCTCAGCGCGAGGAAGGCGCCGATACGTCCTTCCCTGATGTCCAGGTGAACGGGGTGGCCGAGGTTCGGATGGTGCGACAGGCGGAAGACCCCCATGTCGGAGACCCCGCCGTAGCCGATGTGCACCGAAGCCCACGTGAGGGCGAAGGCGGCATTCAGCACGACCAGTCCCGCCAGCGCTCCGAAGAGGAAACCGTGGACGAATCGCCTGCCGTGGAAAACGATGACGGCCCCGCCTCGTGGAGGAAAACGTGAATGGTCCACGAGTGTTGTACCGGGCGGCCCTTCTCCTGTCACATCCGCTCAGGCCCCCGGTTCCGCCGTCACGTCCCCGATGTGGGAGGACCCCGCACCCCGTCGCGGACCCCTGACCGGATGTGGTCGCCGCCCTTGCACGGAGCCCCCGGGCGGGTAGCGTGGTCGCACCTCGGGACCAGGCCGTCGAGGGAAGGGCGGAGCCGATGAAGCCGAGTGACCCCACCTGCTCCATGTGCGGACGGCAGTACGACGGCGAGTTCATGACGGGCCTGCCCTGCCGCGTGTTCAGCCCCGAGGACGTCGTGACCCCGGGATGCCCGGCCCAGGCGCACATGATCGCCGACCTGGAGGCGAAGGCGCCCCGGGGGAACACCCCGCCGGCAGGGGGATGCCTCATGCTCCTTCTGGCGCTGCCGGCGTTACCGGCGCTGTTGGCCGCTCTGCCCCTGTGACCCCTGCTCCGCACAGGCCGCGACGGTGGATCCCCACGGCCGCCGCACTACCCGGCGAGGGCCTCGCCGATCTGGCGGGTGGTCTGCTCGGCGACCCGCGCGTCGTGTGCCGCGTAGGCGGTGTAGGCGCTCAGCCCCGAGGCCAGCGCCCAGCCCCGCCCCCGGGTCCAGGTGGCCTCGTCCACACCGAGCGCGGTGCGGAAGGCGGCCCGGCTCCCGGCCGACATCAGGGTGAAGGCGATGGTCAGGTCGCACGCCGGGTCCCCGACCCCCAGTTCGCCGAAGTCGATGACCGCGCTGAGTCGGCCGTCGTCCATCAGCAGGTTTCCGGTGTGGAAGTCGCCGTGGAACCAGACGGGCGGCCGGTCCCATCCGGGAGCGCCGAGCGCCGCCTCCCACAGCCCGGTCATCGCCGCGGCGTCGAACACGCCGCCGACCTCCGCGATGGCGGCCCGCGTCTGCCGGTCACGGGCGGCCAACGACCTGTCCTCGGCCGCCGTGTCCACGCCGTCGGCCGGGGTCCCCTCGGGGGTGAACCGCTGAAGGGCGCTCAGGAACCCGGCCAGTTCGACAGCGGCGCCGCGGGAGTCCCCCAGTGCCTCGACGGTCGCCACCTCGCCGTCCATCCAGCGCGACACCGCCCACGGCCACGGGTAGCCGAGGTCGGGTTCGCCCACCGCCACGGGGGCCGGCACGGCCAGGGGCAGGTGCGGGGCGAGCCGGGGCAGCCATGCGAACTCCTTGCGGGCCTGGCCGCGGGCACCGGCGTGGCGTGGCAGCCGGACCGAGAGCTCGTCGCCCAGGCGGTGGATGACGTGGTCCGAGCCGGCCGGGCCGAACGGCCTGAGCGGGAGCCCGGACCACTGCGGGAACTGGGTGTCGACCAGGCGCCTGACGAGCGCGGTGTCGATGAAGGGTCGGGGGTCCGGGGGCGTGTCGGTCGCCAAGGGCAGCTCCAGCCGTCGGCCCGCTGCGTCCGGCGGGCGCCGGGGCCATCACAGCGCCCCGCGCGCCCGCCTGTCCACCGGTTTTCACCGCGTGGGACGGGGCGGCGGGGACGGGGTGGGGCACCGTCGTCCCCGCCGCCCCGCGCCTCCGTGTCACAACCTGATCTGCTCGTCGGTGAGCACCTCCCTGGCGTCCCGGTACTGGATGTGTCCCTCGTCGATGTAGTAGTCGGAGAAGTCCATGTTGGCGATGGACAGGTTGTTCTGGACCGTCTGGACCGCCACGGGGGTCGCGCGGAAGGACAGGCCGGGTTCCTCGTACAGGTCCACGAGCAGGAGCGGGTGCCTGGGGTCGCCCATGGTCGTCCTGTCGGCGATGATCAGGAAGGTGTGCTCGTAGTCCCGCGGGACAAGGGAGAGGATCTGCTCCGTGGTGGCGCCCGCGTACCGGGGGTCGTCGAGGACGTCCACGTAGGCGTGGTAGAACTTTTCCTCCTCCCCCTCCTGCCGGAAGATGCCGTCCGGCACAGGAGCGCGGACCTCCGCGACCACGGCCTCCCAGACCGCGTCGTCGGTGTGGTCGGTGCGGATGATCAGCGGGTCCTCGGTGTGGGGCAGCAGTTCCATGCGCGTGTCCGGCGTCCGGTACGGGGCCGTGCGGGCCGAGACCTCCAGCCGGGCCCCGAAGACGTCGTCGGGCCCCGGGGAGGAGTCCTCGTCCTCCGCGAAACCGATCGCGAAATACTCGTCGAGCGCTTGGACCAGCAGGTGGAACACGGCCGCGGCGTGCGGGCCGATCCGGTAGGAGTCCTCCCCGTCCCGGACGGCCAGCAGGGGGAGCAGGAGCGTGTCGGCCATGGTCGTCTCGTCGGCGATCAGGACCAGGCTGGGGGTCCACGTCCCGGCGCGGTGCAGGGCGTCGCGGACCTCGTCGGGACCGGCGCCGCTCCAGGCGGGGTCGTCCACCACGACCAGGTGTTTGGGGTTCTTCTCCAGGATCGCTGCTTCCTGCGCGCTCACCGGGCCCGGTCCGGGCGGGTACGCGCCGGGCAGGTCGCCCAGGCGGGAGCGCACGTCCCTCCAGGCGTCGTCGTCGGCGTAGTGGGTGCGCACGATCAGGAGTCCGGGCACCGGGGGTCCGTCGGAGGCCGGGGGGAGGTTCAGGGTGGGGTGCATCGGGGGCCGCTTCGCAGGAGGGGACGGGTCCCCCCGGTTCTAGCAGGGCGGACCGACGATCCGCCCGACCTCCCGCACCGGGCGTCCCGCCCACGAAGGCACGGGCGGCGGTCCCCCGCGTCCGGTCCCTCCGACCGGAACCCGCCGCAGTGGGCGCGGGGCGCGCCGTCGGCTCAGAAGCGGAAGCGCAGCACCCGCATCAACCCCCGGGTCCACGGCCACCGGGACAGTACCCGGTACAGGGAGCGGAAGGGCTGCTCGGGCACGGAGGCGTGGTCCCCGACCACCTCGTAGTCGCCGGTCAGCGACAGCCCCGGATACCAGCGCTCCGGCAGGCGGGGGTCCTCCAGGCCGTACATCTGCCAGCCGAACACCCCGGCCAGGCGGCCCACGTGGGGGGACACGACGTCGAACACCATCTCGCCCCCGCCGGGGAAGCACGCCAGGAGGCGGCCGAGCAGGGCATGGGTCTCCTCTGGCCGCAGGTACTCCACCAGGCCCTCGGCGACCACCAGGACGGGCGCGTCGGTCGGTATCTCCTCCAGCCAGTCGGACTCGGTCGCCGATCCGGCGAGGAGCCGGTAGCGCGGGGGCTCGGGCAGGACCCTGCGGCGCAGGGCGACGACATCGGGAAGGTCCGTGTCGATCCAGCGGCCCCGCTCGGGGGCGCCGACGCGCAGGGCGCGGGCGTCCAGCCCGCAGGCCAGCTGGAGGACGGTCCCCCCGGGGTTCGCCGCGATCCACTCGCGCACCCACGCGTCGATGCGGCGGGCGCGCAGCAGGACCATGTAGCGGTCCCCCGAGGTGCCCCGGAGGTGGCGCCGGTCGAACTCCAGGCGGTCCATCACGTCCACGGCCCACACGTCGCCGAGGACCGGTTCGGTGTTGCGGAAGTCGAGGACCTTGTGGTGGACGGTCCACAGCAGGGTGCTCTCGACCTTGCCCAGGCGGACGTCGACCTTGTCCGTCGCGCGGTTTCCGGATCCGACCTCGCCCATGCCCGGTGTCCTCTCGTGCGGCGATCGGTGACCGGTTCCCTACCCGTTACCGTCCGCCGGACGCGCGGAACCGGCGACCGTGTCCCGGCGCCCTCCCGGTGGCCGGCGCCGGGCCCGGGCGGGACGCCGGGGCGTCCGCGGTGCCGGGCGCTACTTGGTCTCGGGGCTGATCCACAGGGCCTCGGCGGCCACGAGGCCGAGGGCCTGGGAGCGCTCGGGGGCGCCCTCGTCGGGGCGCACCGCGATCTGGAGGGACCCCGCGAAGGGCTGGCGCTCGACCACCTCCACGTTCATCCCGATGCCGATCTCGATGTCGGCGAGGTAGCGGAGCAGTTCGGGGTCGGTGTCGTTGACCCGCACGATGACGCCGCTGACGCCCTCGTCGGCGTTGGACAGCAGCACGGACTCGCGCTCGACGATGTGCCCGTCGCGGGTCGGGATGGGGTCGCCGTGGGGATCCACCACGGGGTTGCCCAGGTGGGCGGCGATACGGTCGACGAACTTGTCCGACACGACGTGTTCGAGGATCTCGGCCTCGTCGTGGACCTCGTCCCACGAGTAGCCCAGCTCGGCGACCAGGTATGTCTCCAGGAGGCGGTGTCGGCGCAGCACCGACAGCGCGGCCCTGGTCCCGGCCTCGGTGAGGTTGACCGCGCCGTAGCGCTGGTGCTCGACCAGGCCGAGCTCGGTGAGCTTGCGGAGCATGCCCGAGACCGAGGAGTTGGACACCGACAGGCGTTCGGCCATCCCGGAGATCGTCACCGGGCCGGTGCCGCGCTCCTGTAGGTCGTAGACGACCTTCACGTAGTCCTCGGCCGACGTGGACGGCCGTGCCGGTGTGTTCCCCATGGCCATAACCGTATCGCGGACCGCCCGCCGGAAACGATTTCCGTACCGCCCTGTGGACGGGGCCCGAACCTCCCCGAACAGCCGCGAAGGGCCTCACCCCGGGCAGTTCTGACCGGACGGCGGCCCCAGTGCCGGACGCCCCCGCGAGACGATCCGCGCCCCGGCCGGGCCGACTTCGCGAACCTGCACGGAACCGCAGGCGCAACGCACCCACACGGTCAGGCCGAGGCCCGTGGCATGCCGGGACACCACCAGGAACGGCTGGTCGTCGGGCCATCCGCAGTGAGGGCAGAGAGTCGTCATCGCACACCTTCTCCATCGGGGTCTCACACCAGCCTCACGGCCGAAACCGTTAATGTCCAGGTTGAATTTCCGCATGGTTATGTGAAGAATCAGGTACATGATCGATCTCAGGCGCCTCCGTATCCTGCGGGCCGTCGCCCACTACGGGACGGTGACCGCCGCCGCCGGAGCCCTGCACTTCACCCCCTCCGCAGCCTCCCAGCAGATCCGCCAGCTGGGCAGGGAACTCGGCGTCACGCTCCTGGAGCCCAACGGGCGGGGCGTGCGGCTCACACCCGCCGCCCGCACCCTGCTCGACCACGCCGACGCCATCCACACGCGGTGGGAGCAGGCCGAGATCGAGATGCGCGGGCTGGGCACC
The DNA here is from genome assembly GCF_040613895.1 of Nocardiopsis sp. NPDC006198. Classification (NCBI taxonomy): domain Bacteria; kingdom Bacillati; phylum Actinomycetota; class Actinomycetes; order Streptosporangiales; family Nocardiopsidaceae; genus Nocardiopsis; species Nocardiopsis sp. NPDC006198. Next base: position 67,465 of record NZ_JBEXSY010000024.1, on the reverse strand, counting down.
GAGCCCTCCGGGCTCCTGCGGGTGGCCGCCTTCCCCATGGCGCTGTCCCGGCTTCTCGCCCCCATGGCCGCGGCCCTGACCGCCCGCCACCCCCAGCTCGACGTGCGCGTCCTGGAGGCCGAGCCCGGGGAGTGCCTGGACCTGCTCTTCCAGGGGGAGATCGAGCTGACGGTCATCGAGGCCGCGCCGGGCGCGCCGCCCCGCACCGACGCCCGTTTCGACCAGACCCCGCTCCTGGACGACGTGTTCGACCTCGTGGTGTCCGACCGCCACCGCCTCGCGGGGAGGGAGAGCGTGGCGCTGGCCGAGACCGCCGCCGAGTCGTGGATCCTGCCGACCCCCGGCACGACCTGCCACGCGCACACCATGACCGCCTGCGCCGCGGTCGGTTTCACCCCCGACGGCTCCCACCAGGCCCTGAACTGGGGAGCCGTCGCCAGCCTGGTCGCGCACGATCTGGGGGTGGCCCTCATTCCACGCATGAACGACCTCTCCCCCGGCCTGCCCGTCGCACGGGTGCTCCTGGAGGGCCCCTACGTCCCGGCGCGCAAGATGCTCACGTGCGTCCGGGAGGGATCGCGCCGCAACCCCGCGGTGGCCGCCGCCCAGGAGGAGCTCCAGAGGCTCGCCGCGACCGCCGCCGTCTCCACCGCCGTCCCCGCCTGACCGCCTGTGCCCGACGCCGACGTCGGGCAGATGTCCGTTCCTCACCACGTTTTGAGGGTTGTGCCTTTCCGGCAGGCGTGAAAGGCGGCAAAGCTTACACCGGTGTTTCACAGATAAGATCAAGGTGTCTCCTCCCCTCCGCAGAAGGGCGGCACCATGGCGGACGCCTCCACGGCCATCGAACTCGACCGGGCCGAACTCCGCGAGGTCACCGGCTTCACGGTGGCGTGCGCGCGCCCCTCACTGGCGCTCTTCGAGCGCGAGCGCCCCGGCGACCGGCGCCCCCGGGCCGCGATCGAGGCGGCGCTGGCGTTCGCGGACGGGGCCGAGCGGACCAAGGCGATCCGCGACAACGCGTGGGCGGCGCACCGCGCGGCCCAGGAGACCCGCGACGCGGGCCGGGGAGCGGCGAGCGCCGCCGCGCGCGCCGCCGCCAACACGTGCGGTGCGGCGTTCCTCCACCCCCTGGCCAAGGCGACCCAGGTCAAGCACATCCTCGCGTCGGCCGCCTACACCGCGCACGCACTCGAACTCTCCTCCGGGGACGGTCCCGACGCCGTCGACGACCACCTCGCGCGGCTGGGGCTCCTCGCCACCCCCGTCGTCGTGGACGTCCTGGGACGCTACCCCGAGGCCCCGCCCGGCGGCGGGCGCGTCGGGGAACTCGTCCGCCGGTTGGACGCGTCCCTCCGGCGGTCCCCGCCGGCGCGCTGACGCAGGGACCCTGTCAGCGGCCGATCCCGTCCAGCTCGGCGAGGTCCTCGGTGGAGAGCCGGAGCCCCGCGCCGGCGGCGTTCTCGCGCAGGTGCGCCCTCGACGAGGTCCCGGGGATGAGCAGGATGTTCGGCGACCGCCGGAGCAGCCAGGCCAGGGCCACCGACATCGGCGTCGCGTCCAGGCGGTCGGCCACGGCGGAGAGCGACGAGGACTGGAGGGGGCTGAAGCCGCCGAGCGGGAAGAAGGGCACGTAGGCGACGCCCTGTTCGGCGAGCTCGTCGATCAGCTCGTCGTCCTGGCGGTGGGCGAGGTTGTACATGTTCTGCACGCACACGATCGGCGCCATGGCGCGCGCCTCGGCGACCTGCTCCGCCGTAGCGTTGCTCACCCCCAGGTGCCGGATCAGGCCCTGCTGCTGGAGTTCGACGAGGGCCGCGAGGGGCGCGGCGAGCGAGCCGGGGCGGGGCCCCTGGGCGTCACCGAGTCGGAGGTTGACCAGGTCGAGCACGTCGAGGCCGAGGTCGTCGAGGTTCTCGTGGACGGCGCGGCGCAGGTCCTCGGGCTCGCGGGCCGGGGGCCAGCCGCCGTTCCGGTCGCGGTCGGCGCCGACCTTGGTCACCAGGTGCAGCTCCGGGGGGTAGGGGTGCAGCGCTTCCCGGATGAGCTGGTTGGTGAAGCGCGGCCCGTAGGCGCCGGCGGTGTCGATGTGCGTGATGCCGAGGTCGACGGCCTCGCGCAGGACGGCGAGTGCGGCGTCGCGGTCGGTCGGCGGGCCCATGACCCCGGGGCCGGCGAGCTGCATGGCTCCGTAGCCGAACCGGGAGACGGACAGCTCTCCCAGGTCCCAGGCGCCGCCGGGGAGGGGGGTGGAGGGCGTGTTCATGTTCTTGCCTTTCGTCGCGGTCAGGGGGTGGTTCCCGAGGGCTCCTTGCATCATTATGGGAAGGCAACTTCCCTCTGGGAAGTAGGCACTTCAGGGTGCGTAAGTCACCCACGGGTGAGGGGAGCAGGCGATGGCGACGAGGACGGCGGCCCAGAAGAGGGCACAGGCCAAGGCCGAGTACGACGCCTTCCTGGCGGTGTGTCCCAGTCGTCAACTGCTCGACCGCATCTCCGACAAATGGGTCACGCTGATCCTGTGCGCCCTGGGTGGGGACGGTTCGCCCCGGCCGGGTCCCGACGGCTCCGGCGAGCCCCGGCCGATGCGCTACTCCGAGCTGTCGCGCCGGCTGGCGGGCGTCAGCCAGAAGATGCTCACCCAGACGCTGCGCTCGCTGGAGCGCGACGGGCTCCTCATCCGCACCGCCGTGCCGACCGTGCCCGTCACGGTCACCTACGAGCTGACCGACCTCGGTCTCTCACTGCACGGGGCGGTGCGCACCATCAAGGCCTGGGCCGAGGCGCACATGGACGACGTGCTCGCCAACCGCGAGGCGCACGACGCCCGCGACGCCTGAACCGCCCCGTCCCGCGAAGCGGAGGCGGCGCACCGTCCCGCCTGCCCCGCTTCTGCCCGCTCGGCCCGAGCCGCCCGCGTCACGCGGAGTGCCGCCGCCGGCAGCCGGACCGCTCCTCCCGGGGTCCCTCCCGGCCCCGGCGCGCCTCCCGTGCCGGGGCGGATCCGGACGCGCCCCTCCGGCGCGCCGACGGATGGGCGCCCCGACCGCGGCGAGCAGGCCCGGCCCCGCCCCGGGGCCAGGCTTCCCGACCGGGGCGGCCGGCCCGACCCCCGACCAAAGAGACGGCTCCGGTCACGAAAGGAGAATGCACCCGCGCGCCGCGCGACCCAGGCTGGGCGCATGACCACTTTCCCCAAGACCGATCGGGCGCCGGACCTCTCCGGATTCCCCGGCCGCCGCATCGGCGGCGCGGCGCTCATCGCCGCTCCGCTCCTGTGGTGCGCCGGCCTGTTCCTGCGCTACCTCGCCCTGCGCGGAGGCGCCTTCACCGAGGCGGAGCTGCGCGCGTTCGAGGCCCAACCCTTCATGGCGCCCTCCCAGCTCGCCGCCTACGCGGAGTCGCCCCTACTGGCCACGGCCGCACAGGCCCTGTTCGCCTCGGGGGCCATGCTGCTGGTCCCCGCGTTCGCCGCCCTCGCACGCCTGGTCGCTCCGAGGTCTCCGTGCCTCGCGACGACGGGCGCCGCGCTGATCGCGCTCGGGCTGCTCGGCCGCATGTACTCGGTGGGCGTCGACGCGACCGCCTTCGCCCTGGTGGACGGCCTCGGCCTCGGTCCGGCGACGGCGACCGTGAGCGCCGCCTACGCCGATCTCGCCTACGGTCCGTGGCGTGTGCCGGTGACCGCGTACTTCGGCCAGTACGCCGGGGTGCTGCTGCTGGCGGTCGGGGCCCACCGCTCGGGGGTGCTCGGCACGGGCCGCACCGTCCTGCTGCTGCTGTGGGGAGCGCTCTGGACCGGGGTGCTGAAGGAGGCGACACTGTTCGACTGCGCTGTCGCGGCGGCAGCGGCAGGGCTGGTGTTCGCACCGCTCGGGGTCCGTGTTCTGAGGAGGGCGGCGACCGACCGCGCGGCGGAGCGAAGCGGAGCGCCCGCGAACACGTGGTCGCGCCTTCTCAGCTGGTGACCGGGCGGTGGCGGGCGGCGGCGCTGCGGCTAGGGTGTGGCGGGTGAGTGTCGAGTGCCGTACCCGCCCTCGGTTCGGCCGCGTCGACCGGGTGCTCGGCAGGGCGGTGTCCGTCGTCCTCCCCCTGGGGGCGTTCTGCGGTGCCTTCTACCCCCTGCTTCAACCGCCGTCCCACGCCGCACTGGTGACCGGGTTCACCGCGGTGCCCGGCTTCGCCGCGGCCCTGGTGGTCGGTGTGGCGGCCGCAGCCGCTGTCCGGACGGCACCGCACCCGGTCTGGCCGCTGGTGGCGCTGGCAGCAGTGGACGCCGTGCTCCGAGCCCCCGGTCCGGTGACCGCCATCGCCCTCTACCTCGTGGCGGTCCACGGCCGGTCTCCGGTCGTTGCCGCGGTCGCTACGGGGGCGACCTTCCTGTCCGTGGTCCCGCGGCCGGGTGTGGACTGGGACTCGGCTCTCGGCAACGCACCCCTGTTCGTGTGGCTGCCACTGGCCCTGGGGGCGTGGACCGCCGTTCGCGCCCAGGTGCTGGCCGGGCTGGTGGAGAGGGCCGACCGGCTCGAACGTGAGCGGTCCGCCTTGGCCGCGCAGGCCCGTGCCGAGGAACGGACCCGGATCGCCCGCGACATGCACGACGTCGTCGCACACCGGGTGTCGCTCATCGTGCTGCGGGCCGGGGCTCTGGAGATCGGCGCGTCTGACGGGGCCACCGCGGCAGAGGCGGAGCTGATCCGCCGGACCGGCCAGGACGCCCTCCTCCAACTGCGCCAGGTGCTCGGGGTGCTCGGTCGGTCGGGGGAGGGCGCGTCCGGCGCCCCGGACCTTCTGCGCCCCCCGCCCGCACTCGCGGACCTGGCGGAGCTGGTCGACCGGTCACGGTCGGCGGGCGTCCCGGTCGAGCTGGAAGTTCCGGACGGGAGCGGAGCAGACACGGGCGACCTCGTCGAGGAGCACGCCGTGTACCGGGTCGTGCAGGAGGCGCTGACCAACGTGCACAAGCACGCGGGGGGTGCCGCGGCCCGCGTGGCGGTGCGCCGGGAGCCCGAAGCCATCGAGGTCGAAGTCGAGAACACACCGCCCGAGCGGGCTCCCCTGGCCCTGCCCGGGGCCGGGTCAGGCCTCATCGGGTTGCGCGAACGCGTCGAGGCGCTCGGCGGCGACTTCCGGGCGGCGCCGACCCCTGAGGGCGGGTTCCGGGTGTGGGCGAGGCTGCCGACATGATCCGGGTCCTCCTCGCCGACGACGAGACGCTGGTCCGCACCGGACTGCGGATGATCCTGGAGACGGCCGACGACCTGGAGGTCGTTGGCGAGGTCGCGGACGGCGCCGAGGCACTCGCCGCCGTCCGAAGCCTCCAGCCGGACGTGGTCCTGATGGACGTCCGCATGCCCCGGATGAACGGGGTGGCGGCGCTCAAGGCGATCAACCGCGGGCCCGCTCCGCCCAAGGTCGTCATGCTGACCACGTTCGACCTGGACGAATACGTGTACGGCGCCCTGCGCGCGCGGGCTGCGGGGTTCCTGCTCAAGGGCAGCGGTCCCCGTGAACTGATAACGGCCGTCCGCGCGGTGGTCGACGGCACCGCGATCCTCGCCCCGGCCCTCACCCGTCGATTGGCCGACGCCTTCGCCGAACACCGCCCCGCCGGAGTGCGCGACGCCCAGGACCGTTTGGCGAGGCTCACCGCACGGGAGCGTGACGTCGTCGACGGTGTGGCCCGGGGGCTGGCCAACGCGGAGATCGCCCGGGAGCTGGTGATGACAGAGACCACGGTCAAGGCCCACGTCAGCCGGTCCCTGGCCAAACTGGGTCTGGCCAACCGGGTCCAGATCGCCCTGCTCGTGCGCGATGCCGAGCGGTGAGAGCGCACCCGTCCGGAGCCCCGGGGTTCGTGGTACGGCGGGGATCTTCGGGTACCTGCCGGGCCCCGGAGTCCGTCCGGTCCAGGGTCGGGCACGGCACGGCTCCGCTAGCATCACGCGGATGAGCGCTCCCCACCGCGATCCCTGGCCCGGCGTCGTCCCGGGAACCGAGAACGAGCACGCCGCCTGCGCCGACCTGTGGACGCGCGCCCTCGCCCACCGCGACGGAACGGCACCCGACCCCGCCGACAGGGACCGGGTGCTGCGCAAGCTCGGCACGCCGCCCCACCTGCTCCTCGTAGTGCGCCCCGTGGAGGGTGGCGACCCGGCCGGGTTCTCGCTGAGCTTCCCGCCCGCCGCCGGGGACCCGTCGCGCACCGCGCACCTGGCCTTCCTCGCGCTGGACCCCGGCCGCCGGGGGCGCGGATGGGGACGCCGCCTCCTGGCCGCCACCCTGGACCGCCTGTCGGGGACGTCCGACGCGGTCACCCTGGAGGTCCTCCCCGACAACGCGGCCGCCCGCGCCCTCTACGAGTCCACGGGGTGGCGGGTGGTCGGCGAGGGCCGGTTCGAGGGCTCCGGCCGGTCCAGTGTCGTCTACCGCCTCGACCTCGGCGGCCGGGGTTGACCGCCCCGGGCCTCCACGCGTGCGCGGTGTCCCCTCCGGCGCGGGCGCCCTCAGGGCGCGAAGGTGGGGTCCGGGACCACGGCCACGTCCAGGACCAGCGGCTCGTCGCGGTCGGCGAGCCCGGGGACGACCTCGTCCAGGACCCGCACCAGGTCGCCGTGGGCGCGGACCTCCACCGCCGGGCAGCCCAGCCCCCGGGCGAGGGCCGCCAGGGAGACCTCGCCGAACGCGGGCCAGGGCGGCTTGCCTCCCCTGTGCTCGGCGAGGCGGTCCATGATCGCGTAGCGGCCGTTGGCCAGGACGACGAAGAGGACCCCGGCCCGGTAGCGGTGGGCGCTCCACAGCGCCTGCACCTGGTACAGCGCGGACCCGTCGCCGACGACCGCGACCACGGGGCGTCCGGGGGCGGCCATGCGGACCCCGGTGGCGGCGGGGAGCGCGAAGCCGAGCCCGCCCATGGCGGCCGACAGGAAGCCCAGCGGGGCGCGGGCGGGCAGCAGCCGGTGCAGCTGAGGCCGGCTGGAGGGGGTCTCCTCGACCACGACCGTGTCCGGTGCGATCCGTTCGGCCAGCGCCCGCAGGACGTGGGCCGCGCGCAGCGGCTCGCCCTCCGCCGGCGGCGCCGTCTCCTCAGGGGCCGCCGCCGGTCGGGGCGCCGGTGACACGGGGCGTTCGCGCACCAGGTCCGCGACCACCGCCGTGAAGGGCGCGACCGGGGCGATGACGGCGATCCCCGCGGGCCCGCGGTGGGCCTCCGCAGGGTCCTCGGAGACCATCGCCAGGCGGGTGCCGGGGACCACGAGGGGGCCGTCCGCGTAGATGTACTGGCGGAAGACCGGGGCGCCCGCCGTGAACACCGCGTCGTGGCCGCGCAGCGCCTCCCGCAGCCGTGAGCGCTCGGCGGGCAGGTGCCCGGCGAACAGCGGGTGGTCCTGGGGGAACCCGGCGCGGGCGCCGAAGCTCTCCTGGTAGACGGGGGCGCCCAGCCGTTCGGCGAGTGCCGTCAGGGCGGCCCACGCGGGCGCGCTGTCGGCGCCGGCCCCCACCACCAGGGCGGGGTGTGCGGCGCCGTCCAGGAGCGCGGCGACCTCGGCCGCCGCGCCGTCGTCGGGGGCCACGTGCGCGGGGCGGGCCACCCGCACCGCCGCGGCCCGGGGCTGTCCGGGGTCCACCGGATGCGACCAGTCGTCCATGCACACGACGACCAGGGCGGGGCCGCGTCCGTGCGAGGCCTCGTGGTGGGCGCGCACGACGGCTGCGGGCACGTCCTGGGCGCGCGGGGGCCGGTGGACCGCGACCGGGTAGTCCCCGGCGAGGCCTTCGAGCCGTCCGGCCAGGAAGGGCTCGTGTTCCAGGTGGCGGCGGTCCTGCTGGCCGACCAGGACCACGAGCGGCGCGCGGTTGACGCGCGCCGTGGCCAGGGCGCCGACCGCGTTGCCCAGGCCGGCGGTGGTGTGCAGCAGCACCATCGCGGGCCGGTCGCGGGCGAGGGCCCAGCCCGTGGCCATGCCGACCACGGAACCCTCGTGCAGTCCCAGGACGAAGTCGATGTCGTCGGGCAGGTCCACCAGGAACGGGACCTCGGTGGAGCCGGGGTTGGCGAAGACCGTGGTCATCCCCAGCTCGCGCATGGCCCCCAGGGTCTGCTCGCGCACGGTCGGCCTCGTCTGCTCGGGCACGGCGCCCCTCTCTCGGTCGGTGCGGACGGGACGGCCCGGCTCGGCGGTGGGCGTCCCGGTCAGCGGTACAGGGCGGCCAGGTCGGCCTCGGTCCCGATCAGGCCGTCCTCCAGCATCAGGTCGGCGAGAACGCCCACGGACTCCTCGTTGACGGCCTCGGGCCAGCGGGGCAGGCGGATGTCGGTCAGTGCGGCCCCGTCGATCTCGGTGTACTCGCCGAGGATGCGGCGCACCTCGTCGGGGTTGGCCTCGGCGTAGGCGAAGGACTCCTGGAGGGCGGCCTCGACGTCGTCGACGAGTTCGGGTTCCCGGGCCAGCATCTCCTCGGAGGTGAAGTAGGCGGCCACGGACAGCTCGGGGTGGGTGTCCACGAAGTTGGAGGCGATCTCGCGGTTGCCCGCGTCGAGGGCGGCGGTGGTGAAGGGCTCGACGAGCCAGGCGGCGTCGATCCGGCCGTTCTCCAGGGCGGGGACCATGTCGGGGAACGCCATCTCGACGAACTCGATGTCGGAGGGGTCGCCGCCCGCCTCGCGGACGGACTCCCGGACGGTGGTGTCGCCGATGTTGAGGAGGTTGTTGGCGGCGACCGTCATGCCCTCCAGGTCGGCGGCGGTCTCCACGGGGCTGTCGTCGCGGACGAACACGGCGCTGAAGTCCGCGCCCTGCTCCCCGTTGCTGGAGACGCCGTTGGCGAACACCTTGAGGGGCAGCCCCTGGTCCCGGGCGACGAGGAGGGAGACGGTGTTGCCGAAGGCGAACTCGAAGTTCCCGCTGACCACGCCGGGGATGGCGGCGGCCCCGCCCGAGCCCGGCTGGATCTCCAGGTCGATGCCGCGGTCGGCGAAGAAGCCCTGGTCGACGCCGAGGTGGAGGGGCGCCACGTCCACGATGGGGATGGCGCCCGCGGTGATCCGGCGCAGGCCGCCCTCCCCGTCCTCCCCGCCACCGCCGCCGGAGCAGGCCGTGGCGAGGACGAGTACGGCGATACAGCTGAGGGCGGTCGACTGTCGGCGCATCTGTGTCTCCTGAGTCGGTCGGCGGTCGGGGAGGGGTCGCCGCGCCGGGGGCCGGCGGGGGCGGGGCCCGAACTCACGACAGGCCACGGATGTACGTTTTGCGAACAACTGTGCTGAAGGCGAACTTAAGTGATCCAGGTCACCGGGTCAAGGGCGCGGTCCGGATTCCCGGCGCCGGGGAGGCCTGATGATGAGGAGACCCGGGCCGAACGCGGGCCCGGAGCCGTTGGCCGAGAGGTGAGGGCGGGGGCCGAGAGACGAGGAGATGCCGTGGCTGTGCGACGAGGGGCGGACGGACTCCGGGCGGAGTTCGTCGCCAACCGGGAACGGGTCCGGTCCTGGCCGGGGCGGTGGGGAGGCGGTGAGGTCGAGTGGCCGCCCTTCCACGAGATCCCCCGGCCCTGGGTGGTCCCGCCCCGCAAGCGGAAGAGGTGGCTCGAACGACACGCGCCCTTCCTGGAGGAGTACGAGTGGCGGCTGGAGGCGACCCCCGTGGCCGAGGGCGTCAACTCGCTCCAGGCCGTGTGGGCCTTCGGCGGGGGCCACGGGTTCAAGGAGCTGACCATTCGCCTCGGGAGCTACTTCGACCCGGACTACCTGGCCGAGACGCTGGCCCTCGGCATCGGCGCGGCCGGTCTCAGGGGTTGGAGAGGCGACGACGTCCACGGCGTGTACACCTGGCTCCGCGACGGTGCGCGCCACTGCCTCTCCCCGGGGTCCGGCGCCGTGCGCGGACAGCACCGCACGGGCTTCCTCCTCTGCTCGATGTCGTGCTTGGCGATCAGCAGCACCGATGTCGTGACCGAGGTCCGCGTCACCCTCACCGGCACCGCACTGGACGGCGCACCGCTCACCGCCGACGGCCGGAGCTGACGTAGGCCCCCCGGGGCCGGGTGCGCCCGCGAAGGCGCGGCCCGGCCCCGGCGGCGCCGATCGTGCCGTACCGGCCGCCGTCAGCCGCCGGTGAGGACGACCAGGCGCTGCGTCGCGCGGGTCATGGCGACGTAGCGGTCGACCGCACCCTCGATCCCCTCCCCGAACTCCTGCGGGTCGACGAGGACGACCAGGTCGAACTCCAGCCCCTTCGCCAGCTGCGGTGTCAGGGAACGCACGCGCGGCGTCGCCCGGAACGCCGGATCGCCGATGACGCAGGCGGTCCCCTCCGCGTTCCCGGCGAGCCACGCGTCGAGGACCCGGTGCAGGTCCTCGACAGGTCCGTGCGTGACGGGGATCCCGCCGGCGCGCACCGAGATCGGCACGTTGGCGTCCGGCAGCGCGGTCCGGATGACCGGCTCGGCCTCCGCCATGACCTCCTCCGGCGTCCGGTAGTTGATGCTCAGGGAGGCCGTCTCGATCCGGTCGAACCCGACCCGTTCGAGCCGTTCCCGCCACGGCTCGGTGAACCCGTGCCTGGCCTGGGCGCGGTCCCCGACGATGGTGAAGCTCCGGGAGGGGCAGCGGAGCAGCAGCATGCGCCACTCGGCGTCGGTCAGCTCCTGGGCCTCGTCCACGACGATGTGCGCGAACGGTCCGGCGAGGAGGTCCGGGCTCGCGGAGGGCAGTGCGGCCTCGTCCACCAGGGTGTCCTGGAGGTCCCGTCCGTGCAGCATCGTCACGATGCCCTCGCCGTCGTCGTCCGCCGCGAGCAGGTTGTCGATGACGCCCGACATGCGCTCGCGCTCGGCCGCGACGGCGGCCCTGCGCCGGCGCTCGCGCAGTGACGCCCCCGGGTCGCCCAGGCGCCGGCGCGCCGCGTCCAGGAGCGGCAGGTCGGACACGGTCCAGGCCTGGGCGTCCTCCCGCTGGAGCCCGCGGACCTCGCCCGGGCTAAGCCAGGGCGCGCACAGGCGCAGGTAGGCGGGGACGGACCACAGGTCGCCGACGAGATCGGTCGGCTCGATCATCGGCCACGCGCGCTGGAGGGCCGTGACGAGCTCCGCGTCCCGCAGGAGCGAACCGCGCACGAGCTCGGGGGTGACGTCCTCGTCGTCGTGCTTGTCGGCCACGATCGACGCCAGCTCGTCCCAGATCTGCTCACGCGCCTCGTTGTGCGGGGTCCCCGGCCCGGGGGCCGAGAACGCCTCGGCCCAGTCGTCGGCGCCCAGCCAGACCTCGGACCAGTCCGTGGAGACCGTCATCCCCTCGGTGGGCGGCTTCTCGTAGAACCTGACGGCCGCCTCGATCGAGTCGACCAGGCCCGCCGACGACTTCAGCGCGGCGACCCCGGGGTCCTTCTCCGGCTTCGCCGAGGCGCCCTCCGGGACGAGGTCCCGCAGGGTGCAGGTCTGCACGCCCTCCTCCCCGAGGCTGGGAAGGACGTCGGCGACGTAGGCCAGGTAGGGCTGGTGCGGACCGACGAACAGCACGCCGCCCCGGCGGTGGCCGAGCCGCGGGTCGGAGTACAGGAGGTGGGCGGTGCGGTGCAGGGCGACGACGGTCTTCCCCGTGCCCGGCCCGCCGTCGACGACCAGGGCGCCGCGGGACCCGGCGCGGATGATGGCGTCCTGGTCGGCCTGGATGGTGCCGAGCACGTCCCTCATCCGGGACGACCGGTTGTCGCCCAGGCTGGCGATGAAGGCGGACTGGTCGTCGAGGGCGGCGTGCCCCTCGAACCCGTCGGCGGTGAACACCTCGTCCCAGTAGTCGCTGATCCGGCCGCGGGTCCACCGGTACCGGCGGCGGCTGGCCAGCCCCATCGGGTCGGCGTGGGTGGCCGCGAAGAACGGCTCGGCCGCCGGGGAGCGCCAGTCGATCAGGAGGCGGCGCCCCTCGCCGTCGGTGAGGCCGAGCCGCCCGATGTAGACGGGATCGGATCCGTCCGCGCCGACGATGTGCCCGAGGCACAGGTCCAGGCCGAAACGGCGCAGGGCGCGCAGGCGGTTGGCCATCCGGTGGATCTCCAGGTCCCGGTCCAGGACCTCACGCCCCTTGCCGACGGGCGCGCTGCGCCGGGCGTCCAGGCGGGCGGACAGTTCGGAGACCGACTGTTCGAGGCTCTGCGCGATGGACGCGAAGTGCCGTTCGTCGTCGGCGATCAGGGCCGGGTCGGCCTTGGCGGCGAGGTGCTCGGGGAGGTCGAACGCGCTGGTGGTGAGGCTGTTCACGCCGTCTCCCATGTCGTCGGTGCTGGTCACGAAGGACGATTCTGCAGCACGACGGGGGTCTTGCCGCAAGCCCCCGGGTGCACTATAAGTTGAGAGTGGAGAGGAGTTCCCAGAATCCTCTCCTTTTTCGTGCGCCGGGGGCGGGCCCCTGGGGGGACGGCCCGGCGGGCCGCCGCACGCGTACGGCGGTCGGCGGCCTCAGTCGGCGGGACGCAGGTGGTCCAGGGCCTCCGGCGGAACCGGGTAGGGGCGCTCCTCGGGGAGCAGGCGGGCGGCCGCGGCGGTGTCCCCCTCCCGGACGAGCGCGTGCACACGCCGGACCAGCGGGGTCACGTCGGTGATGGACACGGTCCACTCGTCGGCGTAGCGCCGCGAGGCCTGCCCGGACAGCCCCAGCTGGAGGGACCGGTGGGCCAGCGGGGCCAGGCTCAGGTCGCGTTCGGGGTCCCACTGCACGCGCGCGGAGGACTCCCGCAGCCGACGCCTCCACGTCTCCCGGTCGGTGTGCACGCGGGGCTCGAAGTGCGACAGGCACGCGTCGCGCAGCGCCAGCTCGAACCCCTCACGGCTGATCTCCACCGCCAGCACGGTCTCCTGGTCCTTCTTGAGACCCCACCCGCATCGGTACATCATCCACATGAACGACGGTTTCACCCAGGTCATCCGCTCCCTCTTCCAGGAGGAGGGGAAGCGGCCCTGCCGGGCGGCGGGCAGTCCGATGGAGGGGGTGTAGGCCTGGTAGACGGTGACGGTGGTGTCGGTGTGCAGGGCGCGGATCTGGTACCGCGGGACGTCGGGGGCGTTCATGACTGCTCAGGGTGGTGCCCCGGCCGGTCCCCGGGCAACCGGATTTCCGGGGGCGACCGCTCCCCCACCGGTGGCGCACCGGCCGCTCAGACGACCTCGGGCGCGGCCCGCATGCCGACGTAGGCGTACCGTGTGCCGTCGGCGGACGTCGTGAAGACCACCGGCATCCAGTCCTCCCCGAAGGAGGTACCGCTGACGGATGCCGCGAACACGGTCGCCGTGGCCGTCTCCTCCACCGGCACCAGGTCCGCCTCCAGCGGCGGCGAGAAGCGGCTCATGCCGTCCACGAACTCGTAGACCATCCGGAGGCCGTTCCCGCCCCCGGTGACGGTGATGACGACGCCCGGACGGCGGTAGGCGCCGGTGAGGCGGGCCGTGTCCACGGCGGGAGGCTGCTCCGGAGGAGCGAAGCGGTCGGGCATGCGCACGTCGGCCAGAGCGGCGAGCAGTTCCCCGAACAGGTCGGCGTAGAGGCTGCGCGCCCCTCCCCCGTTGGTGACCAGGGCCAGGGCCACCCCCGCGCCGGGCACCGCGCGCAGGTAGGAGTACTGGCCGGTGGCGGCGCCGTCGTGCCCGAAGCCCCGGACCCCGTCCCAGTCGTACAGGGTCCAGCCCAGGCCCCACCCGGCGGCCTCGACGGACCACTTGTCGGGGGACTCCGCCTGCAGTTCGCGCATGGCCCGCACCGTGCGGGGGGCCAGGACACGGACGCCGTCCGCCGCCCTGCCGTCCTCCAGGTGCGCCCGCGCCAGGCGCACCATGTCTCCGGCGGTGGCCAGGACCATGGCCCCGGGGCTGGACGAACGCGTCATGAGGTCCCAGGCCGGGGCCGGTTCGGGGCCCTCCCCGGCCCCTTCCGTGTGGCCCATCGCCGTGCGGAAGCGCAGGGCCTCCTCCGGGAGGGTCATGGTGTGGTCCAGGCCGAGGGGGTCCAGCACTCGGTCCCTGAGCGCCCGGTCCCAGGTGCTGCCCGTCAGGACCTCGATGACGCGGCCGAGCACGCTGAACCCGCTCGTGCTGTAGGAGAGCGCGGTGCCGGGCGGGCAGTCCAGGTCCTCCTTCGCGCACGCCGCGACGAAGCGCGCCAGGCAGTCGTCGCCCCGACCGGTGTCGACGACGAGGTCGCAGCTGAGTCCGCTCGTGTGGGTGAGCAGGTGGCGCGGGGTGATGACCCCGGCGGCCTCCTCGTCCGCGAGGGAGAAGTCGGGCAGGACGTCGCGCACCGGTGCGTCCAGGTCCAACAGGCCCTCTTCGGCCAGGCCCATCGCCAGGGTGGCGGTGTAGACCTTGGCGACGGAGCCGAGCTGGAAGACCGAGTCGGTCGTGGTCTCCACGCCGGTCCCCCGGTGGAGTACCCCGGTGGCCAGTTCGTGGACGGTGCCGCCGGCGAGGACGGCCAGGGCCGCACCGGGGACGCGGTGGGCGGCGCCGAGCTCGTCGAGCCGGCCCTGCCAGTGGGAGGTGTCGAAGCCCATGGTCGTTCCCCGCCTTCGTGCGTACAGCGTTCTCTTCTTGCGAACACTGTACGCACAGGGTCGGGTGTGCGCAAGGGAGAACACTGTCCGCTAGTCTCCGCTCGAGGTCGGTGGCGATCGAAGGAGGCTTCGTGGCAGGTCGGGCCGGAGCGGTCCCGTCGGTGTGGGCCAGGCGGAACAAGTCCGGGGGGCAACCCGCGCTGAGCCGGGACCGCATCGTGGCCGAGGCGATCGGACTCCTGGACGAGGAGGGCATCGACGCCCTGAGCATGCGCGCCCTGGGCTCCCGGCTCGACGCCGGGGCCACGTCGCTCTACCGGCACGTGGCCGGCAAGGACGAGCTGATCGAACTCGTCGTGGACGAGGTCTACGGCGAACTGCCGGTGCCGGCCTCCGAAGGGGCCGGGGGTTGGAGGGCCGCGGTCGAGGGCAACGCCCGGGACCTGAGGGCGGCCGCACTGCGGCACCCGTGGATGGTCTCCGTGCTCGGCCGGGTCGGGCTCTCCCGCCTCGGCCCGAACCTGGCGCAGGTGTCGGAGGGGCTGCTCGGCGTGTTCGAGGCCGCGGGCTTCGGCGTGGAGGAGGCCGACCAGGCCATGAGCACCGTGACCGCCTACGTCATGGGCATGGTGACCAGCGAGGTCGCCTACCTGTCGGTGTTCGCGAGCAGCGGCCGCAGCGAGAGCGAGTGGCGGGAGAGCCTCGCACCCGCCATGGAGGAGTCGCTCCGGAACCTTCCGAGGCTGCGTGCCGGACACGCCGCGCAGGAGGGCAGGAGCCTGGAGGAGATCCGCGACAGCGGCTTCGACTACGGCCTCCAGCGGGTCCTGGACGGACTGGAGGCGCGGCTCGCCCGCCTCGGCGGCGACGGCTGAGCGCGGGTCAGAGGCCGCGGGCGGGGACGGCGGCCTTGAGCAGCATCTCCTCGTACTCCTCCTCGGGGTCGGAGTCCAGCACGATCGCGCCCCCGGCCCCGATGGTCAGCTCCCCGTCGGCGCTCACGGCCGTGCGGATGACGATGTTCAGGTCGGCGGTACCGGTGTGCGACAGGTAGCCCAGCGCGCCGGAGTAGACGCCGCGGGCCGAGGACTCCAGGCGGTCGATGATCTCCATGGTGCGCACCTTGGGCGCCCCGGTCATCGACCCCCCGGGGAAGCAGGCGCGCACCGCCTCGACGGTGGACACGTCCGGACGGAGCCTCCCGCGCACCGTGGACACCAGCTGGTGCACGGTCGCGTAGGACTCCGTGTACATGAACGCGGGCACCTCCACGCTGCCGACCTCGCACACCTTTCCCAGGTCGTTGCGGAGCAGGTCCACGATCATCAGGTTCTCGGCGCGGGTCTTGGCCCCCGTGCGCAGCTCCTCGGCCGCGCGCGCGTCGGTGGCCGGGTCGGGGTGGCGCGGTGCGGTGCCCTTGATCGGCCGGCTCTCCGCGGTGCGGTCCGCGTCCACCCGCAGGAACCGCTCGGGCGAGGCGCTGAGCACGCTCACGCCGCCCAGGCGCAGCAGGGCGGCGTAGGGCGCGGGGTTGGCGGCGCGCATCCGGCGGTAGAAGTCCAGGACGTCGCCGTCGGCGGGCCTGCGGACGCGGTTGGTCAGGCAGATCTCGTAGCTCTCCCCCGCCGTGAGCTGCCCCAGGCACTCCTTCACGTCGCTGACGTAGCCCTCCCGCGGGCGCTCCAGCAGGGGGGCCAGGTCGGCCGCCGGAGCGGGGGGCGCGGGCGGCGCCGGCGGCGCGAGCCCGTCCAGGGAGGCCAGGGTGCGGGCCAGCCAGTCGTCGCCGTCGGGGAGGCCGTCGGCGCAGACGGCGTAGGTGCGCCCGAGGACGTGGTCCACGGCGACGAAGCGGTCGCAGCGCAGCCACACGGCGTCGGGGGTGGACGACGTGTGCGCGGCGGCGCCCCCCGTGTCGGCCTTGCACTCGTAGCCCAGGTAGCCCACGTAGCCGCCCGTGAAGTCGAAGGGCAGTCCCGTGGGGACGGGGCCGGGGCGCCCGATCCTGCGCTCGAGGGCGTCGAAGACGCTCCCGGGTTCGTGGTGCTCGGCGCCGTCGGCGTCGCGCACGCGGACGGGGCCGCCGACCCTGTAGGTGAGGACCTCGCCGGTGGCGGCGCCGAGGAAGGAGAAGCGGGCGGGCCCCTGGGGCCGGGAGCTGTCCAGCCAGAACGCGTACTCGGCGTCGCCGTACAGGTGGCAGAAGGCGGCCTCGGCGTCGACGGCGCGCGGTAGTTCGAGGGTTCGCGGCGCGCCCGAGGGGCGGGCGGCGGGCGCCTCGGGCGCCCGGGGGCGCACCGCCGCGGGAGGGGCGGGGGCGGCCTCGGCGGCGGACGCGCGTGCCCCCGACAGCGCCTGCGCGGGGCGGGACGCGGACAGGTGCGCGCGGGCCATGTCCAGGAAGTTCGCGACCAGGTCCGCTCCGAAGTCGCTGGCCACCGACTCGGGGTGGAACTGCACCCCCCAGCGGGGCAGTCGCCGGTGCTCCAGCGCCATGACCACGTCGTCCTCCGCCCAGGCGGTCGCGGCCAGGGGCTCGGGAAGGGGCGCCGGGACGGCCAGGGAGTGGTAGCGCACGGCGGTGAAGTCCTGCGGCACACCCGCGAAGAGGCCGCGGCCCGTGTGCCGGACCCGCGTCAGGTGGCCGTGGCGGGGCTGGGGGGCGGAGACCACGTCGGCTCCGGCCAGGTGGGCGATGGCCTGGTGGCCCAGGCACACGCCCAGGACCGGAAGGCGCCCGTCCGCCAGGAGGTCGGGGACGCGGCCCAGGTCGCGGGGGTTCTGGGGACGGCCCGGCCCGGGCGAGACGACGACGGCGTCCACGGAGGACGTGTCGAACGCGGCCCAGCGGGGGTCGTCGTTGGTGAGGACCAGGGGGGTGTCGCCGAGGACGCGCGCCACCAGTTGGACGAGGTTGTACGTGTAGGAGTCGTGGTTGTCGATCAGCAGCAGTCTCAAGAGGGAATCCGCAGGTAGAGGTCCTAGGCGGTCCCGATATCAACCGGTCTGCCCGGGGGTTCCCGGGATCTCCGCTCCAGGTCCATTCCACGAGGAGAACGCACATCCCGCCATTTCTGTCCTATTTTGACACCTCAGGTTGCGGCCCGACCCTCTCGTGGCCGGCAGGGGACCGTTCCGCCGGGCCCCAGGGACGGGGGCCGGGGTACGGGACGCGCTTCCGACGGTTGCCGGAGGAGGTGGGGGCGGCGTGAACGGGCGGGGAGGGACCCGGGCGGCCTGGTGTGCGCCCGGCGCGGGGAGGGCACGGCGGTTCCGTCCACAGGTACGTGAGGGGCCTGGTGGCGGGATGCCGGTCCGGGTAGACAGGTAGTCAGAGGTGGAAGGCGGCTCCTCCACCGGACAGGGAGTGGACGATGTCCTACGTGATGGCCATGGCCGTGATCCTCATCATGGTGGCGCTGGGCGCCCTCCTCGTCGGGGCGGTGACCACCGTGTCGGGCTCCGCGCGGTTCGACCACCCGCGTTCGGCGTGGAGGCAGCACTCCGCCGCGCCCGGACACGGGGTCCCGGACGCGGCGGAGGAGGAGCTGCGCCTGAGATACGCGCGCGGCGAGATCGGCCGCGAGGAGTTCCTCCAGCGCAAGATCGATCTGGAGCGCTGACCGCCCGGCCCTCCTGCGGCCGGGCTCAGCCGGTCATCTCCTCCAGGGTCTTGCCCCGGGTCTCCTTCACACACTTCCAGACGAAGAAGAACGAGATCGCCGCGAAGGCGGTGTAGATCAGGTACGAGCCGCTCAGGTTCCAGTCGCGCAGGCTCGGGAAGCTCACCGTGACCAGCCAGTTGGCAAGCCACTGCGTGGCGGTGGCCACGCCCATCGCCGCAGCCCTGATGCGCAGCGGGAACATCTCCCCCAGCAGCACCCACACGACCACACCCCACGACAGGCCGTAGAAGAGGACGAACGAGCTCGCCCCGGTGAGCGCCACCACTCCCCAGCCGAAGCCCAACTGCGCCGTGTCGCCCACCACCGTGGCATGGCTGAACGCGAACGCGGTCGCCGCCAGGGTCACCGTCATGCCCGCGGAGCCCACCAGCAGCAGGGGCCTGCGGCCGATCCGGTCCACTAGCAGGATCGCCACGACCGTGCCGACGATGTTGATCACCGAGGTGAACAGGCTCAACAGGAGGGAGTCCCCCTCGGGGACCCCCACGGACTGCCACAGGGAGCTGGAGTAGTAGAAGATCACGTTGATGCCGACGAGCTGCTGGAACGCCGAGAGCGCCATGCCGACCCACACGATCGGCAGCAGGCCGAACCGCCCGCGCAGGTCCCGGAGCCGGGCGGGCCTCTCCGAGCCCAGCGCCTCCCGGATATCCGCGATCCGCCGGGCCACCTGCCGGTCTCCGCCGCCCTCCACGCGGCCCAGGACCTTTCCGGCCTCGTCCGCGCGGCCGACCCGCACCAGGAAACGCGGGGACTCGGGGATGACCAGGCTGACCAGGAGGTACACCAGGGCGGGCACGAGTTCGGCCGCCAGCATCCACTGCCAGGCCTGGACCGGTCCGAGCATGTTGTGCGCGCTGCCGCCCGCCAGGCCCGCCAAAAGGTAGTTCACCAGCTGGGAGGAGGCGATGCCCAGGACGATGGCCAGCTGTTGGAGGGAGGCCAGGCGGCCGCGGTAGGCGGCCGGGGACACCTCGGCGATGTAGGTCGGGGCGATCACCGAGGCGATGCCGATCGCCACGCCGCTGAGCACCCGCCAGGCGGTGAGGTCCCAGATGGAGAAGGGAAGCGCCATCCCCAGGGCGCTCACGGCGAACAGCACGCCCGCGATCCGCATCGTGCTGATCCGGCCCCTGCGGTCGGCCAGCCAGCCGGTGATCGCCGCGCCCACCACCGAGCCGAGCAGGGTGGAGGCCACGGTGAAGCCCAGGACGGCGGAGTTCACCTCGAACCGCTGCTGGATGGCGTCCACGGCCCCGTTGATGACCGCGCTGTCGTAACCGAACAGGAAACCGCCCATCGCCGCCGCGGCGGCGATCAGGGTCACCCGTGCGAGACCTGCTCCCTCCGCCCGGCCCGTCCCCCCGGCGCCGGGCCCGCCCGTCCTCGTCATCCCCGCTCCCTCCTCGGCGGCACTCCGCCGCCGTCGGCCGTCACCGACAGGGTGAACGCGGTGCGGGGACAGGGGGACGGACGAAACGCCCACGGGGAAAAAGATGCCCGGCGCTTGGGCCCCAGCCGACCGGTCGCCTACCGGGGACGGGGACGGGGACAGGTCAGCCGGTCATCTCCTCCAGGGTCTTGCCCCGGGTCTCCTTGACGAACTTCCACACCAGGAAGAACGAGATCGCCGCGAAGGCCGCGTAGATCAGGTAGGCCCCGCTCAGGTTCCAGTCGCGCAGGCTCGGGAAGCTCACCGTGACCAGCCAGTTGGCCAGCCACTGCGTGGCGGTGGCCACGCCCATCGCCGCAGCCCTGATGCGCAGCGGGAACATCTCCCCCAGCAGCACCCACACGACCACACCCCACGACAGGGCGAAGAACAGCACGAACAGGCTGGCCGCGGCCAGGGCCACCGCGCCCCACACGAACGGCAGGGACACCTCCTCGCCGTCCACGACCGCGTTGGAGAAGGCGTAGGCGGCCAGGGCGAGCGCCACGGTCATGCCGGCGGAGCCCACCAGCAGCAGGGGCTTGCGGCCGATCCGGTCCACCAGCAGGATCGCCACGAAGGTGCCGACGATGTTCACGACGGAGGTGAACAGGCTCAGCAGCAGCGAGTCGGTCTCGGCCACACCGACCGACTGCCACAGGGAGCTGGAGTAGTAGAAGATCACGTTGATGCCGACGAGCTGCTGGAACGCCGACACCGCCATGCCGATCCACACGATGGGCAGGAGGCCGTGGCGACCGGTCAGGTCGCGCAGCCGGGGCCGGACCTCCGAGCCCAGGGCCTCGCGGATCTCCCCGATCCTGCGGTTGACCCGTTCCGTCCCGCCGCCCTCGACGTCGGCGAGGATGCCGCGGGCCTTGTCCACGCGCCCCACACGGACCAGGTAGCGGGGGGACTCGGGGATGAGCAGGCTCAGGCCCAGGTAGACCAGGGCCGGAAGCATCTCGACGCCCAGCATCCACTGCCATGCCTGGAGCGGTCCGAGCATGTTGTGCGCGCTGCCGTCGGCCATCTGCGCGATCCCGAAGTTGACCAGCTGGGAGGCGGCGATGCCCAGGACGATGGCCAGCTGTTGGAGGGAGGCCAGGCGGCCGCGGTAGGCGGCCGGGGACACCTCGGCGATGTAGGTCGGGGCGATCACCGACGCCAGCCCGATGGCCGCGCCTCCCACGATGCGCCACGCGGTCAGGTCCCACACCGTGAAGGGGAGGGCCGATCCTACAGCGCTCACCGCGAACAGCACACCCGCGATCTGCATGACCCTGATGCGGCCGAGCCGGTCGGCCAGTCCGCCGGCGACCGCGGCGCCCAGCACACACCCCAGGAGCGCGGACGCGACCGTGAAGCCGAGTGTGGCCGCGCCGACGTCGAACCGCTGCTGGATGGCGTCCACGGCCCCGTTGATGACCGAGCTGTCGTAACCGAAGAGGAAACCGCCCATCGCCGCCGCGGCGGCGATCATCGTCACGTGGACGATGTTGCCCTCACCCTCCGGCGTCTTCCCCGTACTGGACTGACTGGCTCCGCTCACGTCCACTGCCCCCAGCGCCATGTTGGTCGATAGCCCTCCAGGGTGAGCACACAAGGCGGCGGAGGTCACGGACAAAACGCCCACGGGTCAAAAGTTGTCCGGGGATTGGCGCTTCCGCGCCCCGGTTCGCCCCGGCGCCGGGCCCCTCCGGCTGCCGGAAGCGGGGGCCTTCTCCCGGAACCGGCGCCCCCACCCCCCACGGTCGGGACCGCACGCCCGACGGGTGCCGGGTCGGCGCGGGCGGCTCCGCGCCGGACGGGAAACGGCGCTTCCGCACAAGACCTGCGCCGTGTTTTTGGCTCGTCCGGCGGCTGCGCGTTCCCGGCCCGCCCCTCCAGGATCATGACGTGACCACTTATCCCGCCCTGGCCGAGAAGGCCGTCCGCCGACAGAAGCCCACCCGGGAAGAACTCCTCACGGTCCTGTCCGGCCCCGACGACGACCTGCTGGACCTGGTCGCCGCCGCTTTCCGGGTCCGGCTGCGCTACTTCGGGCGCCGCGTCAAGCTCAACTACCTCGTGAACATGAAGAGCGGCCTGTGCCCCGAGGACTGCTCCTACTGCTCCCAGCGCCTGGGTTCGCGGGCAGGCGTCGTCAAGTACACCTGGCTCAAGCCCGACGAGACCCGTGCGGCCGTGGCGGCCGGGGTCGGGGCCGGGGCCACCCGCGTCTGCCTGGTGGCCGGCGGTCGCGGGCCCACCGACCGCGACGTGGCCCGGCTCGCCCCCGTCATCGAGGACATCAAGGCCGAGCACCCGGGCGTGGAGGTGTGCGCCTGCCTCGGCCTCCTCTCCGAGGGGCAGGCCGAGCGCCTGCGCGAGGCGGGGGCGGACGCCTACAACCACAACCTCAACACGTCGGAGGAGCGCTACTCCGACATCTGCACCACCCACGGGTTCGCCGACCGGGTGGACACGGTCGAGAAGGCCAAGCAGGCCGGCCTCTCCCCCTGCTCCGGCCTGATCGCGGGCATGGGGGAGGGCAACGACGACCTGGTCGACGCCCTCCTGGCCCTGCGGGAGCTGGGTCCGGACTCGGTTCCGGTCAACTTCCTCATGCCCTTCGACGGCACCCCGTTGGAGGGGACCTGGGAGCTGACACCGCAGAGGTGCCTGCGCATCCTGGCCGCGGCCCGGTTCGTCTTCCCCGACGTGGAGGTGCGCCTGGCGGGGGGACGTGAGATCCACCTGCGCTCCCTCCAGCCGCTCGCCCTGCACATCGCCAACTCGGTGTTCCTGGGCGACTACCTCACCAGCGAGGGGCAGGCGGGCCGGGCCGACCGGGAGATGATCGAGGACGCCGGCTTCGCGGTACAGGGCGCGGGCGGGCCCGCCCTGCCGGGCGACCACAGCGAACTGCTGAAACCGCGGCTGAGGGGTGCGGGGACGGCTCTTCCGCCCAATGTCTGACGTGCGTGCGCCCCTGTGGCCGGGAGCCCCGGCGCCGTGGGCGTCCGCCGAGGGCTCGTGCCCACGGGGCCCGGGGCCGGCCGTGCCCGCGTCCCGGGGGCCACCGGTCAGCGCTGGACGGGCTGCTCGGTGCCGTTCCAGAGGGGTGCCTGCTGGTAGCTCTGGGCCAGCTCGGCGGCCATTGCGTCCTCCTGGCGGTCGCGCACGCACTTGGCGAGCGTGAACGTGGACGTGACGACGTAGAGCAGGCCGAGCCCGAGGAACGCGCGGATCCAGAGGTCGACGGGGAGGTAGACGATGCCCGCGCCGACGCCGACCGAGGAGATCCCGAAGGAGATCGCGGACTGGAGGTAGAAGTGGGGGGAGGACCGGGGGGTGAAGGTGTTCATGTCCCCAGGGTGTCCCGCCCCCCGCTTCCACGCCTGAGTACCGCTACTCAACGGCCCGTCGCCGTGCCCCCGGCCGGCCCTCGCGGGTCGCCCCGGCGGGCGGGGGGTCGGCGCCCGGCCGGCTCAGGCCGGGCTCGTCGACCGGTCGGGGCGGAAGGCGGACAGGTCGACACCCGGGTCCTCCCCCATGGCCAACCGGGCCGCGACCACGCCCTGGAAGGGGCCGAAGCTCAGCCCCTGTCCGCCCAGGCCCGTGGCCACGAGCACGCCGGGGAGCCGCTCCACCGGGCCCAGCAGCTGCAGGCCGTCGGGCGTGCCCGGCCGGAACCCCACCCGCGTCTCCACGACCGTCGCCTCCCCCAGCTCGGGCAGCACCTCCAGCGCGGTGGAGAGGTTGTGCAGCAGCCCCGAGGCCGTCACCCTCCGGTCGAACCCGGCCCCGGGTTCCAGCGTGCCCCCCGTGACCACCCGGTCCGGGCCGAACGCGGACACGAAGTAGTCGCGTTCGCCGAAGCGCACCACCGGCCAGGCCCGTGTGTCCCGGCCGGGGAGCGCGAAGTGGGTCATCTGGCCGCGTACCGGGTGCACCGGAAGGTCGACCCCGGCGACCGCGAGCAGCCCCGCCGACCAGGCCCCCGCCGCGACGATCACCACGGGCGCCTCCAGGTCGTCGGAGCCCACCCTCACCCCGGTGACCCGGTGGCCGTTCCAGAGCAGGCGTGAGTCGCCCTTGAAGTAGCGCAGGCCCCGCTCCTCGGCCGCGTTGAACAGCGCCGCACGGGCGGCCCGGCCGTTCAGCCTCGCCATGCCCTCGATGTACAGGCCGCCGTAGGGCTCGGGCACCAGGGGGAACCGGGCGCGCGGCTCCCCCGGGGCCAGTCGCTCCACCCGGCCCATCGTCGCGAACTCCGGGCGCTCGGACAGGGTGCGCATCAGGTCGAACCCGGAGTCGTCCCCCTCCAGGTCCACCGACATCCCGCCGACCACCTCGTAGCCGGGGGCGTGCCCGTCCTCCGAGAGCTCGGCCATGAGCAGGGGGTAGTGCTCCGCGGCGCGGGCCTTGAAGTCCCACAGCGGCGCGGCGTCCCACGGGAACGGCCAGGGGAAGACGACGCCCGTCCCGGCCGCCGTGGCCTGCCCCAGGTGCGAGGCGTCCACCAGCGCGGTGGACACGCCCTTCTTGGCCAGGTGGAACGCCGCGCTCGTCCCCACGATCCCGCCACCGACCACGATCACGTCCATGCCCCCACCCTGCCCCTCCCGGCTCCGCGGGACAAGCCGGACGGCCCGCGTGCCGTGACCGGGGAAGGGGTAAGGGTGCGCGATAGGTTGTGCTCTCCCGAAAGCCGACCCCCGATCCCCTGGAGGACGTGTACGTGGACGGATACACCTACTACGGGGTCGCCCTGATGCGCCGCCCCGGCCCCGAACTGGCGCAGGGCATCGTGACCCACATGGAGCGGACGCCCGTGGACCCGGTCCTGGCCGCACGCCAGTACACGATCTACCAGGAGGCCGTCGCCTCGGCGGGGTGGCGGGTGCACGAGGTCGAGACGGCTCCGGCCCTGCCCGACTCGGTGTTCGTGGAGGACCCGGTGGTGGTGTGCGAGGACCTCGCGATCCTGGCGCGGCCCGGCGCCGACACCCGGCGGGGCGAGGTCGACGGGGTGGAGGCGTCGGTGCGCCTGCTGGGGCTGCGGGTGGCCCGGATCGAGGCTCCCGGGACGCTGGACGGCGGCGATGTGCTCCAGGTGGGGGCGACCGTCTACGTGGGGGTGGGCGGGCGCACCGACGCCGACGGCGCCGCCCAGCTCGAACAGCTGGTCAAGCCCCTGGGCCGCGAGGTCGTCCGCGTGGAGCTGGGCCGCGCGCTGCACCTGAAGTCCGCGGTGACCGCCCTGCCGGACGGCTCGCTGATCGGACTGTCCGAGCTGGTGGACGCCGACGCCCTGCCGCCGGTCCGCCGCCCACCGGAGGAGCGGGGCGCGCACGTGCTGCCCCTGGGAGGGCGGGACGTGCTGGTCAGCGCCGCCGCGCACGAGACCGTCCACGAGCTGGCGGCCGAGGGGTGGCGGGTGCTGCCGGTGGACATCTCGGAGTTCGAGAAGCTGGAGGCGTGCGTGACCTGCCTGAGCGTCCTGATCCCGGACCGGGCGCGCTGATCCGGGAGGCCGGGCGGGCGGCGGGGGCGCGGACCGAAAGGCGTCCGGGCCCCGCCCGCCCCGAATGTCCGTGGCGGTGCGTAGCGTCGCGGGCGCGGCAGAGCGAACCAGTGCCGGATCCCGTCCCCCGCACGGGGCCCGCCCGGAGGGAGACCACCATGGCCTACGCCGACGCCAACGGCGTCCACACCTACTACGAGGAGAGCGGTGCGGGAGAACCCCTGCTCCTGATGCACGGCGGGTTCGGCACGGCGGACGACTTCGAGGGAGGACTCGCCGCGCTGTCCGACACCTACCGCGTCCTCGTCCCGGAGCGCCGCGGGCACGGGCGCACGGCCGACGTGGAGGGGCCCTACGCCCTGGAGACGCTGGCCCTGGACACCGCCGCGTTCGTGGAGGAGGTGGCGGGCGGACCGGTCCGCGTCGCCGCCTACAGCCACGGCGCGATGGTCGCGCTGACGCTGGCCGTGCTGCGTCCGGACCTGGTGTCACGCCTGGTGCTGATCAGCGGGGTGTTCCACCACTCCGCGCTGCTCTCCAAGCCCGGCCCCGAGGGCGAACTGCCCGAGATGGTCGCCGGGCCCTACGCCGCACTCTCCCCGGACGGTCCCGACCACATCCGCGTGGTCCTGCGCAAGGTGGCCGAGTCCATGGCCGTCGAGCCCGCGATGGAGAGCGCCGACCTGGCCGGGGTGAGGGCGCCGACGCTCGTGATGGTGGGCGACGACGACATCGTGCCCGTCGAGCACGCCGTGGCGGCGTACCGGGGCCTGCCCTCGGCGGAGCTGGCGGTGGTGCCGCACGCCTCCCACGCTCTGCTGTGGGAGCGGCCGGAGGAGTGCACCTCCCACGTGCGGAGGTTCCTGGCCGGGGACGGTCCGCCCACCTTCATGCCCGTCCGGCGCGGGGCCTGACCCCGGAACCGGTCGCTCCCCCGGGACCGGTTGCGGGGCCGTTCTGCCGTCGGCAGAGGCGGAAACCCCGGCCGGGCCCCGAGGCGTTGTCCCGTACGCACCGACGAACGAGCACACGGGAGCACGATGAGCGCTGTGAGGCTGATCCGCAGCCAGACCCTGACCGAACACGTGGACTACGCCTACGCGGCCACGGCGAGCGCCCCGGCACGGGTCGTGTGGACCGCCGGGGCGTGCCCCCTGGACGAGGACGGCGGCACCGTCGCCGTGGGCGACTACGCGGGCCAGGCCCACCAGGTCATGCGCAACCTGCGCACCGCCCTCGACGACGCCGGGGCCGCCCTCACCGACGTCGTCCGGACCACGGTGTACGTGGCGTCCGCCAGACAGGAGGACCTGGTGAAGGCCTGGGACGTGGTGCGCGAGCACATGGGCGGGCACGACGCGCCCAGCACCCTGCTCGGCGTGGCCGCGCTCGGCTACGACGACCAGCTCGTCGAGGTGGAGGCGGTCGCGGTCACCGCGGACTGAGCCACCGCCGGGGCGCGGGGCCGGAAGACGCCTTCCCCCGCTCCGTCCGGGAACCGCCCGCCGGTCCCGGACGGAGCGGGTCCCGGGCGCGGGAAACCCCCGGGCGGCCCCGGCGTCCAGGACCGTGACTGTCCTGGACCCCTGGCAGACTGCGGGCATGAAAGCGACCTCCGCACGCCTGCTGCGCCTGTTGTCCCTGCTCCAGACCCGCAAGGACTGGCCGGGGGCGGACCTCGCCGACCGGCTGGAGGTGAGTCCGCGTACCGTGCGCCGGGACGTGGACCGGCTGCGGGAGCTGGGCTACCCGATCCGGGCGACCATGGGCACCGGCGGCGGCTACCAGCTGGGGGCGGGCGCCGCCCTGCCCCCGCTGCTGTTGGACGACGACGAGGCCGTGGCGGTCGCCGTGGGCCTGCGCACGGCGGCGCAGGGCGGGGTGTCGGGGATCGAGGAGACCTCCGTGCGCGCCCTGGCCAAGCTCCTCCAGGTCCTGCCCTCGCGCCTGCGCCGGAGGGTGGACGCCCTGGGCGCCTTCACCGTCCCCATGCCCGGCGCCGGACCCACGGTCGACTCCGACGTGCTGACCCTGGTCGCGTCGGCCTGCCGGGACAGCGAGCGGCTGCGCTTCGACTACGAGAGCCACGACGGAACCCTCTCGCGAAGGATCGTCGAACCCCACCGGCTGGTCTCCCGGGGACGGCGCTGGTACCTGGTGGCCTGGGACACCGCCCGCGAGGACTGGCGGACCTTCAGGGCGGACCGGATGCGTCCCCTCACCCCGACCGGCCCCCGGTTCCCGCCGCGCGACCCTCCCGCGCAGGGGGTGGCCGCCTACCTGGCGGAGCGGATGAGCGTGCACATGTGGCCGCACCAGGCCCGCATCAGGCTGGCCGTCCCCGCCGAGGAGGCGGAGCGCCGCGGGATCGGCAACCACGGCCGGATCGAACCCGCGGACGAGAACTGGTGCGTGCTGGTGTGCGCGGGGGGCTCGTTCCGGGTGATGGCCTGCTACCTGGCCATGCTCGACGTCGAGATGGAGGTGGAGGAACCCGACGAGCTGCGCGCCGAGATGGCCCGCCTGGCGGTCCGGCTCAACCGGGCCGCCTCCGGCTGAGCGCCTCCGATCCCCCTGCCCCGGGTCAGGCCGCGATGTCCAGGGGACACCGGTCGTCGGCCCGCCACGATCGCGGTGGACGCCGGCGGGTCCGTGGAGGGGGCCGGCGGTGCCCGGCCCGTGCACGAACGGCACGCCGCCGCGGTCCGCCGGAAGCGGGGGACGCCCGCGTGCGCGGGGATTCCCCTGTACGGCCACCGTGGCGGGGAGCGGACCTTCTGGTCGAAGTTCGCCCCGCGAACCCGCCAAAACCACTACGTTGGGGAGTCATTTACCTCCGAAGAGTAATGAAAGCAGGGGTGTCCGTGCCCGCTCCAACCCGACTCCACTGCCCTGAGCTGCGGGGCCTCAGCGCACCGCCCACCATCCGCGACCTCGGCCCCGACTACCGGGTCGCCCGGTGGGACTCCCCCGCCTCGCTCTCCCCGGACTGCCGCAGGCGGCTCCACGGGACCCTGCGGGAACTCGCCGCCCGCGCCTTCGGCGCCGACCACTCCGGCTACTGGCGCGCCCGCGTCGATGCCGGGTTCTTCGACCAGGTCTCCACGCTGGCGCTCATTCTCGGCCCCGACGGCGTCCCCGTCGGCTGGGGCGGCTACCACCGCTGCAGCTTCGCCTCGCGCCGCGCCCTGTACCTGGACGCCGCGGGCGTGGTCCCCGCCCACCGCCGGTTCGGCCTGACCTCCGCCCTGATGACCCACTTCCTGGCACGGGAGATCCTCGCCCACCCGCTGCGCCGCACCTATGTCGTCCTGCGCACCCGCCACCCCGCGGTCTACGCCGGGTGGCGCAAGGGCCTGGGCGCCGCACGCGTCTTCCCCAGCGAGCACCGGCCCCTCCCCGCCCTGGTCCGGCGCATCGCGGGCGAGGCGGCCGAGTGGCTGGGGGACGGCCCCCGGCTGGACCCCGGGAGCCTGCGCGTCCGCGACGCCTACCGCATGTTCGAGGGCGACGTCTACGGGGTCCCGCCCCGCAGCGGCCACCCGGCGATCGACGACTACTTCGCCCACGCGGTCGGCCCCAAGGACGCCGTCCTGGTCGTCGCGCGCATGAGCGTCCCCGGCCTGGCCCGGTTCGCCGCGGCCCGCGCGCTCAGCGCGCGGGCCCGCCGGCGGCCCCCGACCGGCGGCCGACCCGTGCGCGGAGCCGTCCCCGGGGAGCCGGTCCCCGCCGCGCCCACCGGGGCGGGCGCGGCCGGGCTCATCCCAGGGGGACGGCCTTGACGTTGGCCGGGCTGTACACGAGCCCTCCCACGTCCCGGATCTGGTCCGAGATCCGTGCCAGGTGCAGGCTCTCCGACCACGGCATGTCAGGGCTCTCCCGCTCCCCCGCCGCCACGCACCGGGCGACCTCCTCGGCCTCGTACTCGTAGCCGTTGGCCCGGAAGGGCCGGTGGAACTCCTCCCGCTCGCGGCCGTCGCGGTGCAGCACCGCGGTGGTCGCCGCGAAGAAGTTCGGGATCTCCAGCCACCCCTTCGACCCGGCCACCACCGCCCGGTTGGGGAGCGTGGTGCGCGAGGAGCAGGACAGGGTCCCGGTGGCCCCGTTCTCCCCGCGCACCAGGACGGTGGTGTGCGTGTCCACCATGCGGTCGGGCGACAGCTGGCGGGTGGCGCCCACGACCGTCAGCTCGCCCAGGTGGCGGGAGGCGAAGGCGAGCGGGTAGATCCCCAGGTCGAGCAGGGCGCCCCCGCCCAGGTCGGCGTTGAAGATCCGGTGGTCGGGGTCGTAGGGGACGTTGGCGCCGAACTCCGCGGACAGCCAGCAGACCTCCCCGATCGCGCCGTCGTCCACCAGCTCGCGGACCAGGCGGGAGACCGGCAGGTAGCGCGTCCACATCGCCTCCATCAGGAAGCGGTCGTTGGCGCGCGCCGCCGCGACCATCTCCGACACCTGGAGGGCGTTCATCGCCATGGGCTTCTCGACCAGGACGTGCTTGCCCGCGTTCAGGCAGGTCAGAGTGTTGGGGTGGTGCCAGGGGTGGGGGGTGGCCACGTAGACGGCGTCCACGTTCGGGCTCTGGGCCAGCTCTTCGTAGCTGCCGTGGCGCTCCGGGACGCCCCACGCGTCCGCGAACTCGTCCGCCCGGTCCCGCGTGCGGGAACCGACCGCCGTGACCGTGGCCGAGGGGACGGCCCGGAGCCCTTCGAGGAAGGAGTGTGCGATACCGCCGGTTCCGACCACGCCCCAGCGCAGCCCACCGTTGTCATCTGTCATGGGCTCATCCTAAAAACAGGGTCATCTCGGGGGCGAGGCGGGGAAGGTCCTCGGATTCGGCGGCCGGGAACCGTACGGTGGGGGCCAGTGAGGCGGACGAGCTCGCCCGCCGGACCACGAACGGAGGAGGACATGTCGGAGACGCTCGCACGGAGGCTGGGGGTCCGGCCCGGGGACCGGCTGCTCGTCCTCAACGCCCCCGAGCGCTACCTGCGGCTCCTGGAGCCACCGCTCGACATCCACATCGACCTGGGCCCCATCGAGGGCGCCGACTACGACGACGTCCACATGTTCGCCCTGGACAAGGGGACCGTGGACCGCGAGGCCCCCCGCGCCCTCGCCTCCGTGGGCCCGGAGACCAGGCTCTGGGTGTGCTTCCCCCAGCGCGGCGGCACCATCATCACCGACCTGACCGCGGACAAGGGCTGGGACGTGCTCGTGGACGCCGGTTGGCGCCGCGCCGCCCAGGAGCCGATCGACTCCGACTGGGCGGCGCTGCGCTTCGAGCGGAGCTGAGGAAGCCCCGCCTCGGTCAGCCCGGCTCGACGCTGAGGGAGCCGCTGACGGTGTTGGCGTCGATGCGCGACGCCGCCCCGTCCTCGACGTCCACGCCCACGTCCCGCTGCCCGGAGGTGGAGTCACCGGTGACGTCGTAGGCGCCCCTGGGGACCCGCACGTCGATGCTGCCGCTGGTGGTGTCCAGGGTCAGCGTGTCGAAGGCGTCCCCGGTGGCGACCTCGATCCGACCGGAGACCGTCGAGGCCTCCGCCGTGGTGAAGCCCCCGCCCACGGCCACGTCGCCGCTGGTGGACTCGGCCCTGACCGACTCGGCCTCGAACCCGGACACGTCCACCCGTCCGGACGTGGAGGACGCCTC
Source organism: Nocardiopsis sp. NPDC006198 (assembly GCF_040613895.1). NCBI lineage: Bacteria > Bacillati > Actinomycetota > Actinomycetes > Streptosporangiales > Nocardiopsidaceae > Nocardiopsis > Nocardiopsis sp. NPDC006198. Next base: position 36,648 of record NZ_JBEXSY010000024.1, on the reverse strand, counting down.
CAGCCTCTCGCCCGAGCCCGCGGCGCTGACCTCGCCGCTGGTGGTGTCGATCCCCACCGAGCCCTCCACCCCGGCCAGTGACACCTGCCCGCTCGTGGTGTCCACGGCCACGTCGCCGACGTTGTCGGACACCTCGACCGGACCGCTGGTGGTGGACAGCTCCAGCGCGCCGTTGACGTTCTCCGCGCTGATCCGGCCGCTGACGGTCTCCACGGTCACCTCGGTCCCCTCCGGGACGGTGATCTCGTAGTTGACCGCGCACCCCCCGAAGAAGGGGATGCCCTGGCAGACGGCCTCCACCTCGAGGCCGTCCCCGTCGGCCTCGGCCCCTTCCCTCGGCTCGGTGAGGGGCGTGCCGCGCAGGGTGCGCTCCACCACGACCTCGTCGCCGCCGCCGGCGAGGACGACGTCGCCGCCCGTGCGGTTGTCGACCTCCAGGGTCCGGATCCCGGCGAAGGAGTCGCTGCGGTCGCCCCTGTCCACGCCCACGTTGCCCAGCACGGAGAACGAGGTCGCCGCCACCATGATCGCCACCAGCACGCCGCCGATGACGAGCCAGGGGCCCACGCGGAACCTGCGGCGGGGCTCCTTGCTCGACGAGGCGTACAGCCCCCGTGCCTTGAATGTCACTGTCTTCCCTTCCTGGAGGACTCCCGCCCTCCGGATGTCGGTGCGGTCAGTTGCGGTCGGCGCCGCGCAGGTAGTGCAGGACGGCCTGGACCCTGCGGTGGTCGTGGTCGTCCTGGCCGAGGTCGAGCTTGGTGAAGATGGAGCGGATGTGCTTCTCCACCGCGCGTTCGGTGACGCTCAGGCGCAACGCGATCCCCGCGTTGTTCAGCCCCTGGGCCATCACCTCCAGCACCTCGGTCTCGCGGGGGGTCAAGCGGTCCATGGCGCTGTCCCTGTGTCGGCTGAGCAGTTGTGACACCACCTCGGGGTCGATGGCGGCGCCGCCGCCGGCGACCCTGCGCAGCACCGCCAGGAACTCGTCGATGTCGGCGACCCGGTCCTTGAGCAGGTAGCCGACCTTGCTGGACCCGCCGCCCAGCAGGTCGGCGGCATAGCGGCTCACCACGTGCTGGGACAGCAGCAGCACCGCCACCTCCGGATGGGAACGCCGGATCGCGACGCCCGCCTGGATGCCCTCCTCGGAGAAGGTGGGCGGCATGCGGATGTCGACCAGGCACAGGTCCACGTCGGGATGCTCCTCCACCGACCTCAGGAGGGCGTCGGCGTCGCCGACCTGGTCGACGATCTCCACGCCCGCGTCCTCCAGCAGCCGGGCCATGCCGCTGCGCAGCAGGACCGAGTCCTCGGCGATGATCACCCTGGGCCCCTTCCCGGGCGCCGGGTTCTTCGCCGCGTTCGCACCGCTGTACACGGTCATGCCTCCCATGGGATGTCGGCGGTCAGGACGGTTCCCCCGCCGACCGGACTGTGGACCGTCAGAATGCCGTCGACCGCGTCGACGCGGTCCCACAGGCCGTACAGGCCCGTGCCGGCCTCGGGGTCGGCCCCGCCGACCCCGTCGTCGGTGACGGTGAGACGGAGCCGGTCGGCGGACCCGCGGGCCCCGCCGGTCACCCGCTCGGCGGCCACGGTGACCCGTGCGGCCCCGGCGTGCTTGGCGACGTTGTTCAGCGCCTCGCACGCCACGTAGTAGGCGACCCCCTCCGCGCGCTGCGAGGGGCGCTCCGACAGGTCCACGTCCACACGCACGGGGACGGGGGCGCGCCCCGCGGCGACCGGGAGGGCCGCGCCCAGGCCGTGGTCGGTGAGGACCCGGGGGTGCAGGCCCCGCGCGACCTGACGCAGTTCGTCCATCACCTCGCGGGACTCCCGCTGGGCCTCGGTGATGAGCTCCAGGGCCTTCTGCGGGTCCGCGGTGACACGGGAGCGGGCCCGTGTGAGGGTCATGGTGAGGGCGAGCAGGCGCTGCTGGGCCCCGTCGTGCAGGTCGCGTTCGATCCGGCGCCGTTCGGCCTCCGCGGCGTCGACCATGCGCAGGCGGCTGTCCTGGACGTGGACGAGGCGCCGTCGGATGCGCAGCTCCGGGGCCTCGAAGAGGAGCATCCGGTGCAGGAGGACCTCGGTGGCGACCAGGGAGGGGGTCAGCCGCAGCCCGACGAGCGCCAGCAGCGGACCGACGGCGACCAGGGCGAGCGGCCCGGCGATGTCCTCGGGGGCGCCCTGGGCCAGGACGAACATGATCCCGAACAGGGCCCCGACGGCCGCCGCGCCGCCGCACACCACGAGGAACATCACGAGGCCTCCGGCGACGAGGCCGTGGAGCCCGGCGACGGTGCTGTAGACGATCATCGACCAGGCGTCGCGCCCGAACACGAACCGCCAGGAGCGGACCACAGGACCGTCGCCCGGAAGGGGGTCGGGCGGGCTGGTCTCCACGATCCCGAACACCGCGCCCAGGCGCTCGCGCTGGACCCGGCAGGCCAGGCGCGCCAGCAGGGAGGCGGCGACCGGGGAGGCCACCAGCATCATGAGCGCGTCCACGGCGAGCCCGCCGAGGCCCCGATCGGGAGAGTCCGGCAGCCAGGGCAGGGTGACCGCGAACCCGACCCAGGTGGCGGAGACCACGAGCAGGCACGCGGGCACCAGGTAGAACAGGGCCAGGGCCAGCGACGTGACCAGGTGGAGGAGCTCCACCATGCGGATCCGCCAGGTAGGCCCGTAGGCTTCTGCGACGCGGGGCAGCCCGGCGAGGACGGGCAGCAGGCCCCTCCCGCCGCCCCGTCCGCCGCCACGACTGCTCCGACCGGTCACGCCACCAATCTAGGGAACCGCGGTACGGCGGCACGAGGCCGTCAGCACGTGGAGCACGGGTGGTGCTGGCACTACCCACCGGAGGAAGGGGTGCGCATGGGAGGCGTCCGCGTCCCGGTGCGGCCGGTCCTGGAGGACGTCGGCCGGATCAACGCGCTGTTCGCGCTGGAGGAGGAGCCCCCGGGGCCCGGCTGGGTTTCCCCGGGAGGAGCCGGTCGACAGGTCCTCGCGGCCGAGGTGGAGCGGGTGCGCGCGCGGTCGGGCCCACCGGCCGGGCACACCGGCGAGGAGGTGGAGTGGAGGGTGGCGGCGTCGCTCTTCCAGCAGGGGCTGGCCACGCGGATCCTCTCCCCGGTACTGGCGGCGGCCCTGTGCCACGGTGTGCTGCTGGACGCGGCGCGGTTCCGGTGGGATCCGCACAGGGAGGGGCCCCTGGTGCTGCGCACCTCCCAGGAGACGGCCGAGGCGGTGGTCGGCGGTCCCCGGCGGACCGCCGACCGGATCGAGGCGGCGGTGCTCCTCGGCGTGCTGGCGGGGGTCGCCCGGAGCCTGTCCGGAACGGGCCGGGTGGCCCCGGGGCTGCTGCGGGGCAACACGGCCTCGGCCCTGGCGGGGGCCGCCCGCTCGCTGGGCGCGGCCCGGCCCGAGCGGCGCGCGGAGGCCGAGGCCCTGGTCGGCGACCTGCTGGGGCGGACGGCCCTGAAGGGCACCGGCGGGTACGCGGGGACGGACGCCGGCGGTGCGGGGGTGTTCCGGCGCACGACGTGCTGCCTGTACTACCGGCTGCCCGGCGGGGGCTACTGCGGTGACTGCGCGCTGAGGCCCTGACGTGCGCGGGCGCGAAGGATGCGCACGGGCGGCCGTGAGCGCCGAACGAAAATCCCTGGACTCGATCGGCCCCCTGCGCCATCCTGCCCTGATGGTCACTCCCGAGATACCTCCCCTGTACCGCGACTCCGACTTCAACGGCCCGCTCTCCGACGCGCACGCGGCGCGGCTGATCCGAACGCTCGGGCCCCTGGAGGGACGCCGGATCGTCGACGTCGGCTGCGGCTGGGCCGAGTTCCTCCTGCGCACCCTGGAGTCCGAGCCGACCGCGACCGGCTTCGGCATCGACCGGAACGGGGACCACGTCCGGCACGGGCGCGAACTCGCCGCGGCACGGGGGCTGGACGACCGCGTCGAACTGGTGGTCGGCGACGTCGGGGAATGGGCGGGGACCGAGGCGGACGTCGTGGTCAACAACGGGGCGTCCCACGTGTGGGGCGGTGATCCGGTGACGCACACCGGCAACGCCCTGGCGGCGGCGAGCGACCTGCTCGCTCCCGGTGGACGGTTCCTGTTCGGCGAGGGCTTCTGGCTGCGCGAGCCCACCCCGGAGGAGCTGGGCGTCATGCAGGACATCCCGCTCGCCCAGTACGGATCGGTGCCCGACCTGGTCGACCTCGCCCTCTCCCACGGGTTCCGGCTCCGGGCGCTGTCCCAGGCGACCCTGGAGGAATGGGACGACTTCGAGTCACGGCACGCCCAGGGGTGGGAGGACTGGCTGCTGGAGAACCCGGACTCCCCCGACGCCGAGGAGGTCCGCGCCCGGGCCGACCGGCACCGCGAGTTCCGGGTCCGCGGCACCCGGGAGACGCTCGGCTTCGCCTATCTGACCCTCATCCGGGTGTAGGGGGCGTCCGCCCCGCCCCAGGCGGCTCGTGCCCGTCTTCCCGCGGCCGGTCAGCCGCCGTGTCAGGGCTCGTCGCCGACCGCCCGGGCAGCCCCCGGGACACGGCCGCCTCCCGGTCCGGCGCCTCGAAGAACCTCGCCCTCCCCCCTCGGGACCCACGGTCCCCGCGACTCCCCGGACCCCGGGGATTCGCGGGGACCGCCGGAACCCACGCGACCGCCCCGCGGCGCCGGACGGGGCCGTTTCCGTGATCGGGGCGGAACCGCGCGACATCCGCCCCGTCCAGGGGCGGTGATGGCGGGGCCGAAGTGCGATACTGGGGGGAGAAGGAACCCGAGCACACCACCACGCGGCCGCCCCTTGCCGGGGCCCGCGGGCGGAACCATCGAACCCGGAGCATCCCACGCAGCGAGCAACCGCACCAGCCCACCGGCCCACCGGTGACGGCGAGCCCTTTCGAGGCAGTCCGCGGCCACATCATCGAACCCGCTCTCACACCACTGGAGAATTCATGAACCCCGCGCTCCTCAAGCTCCTGAACTCGGCCGACGCCACCGGCAGGGTCATCACCGGAGAACACCTCTGGCAGACCTGGACCGTCGCCGAGCAGCGCCAGTGGGTGACCCCGGACAGCCCCGAGGGCCGGTTCGTGACGGCCGAGGGGATGAACGCCCGGCGCTTCGCGACCGGCGAGGGCGAGGCCGACCACGCCCGGCGCGCGGTCTACACCCACGCGGCGGACCCCGAGGACCTGGCCCAGCTGCTGGCGGTGCTGGGGCTGGACCACGACTCCGAGGACGGAGCGCTCCACCGCTGACCCGTTCCCGCCGACCGGGACCGTACGTCCCGGGCGCCCTCCCCGACCGGGAGGGCGCCCCGGTGCGGACACCGGTCAGGGACTCCGGCCGGGGGCGGGCCGTGGCCGCCCTTCCCACGGCCCCTCCGGGCCCGCCCCCTTCCGGGGGACGGTCGAGGCCCTTCGCTCCCGGCGGCCGGGCCCGGTTCCCCGCCGCTTCCGACGCGGGGCCGGCAGGGGCGGTCGGCGAGCTCCCGGCCGCGCCGGTCGCACAGCCGGGGCCGGCTCGCGCGCTCCGGCGCCGGGGGGCGTAGGCCCGTCCCGCCGCCGTTCAGGCCCGGTCCATGGCCCGGCGGACCTCGGGCAGGTCGATGCGGGTCATCGAGAGCATCGACCGCATGGCGCGCTCGGCGCGTGCCGGGTCGGGGTCGTCGAGGAGGTCGTCCAGCTCTGCCGGGAAGACCTGCCACGAGAAGCCGAACCTGTCCTTGAGCCATCCGCACCGGCTCTCCTGGCCGCCCTCGCCGAGCGCGGCCCAGAAGTGGTCGGACTCCTCCTGGCTGTCGCAGATCACCTGGAGCGAGACGGCCTCGGAGAACGTGAACTCGGGGCCGCCGTTGAGGGCGGTGATCTGCTGGCCGTCGATCTCGAAGTCCACGGTGAGCACCATGTCCGCAGGGCGGGGTCCCCCGGGACCGAAGCGGCGGACCCTGAGGATGCGGGAGTTCTCGAACAGCCCGACGTAGAAGTTCGCGGCCTCCTCCGCGCGGGTGTCGAACCACAGGCAGGGCGTGATCTTGTTCAGCGTGCTCATCGGTCGTCCTCTCGACAGGGGCGCGGTTCCCCGCGTCCTTCCTACACGTACCGACCGGGCCGGACGGCGCGACTCATCGGGCGGTCGCGGTTTTTCTCTCTCCACACTCAGGAAGTCCCATATAGCTTTAAACTCCTCTTTCGTAAGGTAATGTCAGGGATGTATAGAGAAGTTTCGAGCGCCCCGATGGGGAGAGTGCGTTGGATCAGCAGTACTACTCGGTGGACCAGGTGGCCGAGCTCCTGGACCTGCACGTCAAGACGGTGCGGGCCTACATCCGCGACGGGCGGCTCAGGGCGACCCGGATCGGCAAGCAGTACCGGGTCCGGCGCCAGGACCTGGAGGAGTTCACCGGCGGCCCGCTCCCCCGGCCGGAGGCGCCCGCCGACGGCGGAGGGCGCACCGCGGAGGCCTCCACGGTCGTGCGGGTGGACGGGATCGGCCCCGACGACGCCTCGCGCCTGACCACCCTGGTCACGTCCTCCCTCTTCGGGGCGCCGGGCGGCGCGGCGAAGGTCCACGTCCAGACCGTCCACGACAGGGAGCGCGCGAGCCTGAAGGTCGTCGTCCTGGGCGACCTCTCCGCGACCGCGGCGGTCCTGGAGCTCATCGACGTCATGGTGAACGAGGAAAGAGGGTGAGCGGTCCGATGGCCGATGTCCTGCGGGAACTGGGCGGCGTCCGGGTCATGGTGTGCGCGGCCGACGGCCCGCCCCTGCGCGGTGAGACCGAGGCGATCGACCTCATCGGCGAGGCCTCCTACGGGGGCGCCTCGTGGGTCGTCCTGCCGGTCGAACGGATCGACGGGGACTTCTTCTCGCTGCGCACCGGCATGGCGGGAGCCGTGACGCAGAAGTTCGTCACCTACGGGATGAGGCTGGCCGTCGTGGGGGACGTCTCCGCGCACGTGGCGGCGAGCACCGCCCTGCGTGACCTGGTCAGGGAGGCCAACCGCGGCCGCGGCCTGTGGTTCGTCCCCGACATGAACGCGCTCCGGGAGCGCCTGGCCCCGTCCGACGGCCACCCTGTCTCATATGGCGAGAAAGATATCTCACTGTAAGAGACGCCGGGTGTAGGGTCGAACGTGTCGACAGGCCTCGCGACCCGGTGAGAGGGCGATCCATGACGCGTTACACCCACGGCCACCACCCGGCCGTCACCGACTCCTACCGCCGGCGCGACGCGGAGAACTCCGCCGCCTACGCGCTCGACCGGCTGGCCCCGGGCCGCTCCCTGCTGGACGTGGGCTGCGGCCCGGGCAGCATCACCGTCGACCTCGCCCGGCGGGTCGCCCCGGGGCCGGTCACCGCGGTGGACTCCTCCCCCGAGGCGGTCGACCTCGCTCGCGCGACCGCGGCCGCGGCGGGGGTCGAGAACATCGGGTTCCGGGTCGCGGACGTGCACCGCCTGGACCTGCCCGACGACTCCTTCGACGTCGTCCACGCCCACCAGGTCCTCCAGCACGTCGCGGACCCGGTCCGGGCGCTGGCCGAGATGCGCCGGGTGGCCCGTCCCGGCGGGACCGTCGCCGCCCGCGACGCAGACTACTCCGGCATGTACTGGTATCCGCGCCTGCCCGAGCTGGACTCCTGGATGGACCTCTACCAGCGGGTCGCGCGCGGGAACGGCGGCGAGCCCGACGCGGGCCGCAGGTTGGCGGCCTGGGCCCGCGAGGCCGGGTTCACCGACGTCACCTACGTGGCCGAGGTGTGGAGCCACTCCGACCCCGACGGCCGCGCCTGGTGGGGCGGCATGTGGGCCCGGCGCATCCTGGAGTCCGACCTGGGGCGACAGGCCGTCGCCGAGGGCGACGCCACCCGGGAGGAGCTGGAGCGCATCTCGCGCGGGTGGACGGCCTGGAGCCGGGACCCCGACGGGGTGTTCGTGGTCCCGCACGGCGCGATCCTGTGCCGTGCCTGACCGCGCCGCCCCCGCGGTTCCCGGACCGGCCGGGACCGGGGAGGAGAACCTGGCCGGTTCCTCCCGACCGATCTCCGAGAAGCCCCGCAGGCTCTCCGACCACTCATCCGCGCACACCTGCTCCGCCCGGAACGGGCTCCGGCCGGACCCACCGGTTCCCGGCTCGGAACCCGTCCCGTCCTTTTCCGCCGGTACCGCGGGAACGCCTCGTCGGCCGGAGCCTCAGACCGCCTCGTCCTGCTCCTTCCGGTAGTGCCGGAGCTGCCGGGCCCGGCGGATCTGGTCGGCGAGGAGGGCCGCGCCGGTCGGCATTCGGGGGCGGCGCCGGTCACAGGCGCCGGTGTGGAGGCGGTCCGTGACGGCGGCCTGTACGGCGGCGGCGCGCAGGGCCTTCGAGCGGATCCACGTCGTGGGCGGGGCGACGGGGGCATCGTGTCCGTCGAGCCACTGCCGTACCGCGCGGGGGTTCTGCGCGTAGGCGGTGCCGACCCCGGCGAGCGCGAAACCCTGCCGTAGGACGTTCTCCGCTACGTGGCCGCGGCGAATGCCGCCGGTGAGCATGAGCGGGGTAGCGGTCCGTCCGACGAGGCGGGTGGCGAGGTCGAGGAAGTAGGACTCGCGGGCGAGGGCGCGGTTGTCGGCGGGATGCCCCGCTGTTGCGAGCGACTCGATGCTGCCTCCCGAGAGTTCGACCAGGTCGACGGCGGGAGACAGCCAGTCGATGACCTCAGCGGCGTCGTCGATGTCGAAGCCGCCGCGCTGGAAGTCGGCGGAGTTGAGTTTCACCGCGACGGGGAACGAGTCCGGCACGCTGTCGCGCACCGCGTCCACGACCCGGAGAAGCAGTCGGGCCCGTTGCCGCAGAGCCCCGCCCCATTCGTCGGTACGGTTGTTGACGAGTGGGGAGAGGAACTGCGACAGCAGGTATCCGTGGGCGGCGTGGATCTCGACACCCGCGAAACCCGACTCCCGGGCGAGGCGGGCCGAGGCGGCGAACTGGCCGATCGTGCGGGTGATGTCCGATGCGGTCATCTCCACCGGGGGTGCGAAGAGTCCGGACAACCCGCCGGCCTGGACGGGGACCGGGGAGGGGGCGTAGGCGATGGAGCCGGTGTCGCGGCGCACGACCCGCCCGGGATGGTTCAACTGCATGAACACCGGGAGCGTGCCCGCGGCCGACGACCAGCGGCGAAACGCGTCGAGGTCGCTGGCCTCATCGAGAACGATGTCGCCCGGTTGGGCGACGGCCCGGCGTTCGATCATGACGTGGCCGGTGATGAGCAGCCCGGCGCCACCGTCGGCGAGTCGCCGGTAGAGGGTGACGAGGCGGTGGTCGGGCTGCCGTCGCGGCCCTGCGAGCTGTTCCTCCATCGCGGCTTTGACGACGCGGTTGCGCAGGACCAGGCCGCTGCGCAGGCGGAGCGGTGTGTCCAGGATGCGCCGGGTCTGCGGTTTGCCGTCTCGGGGCTGGTTCATGTCAGGTTCTGTCCTGTTCCGTTCCTCGGCGGCGTCCCGGTCACGGGCTCGATGCGGCTGCGGTCCGGCTGGTTCCACCCGAGTGCGGCAGGGCCCACGGCGCGGGAGAACACGACGGACACGCCTCGGGGCCGCCGGATCCGGATGGCGAGCGCCCCAGCCCCGTCCGGCGCCCCGTCAGCCGCGCTCCGCACCCGGCCCGGGGCGGGTGTGCGGCGCCAGGGTGCGCTCACCGCGTGACCTGCCCGAGGACCTGCAGCAGTGTGTCGCAGTCCCGCGGCGCCACGTCCGCGAACACCTCGTCCTGTTGACGGGCCACCACCTCGAACCCCGCCGCATGCGCGGCCGCACCCGCCGGAGTCAAGGAAAGCAGGACACCGCGCCGGTCCGCCGGATCCGTCTCGCGCGTGAGGTACCCCTCCTGAAGCATCCGATCCGCCAGCACACTCGCGTTCGACTTCGAGCACCCCAGCGCCTCGGCCAGATCCTTCAGGCCCACCGGCTTCGTACTGTCCGCGAGTCGGTGCAGCAGCGCCAACCGCGCCAACGACAACGTCACCGAGGACAGCGCCTCATTCACCTGGGACTCCAGCACACGCGCCGCGGCGATCACCGCGAGCATCGGGCTCGCCGCAACGGTCTCACTCGACCACTGATCAGTTCGCTCATGAACGTTCATATGCGAACTATATTACCGACCGAGACTCGGCCAGAGCGAGCGGGGCCGCAGGGTGCGCACGCGGCTCCCTCCCGCCCGCAGGCGCGGTCAACCGTCCGTCGCCCCTTTCCGGCTCACCCGGTTCGCTCCCCCCCGGGGCGGGCGGCCGGGAAAACCGGGTGCGCCGGGCGGCACGGGGCTCCTAGAATGCCGTCCATGATGGCAGTCGCAGTCACGGAGTAGGCGGGCGTCCGCGCCCGCCGCGCGCCGCGCCGTGTCCTGGGAGGACCGGCGGGGCCCGTTCGGCGTGCCGCGCGGGCGGAACGGTTGTTCTCTCTTTCCGTTCTCGGCCCGCCTCCGGGCGGGCCCGACCCGATCGGCCATCACACATGACCTCGTTCCGAACTCCTGGCGCGCGCTCCGGCCGCCAGGAGCGCTTCACCCGTACCCGCCGCTGGTGGGCCCTGGCTGCGGTCTCGATGCTGCAGTTCCTCATCGCCGTGGACGTCACGGTCGTCAACATCGCCCTGCCCTCCATCGGGGCGGACCTCGGCGCCGGACCCCAGGGCCTGACCTGGGTCGTCGCCGGGTACACGCTCGTCGGCGGCGGCCTGCTGCTCCTCGGCGGGAGGATCTGCGACCTGCTCGGCCGACGCCGCATGCTGCTGCTGGGCGCCGCCCTGTTCGGCGCGGCCTCGCTCGTGGCCGGTGCGGCCCCCGACCTGCCGTGGCTCCTGGCCGCGCGCTTCGGGCAGGGGGCGGGCGAGGCCCTGGCCTCCCCGGCGGCGATGTCGCTCATCGCCATGCTGTTCCCCGCTCCCCGGGAGCGCGCCAGGGCGCTCGGCATCTGGGGGGCGATCTCCAGTTCCGGGCTGGTCGGCGGGGTGCTGCTGTCCGGAGTGATCACCGAACTGCTCGACTGGCGGTGGATCTTCCTCGTCAACCTCCCCGTGGTGGCGGTGGTCCTGGTCGCCGTCCCGCTCCTGGTCACTCCCGACGGCGCACGCCGTGCGGCGGGCGGGTCCGGGGACACGGCGCCCGCCGACGCGTCCGCACCCGTGCGGCGCCGCCCCGACGTCACGGGAGCGGTGCTGCTGACCGCCGGCCCCCTCGCCCTGGTCTACGGGGTGCTGCGGGCGGCGGAGGCCCCCTGGAGCGACCCGCAGGTGTTCGGCCCGCTCACCGCGGGGGTCGCGGCGCTGGGGCTGTTCGTCCTGGTCGAGGCGAAGTCGGCCAACCCGCTGGTGCCGCTGTCGTTCTTCGCGAACAGGACCAGGACGGTGGCCAACGCGGCGACGGTCCTGCTCAGCGCGGCGCTGTCGACCTCGTTCCTCCTGGTGACGCTCTACCTCCAGCAGGTGCTGGGGATGAGCCCGCTCCAGGCGGGGCTGGCGTACGTGCCGTTCTGCGCGGCGATCCTGGCCTCGGCGACCGTGGTCGGCCGCGTCATCGGCGCGCTCGGACTCTCCGGGGCGGCGATCGCCGGCCTGCTGGCGACCGCCGCCGGAACCGCCTGGCTGTCGAGGCTGCCGGTCGACGGCGACCTGTGGACCGACGCCATGCCCGGCATGGTCCTGGTCGGCGTCGGCATGGGCGTCGGCCTGATCGCCCTGCAGAACGCGGCCCTGCACGGGGTGACCGAGGACGACGCGGGGGTCGCCTCGGGCGTCCAGCGCTCGGTGGACCAGCTCGGCGGCGCCACCGGCATGGCCGTCCTGGTCGGCGCGGCGGTCGCCGCGGGCGCGTCCGGCGACACCGACGCGGCCGTCGAGGGGTACAGGACCGCCTTCACCTGGGCGACCGCGGGCGTCCTCGTCGCCACCGCGGGCGTCGCCCTGTTCGCCCGCAGGGCCGGCCGCGCCTGACAGGCGGCAGCGCGCCCCGGGTCCGCGGTACGCGTGCCGCTGACCCGGGGACGACGGCCTCCGCAGCCCCCCGCGCACGGCTCAGTCGACGTCGTAGACGGTGACCCCGATCCCCCGGTCGAGGAGTTCGCTCTCGACCAGGGGCTGGACGCGTGACCACTTCCCGCCGGCGAGCCCGCAGCCGATACGGGGCATGTGCACGGTCGCGCGGAGGTCGAGGGCGTGCGCGGCGAGTGCGCGCAGGCAGGCGGCGACCGCGTCGTAGCGGATGGGCGGCCCGCCGCTGCCCCGCCCCGTGCCGTGCTGGGCCACCATGTTGGCCACCCAGGTCTCGGACCCGACCGAGGTCAGGCGTACTGCGCCCAGGGCGAAGTCGTTGCGGACACGTTCGCGGTGCCAGGCACGGTAGTCGCGTTCGGGTCCGGGCCACCGCCGGGAGAGGGCGAGCACGAACCCCTTGCCCCAGCCGCCCCGGTCGTTGCACACGTGGGCGATGATCTTGGGCCCCGCGGCCCGGGGACTCGTGGCGTCGCCGCGGATGATCCGCAGTCCGGGCGGGAGGGTCTCGGTGGGCATGGCCGAACGCTAGCGGTCGGTGGCGACAAGGCGTCCCGGGACAGCGGGCCGCCGGGGGCCTTCCTCCGCCTCGGCCACGGGCGGCCCCGGGGAGCCTGTCGGCGCGACACCGCCGCGAGCCCCTGACAAGCCGCGGTCGGGCGGCATATCGTCGACCTGCCGCGCACGCGCGGCAGTGTACGCATGTACGCGGCCCGCTGGAGGAAGCATGTCCGACCTGCCCATCGGCTACTGGCTCAAGCACCTGGACCGGCTCATCGAGAACGACTTCGACCGGGTCCTCGCCTCGGAGTCGCTGGGACGCCGCCACTGGCAGGTGCTCAACTCCCTGCACACCGAGCCCGGCACGACCGCCGACCTCGACCGCAGACTGGCTCCTTTCCTGGAGGAGGACGAGTCCACGGTCGCCCCCGCCGTCGACCGCCTGCGCGAACTGGGGTGGGTCGAGGGCCTGGTCGCCCTCGCGCTCACGCCCCGGGGCGAGGCCGAGCACGACAAGCTCCTCGCCCGGGTCAAGGAGGCCAGGGCACGGCTCACGCGGGGGATCGGCGACGAGGAGTACCGCGTGGCCGTCGACGTCCTGGAGAGGATGTCGGCCAACCTCGAACAGGACTGAGGAGCCGGGCGCCCCGGATCACGGGGCGGGCAGCTCCCGGGTGAGCTCGACGAACGCCAGGTCGGCGCGCCTGGGGAGGCCGAAGGTCTCGTCCCCGTAGGGGAAGGGCTCGGTCTTGCCGGTGCCGGTGTAGCCGCGCCGCTCGTACCACGCGATCAGCTCGGGGCGCTGCTTGAGGACCTTCATCCGCATCAGGCGGCAGCCCCACTCCGTGACGGCGGTGCGCTCGGCCTCGGCCAGCACCTGCCGGCCCAGCCCGCCGCCCTGGACGGCGGGCCGGACGGAGAACATCCCGAAGTAGGCGCCGTTGACGCCCCGCTGGAGTTCGCAGCAGGCCACGAGGAGGCCGTCGGCCTCGGCGACGAGGACGATCGTGTTGGTGCGCCCCAGCAGCTCGGCCATGCCCTCGGCGTCCACGCGCTGGCCGTCGAGCAGGTGGGCCTCCGTGGTCCAGCCCCCTGCGGAGGAGTCTCCCCGGTAACAGGCGTTGACCAGTTCGACGAGGGCCGGGACGTCCGCGAGGACGGCGTGCCGGTAGGTCGGACTGAGCGGCCCGCCGGCTGCCGTCTCGCTGGTCTGGCTGGTGGTCACGCGCGTCTCCCCCGTCGCTTACGGTCACTGGCACCACCCAGTATCGACTACCGCGAAGTCGGGCAAATACGGACCCCCAGCGCGAAAACCGGCACCTCACGCACCCCCAGGTCAGGGGTCCGCCCGGTGCCGCCACGCCTCTCCGGTCCGCACCAGGAAGCTCCGCAGGCGACGCCGGGCGCCGTCCGCGCCGAGCATCCCCGGGGTGACCATCAGTTCGAGGGAGAGCCCGTCCACCTGGGTGTGGAGGTAGCCGGCCCACTCCTCCACCCAGGGGTCGGCATGGGGCTGGAAGGGGTCCCCGACCGGGGTTCCGACGAGCGAGGCGACCAGCTGCCGGTAGAGCCTGCGTTGAAGGTTCCAGCGCTGGGCGCGGTCCTTGTCGTGCTCGCCCAGGATCCCGGCGGACTCCCAGGCCCGGTACTCGGCCCGGCGCGTCTCGTCCAGGGGCAGGAGCTGTTCGGCGTACTCGGCCACGCGGTCGGTCGGCGGCATGTCGGCGGGCTGCCGCGCGGACAGGTCCCCGATCCGCTCCTTGACGCGGTCCTCGGACAGGTTCATGGCGAAGACCAGGAGCTCCTCGCGCGTCTGGAAGTAGTGGCGCAGTGCCCCCGGGGACCAGCCCGCCTCGGCCGCCACGGAGCGGATGGACACGGCGGCGGGGCCGGACGCGGCGATGACCCGCCACAGGGCCTCGGCCAGTTCCCGGCGGCGCTGTTCGTGATCGACGATCTTTGGCACGTCTCCTTTCTAACACATCTGTGTTATTTTATTTCACACAGTCGTGCGATAAAAACTGCGAGGAGTCCTCCATGCCCCCCTGGGAAGTACTGCTGCCCGTCGCCGGACTGGCCCTGCTGGACACGCTCAGCCCGGCCACCCTCGGCATCTCCCTGTACGTGCTGCTGAGCGGCGCGCGCTCGGTGGCCCGTCCCCTGTTCACCTTCCTGGGCACCGTCGCCCTCTTCTACTTCGTGCTCGGCTGCGCGCTCGTGCTCGGCCTCGGCGTCCTGCTGGAGACGCTCGGCGGTCTGGCCGACAGCGCCCTCGTCGGCTGGGCGATGGTCGTCCTGGGCGGCGGCCTGCTGGTCTACAGCTTCCTCATGCCGACCAAGCCGCGCGAGCCGCGCAGACCCGCCTCCTTCCGCACGGTCGCGATGGTCGGCCTGGGCCTGGCCACCGGCCTGTTGGAGGGCGGCACGGCCTTCCCCTACTTCGGCGCGATCGGCATCATGACCACCGCCGGGCTGCCCGCCGCGACCTGGCTCCCCCTGCTCGCCGCCTACAACGCGGTGATGGTGCTCCCCCCGGTCCTGCTCTACCTGGGCCACCGGGCCCTGGGCGAGCGGCTGCGTCCCCGGCTGGAGCGCTGGCGCACCAGGGTCGAGTCCGGCTCCCGGGAGGCGATGGGGTGGATCATCGGCCTGGTCGGCTTCCTCCTCCTGGTCAACGGCCTCGCCCAGACGGGGGCCGTCGCGGCCCTGGAGGGGGTCGGGGTCATCACCTTCCTCAACGGCCTGTGAGCCGGGAAGGCGTGTCCCGGCGCCAACGCGCGGTGGGGGCCGCACCACCACCGATGCGCATGCGTGCGACCCTGACGGACGGCCCCCTCCGGGCGTAGTTTCGGTGCCATGAACAGGCCCAAGTCCGTCTTCGCCCAGGTCGTCGCCGACTCCCGCTACAACCTGTGGGGGTTCCCCCTCGCCCTCGTCTCCTTCGTGCTCGTCGTGGTAGGTCTGGCCGCGGGAGCGGGCACCGCCGTGGTCGGGGCCGGGCTGTTCCTGGCCGCGGGCACCCTGCACGCCGCCAGGGGACTCGCCCACGTCGAGCGGATCCGCCTGGCCGACCTCCACGGCCGACCGGTGGTGCGCCGCCCCTACCGCTCCCCCGCTCCCGGCGCGGGCCCCCTGCGCCGGGCTCTCGGCGCCCTCGCCTGCAGGCAGAGCTGGCTGGACGCGCTGCACGCCGCGGTGGGACTGCCGGTCGCCGTGGTCGGCTTCTGCGTCACCGTCACCTGGTGGGCCGGGGCCGCGGCCGGCCTGCTCCACCCCCTGTGGGGGTGGTCCCTGTACACCGTCCCCGGCTACACCGACCTGGGGACCTACGTCGTCCCGGACAACCCCGTCGTGGCCACCACCGTGATCCACATGGCCGCCGGGGCGCTGTTCGCGCTGAGCCTGCCGATGGTCGTGCGCGGCTGCGCCCACGCCCGGTCCACGGTGGGCCGCGCCCTGCTGCTGGCCCCCGAGGACGCGGGGGTGCGGGTGTACACCGCCCGCCCCGGCGGCGTCCCGGACGAGGGCGCCCGCCGACACGCCCCGCCGCACGCCGCCCCGCCCGCCGGGCAGCGCGTCCCCTCGGGCGTCTGACCCGGCCGGCTCCCCGCGGGCCGGGATCCTCACCGCCCCCGGTACAGCTCCGTCAGCAGGGCGACGGCCGCGTGGGTGGCCGGATGGGGGTCGTGCCGCCGCCACACCACGCGGACCGGGATCGTGGACGCGTCGCGCACCGGACGGTAGACGATCCCGGGGCGCCGGTGCTGGGCCACCGTGCTCTCCGGGGTGATGCCGACGCTGCGCCCGGTGGCGATCTCGGCGAACCAGTCCTCGATGTCGTTGACGTGCTCCATCACCGGCCTGGTCTCCTCGGGCCACAGGTCGGCGGTGGTGGTCCCGGTGCGCCGGTCGAAGATCAGGTGCCGTCCGGCGATCTCGGACAGCCGCAGCGACCGCCGACGGGCCCAGGGGTCGTCGGCGGCCATCGCGCAGTACCGGCGCTCCCTGCCCACGACGGCGCTCTCGAACCTGCGCCCGTCGAAGGCCGCCCGCACGACCGAGAGGTCGCACAGGCCCTCGGCCAGGCCCCCGGTGGGCGAGTTGGTGCGGACCAGGTGCAGTTCGGTGCCGGGGTACAGGTCGGCCCAGCGCCGTTGGAACTCCCCGGTGTGGCGCCCCACCGCCGACCACGCGTGTCCCAGGCGCAGCCGCGTGTGCCCGTCGACGGCCTCGCGTACGAGGTTGTCGACCTCGGCCAGCACGACCCTGGCCCTGGCCAGGACCTGGACCCCCGCCGTGGTCGGGGTGACGTTGCGGCTGGTGCGGTGCAGCAACCGCACCCCCAGCGCGCTCTCCAGGGCTCCGAGGTTGCGGGAGACCGCGGCCTGCGAGACGCCCAGGTCGAGGGCGGCGTCGGTGAAGCTCCCGGTGTCGATGATCGCGACCAGGCAGCGCAGGTGCCGCAGCTCCAGTTCGTTCGGACGCATATCCATGCGCACAGCGTATAGACGGTCGCCCACATGCATTTTGCGTATGCGGGCGTGGGCAGCATGCTCGCCCCCATGGAGACATCGGTGAACACGTCGGGGGCGGGAACCGCCGCCGCCCCCGCCTCCCCCTCGGCCGAACCGGACGGGCGGGCGCGGTTGGCGGGGACGGCCGTGATGCTCGGCGGCGGCCTGTCCAACCAGCTCGGCGCGTCCCTGGGCGCCCTGGCCTTCCCTGTGATCGGCCCGGTCGGGGTGGTGGCCGTACGGCAATGGGTCGCCGGCGCGGTCCTGCTGGCGGTCGGTCGGCCCCGACCGGGCGCGTTCACGTGGTCCCAGTGGTGGCCGGTGCTGTCCATGGCCCTGGTCTTCGGGACCATGAACCTCACCCTGTACTCGGCCGTCGACAGGATCAGGCTGGGGCTCGCGGTGACCCTGGAGTTCCTCGGCCCGCTGGCCGTGGCCCTGGCCGCCTCGCGCCGGTGGGTGGACCTGGTGTGCGCGCTGGTGGCGGGTGGAGCGGTCGCGGTGCTGATGCGCCCCCAGGCCAGCACCGACCACGCGGGCATCGCGCTGGCACTGGTGGCCGCCGCCTGCTGGGCCGCCTACATCCTGCTCAACCGGACCGTGGGGCGGCGGGTGCCGGGCATCGGGGGCTCGGCCGCCGCGGCCGGCGTCTCCGCGCTGGTCTTCGCGCCCGTCGGCGCGCTGGTGCTCATCGCCCACCCGCCGACCCCCGCCGCCCTGGCGTGCGCGGCGGCGGCGGGCGTGCTGTCCTCGATCGTGCCGTTCCTGGGCGACCTGTTCGCCCTGAGGCGGGTTCCCGCCCGCTACTTCGGCCTGTTCATGAGCGTGCACCCGGTGATGGCGGCCCTCGTGGGGCTGGCGGTGCTGGGGCAGGCGCTGGAGTGGGTCGACTGGGCGGCCGTGGCGGCCATCGTGGCGGCGAACGCCGCCAGCGCCCTGGCGGCGGGCCGCGCGGGGCGGCGGACACGCGCAGCCGAGGGGTGAGGCGCGTCCGGGGGCGGTGCGCCTCCGGGCGCCCGGACGGGCGCGGACCCCCGGGTCGCCCTCCGACTTGACCAGAACATTAGTTGAGGTTCTACGGTTCTTGCCAACAGCCCCAACACACCCGGTGGTCGAACATGAGCATGGAAATGGCCGCGTGGAACTCCGTGTACCACGCGATGCACGCGAAGGAGGACCAGCGCCCCTTCTCCCTGCCGGTCCTGCGCCGGATCTCCTCCTTCGCCCGCCCCCACTCCCGCCACCTCTCCTGGTTCCTCCTCCTGAGCGTGGCCACGGCGGCCCTGGCCGTGGCCTCCCCCCTCCTCGCCGGACGGGTCGTCAACGCGATCGTCGACGGCGGCCCACTGCGCCCCGTGCTCGTCCTGGCCGGGCTCATCGCCGCCGTCGCCGTCACCGAGGCGGCCCTGGGACTGGTCGTGCGACAGCTGTCGGCCCGGGTCGGCGAGGGGCTCATCCTCGACCTGCGCACCACCGTCTACGACCACGTCCAGCGCATGCCGGTCGCCTTCTTCACGCGCACCCGCACAGGCGCCCTGGTCAGCCGCCTCAACAACGACGTCATCGGGGCCCAGCGCGCGTTCAGCGACGTGCTCTCCGGGGTGGTGAGCAACCTGGTCACCCTCGTCCTCGCCCTGGCCGTGATGCTCACCCTGTCCTGGCAGATCACCCTGCTCTCGCTCCTGCTGCTGCCGGTGTTCGTCGTGCCGGCCCGCCGCATGGGCGCCCGCCTGGCGCGGATCGAGCGCGAGCGCGCCGTCCACAACGCGGCGATGGGCACCCAGATGACCGAGCGGTTCTCCGCTCCCGGAGCCACCCTCATCAAGCTCTTCGGCCGCCCGGACGAGGAGTCGGCCGAGTTCGCCCGCAGGGCGAGCCGGGTGCGCGACATCGGCGTGCGCACAGCGATGGTCCAGGAGGTCTTCTTCACCGCCCTCACCCTGGTGTCCGCGCTCGCCCTGGCGCTGGTCTACGGCCTCGGCGGCTTCTACGCCCTGCGCGGGCAGCTCGACGCGGGCACCGTCGTGTCCATGGGCATGCTGCTCACCCGCCTCTACGCGCCGCTCACCTCCCTCGCCGGCGCCCGGGTGGAGGTCATGAGCGCCCTGGTCAGCTTCAGCCGGGTCTTCGAGATCCTCGACCTGAAACCGATCGTGGACGAGAGGCCCGGCGCCCGGACCGTCCCCGACGGAGCGGTGTCACTGGAGTTCGACGACGTCACCTTCGCCTACCCCAGCGCCGACAAGGTCTCCCTGGCCTCCCTGGAGGAGGTCGCCGCCCTCGACGTCCAGGACAACGGGGACGTCCTGCACGGGGTGTCCTTCCGCGTCGAACCCGGGCAGATGGTCGCCCTGGTCGGCTCCTCCGGCGCGGGCAAGTCCACCATCGCCCAGCTCGTCCCCCGCCTGTACGACGTGGACTCCGGCGCCGTGCGCCTGGGCGGAACGGACGTGCGCGACCTGACCTTCGACTCCATCCGCGCCACCCTGGGGATGGTCACCCAGGACGGGCACCTCTTCCACGAGTCCATCCGCTCCAACCTGACCCTGGCCTCACCCGGGGCCACCGACGAGCAGTTGTGGGACGCGCTGCGCCGGGCCAGGCTGGACGCCCTCGTGGCCGCACTGCCCGACGGGCTGGACACCGTCGTGGGCGAGCGCGGCTACCGGTTCTCCGGCGGCGAGCGCCAGCGCCTGACCATCGCGCGCCTGCTGCTGGCCGGACCCGAGGTGGTCATCCTGGACGAGGCGACCTCCGCCTTGGACTCCACCTCCGAGGCCGCGGTCCAGGCGGCCCTCACCGAGGCGCTGAGGGGGCGGACGGCCCTGGTCATCGCCCACCGGCTCTCCACGGTCCGGGCGGCCGACGCCATCCTCGTCGTCGAGGAGGGGCGGATCGCCGAGCGCGGCACCCACGCCGAGCTGCTGGCACGGGACGGCCGCTACGCGGAGCTGTACCGCACCCAGTTCGCCGCCGAAGACCCCGGGGCGACCGCCGCCGCGACCGCCGCGGCCGGATAGCGGTCCCGTGGACCCCGTCCCCCGGTGGCGCCACACCGGGGGACGGACCCTTTTCACGCCGCGGGCGCGGGCTTCCTGAGCAGTTCGTACAGGGCCGCGACGCTCTGGTCGCGGAGGCCCTCCGCGACGGCCCGCTCCAGGAGGCCGTTCATGGGCTCGCGCCAGGCGGTGTCCACCGGACCGTCGGCCGCGGTCTCCCGGTCGTGGGCGATCCCCTCGTGGAAAGGCCCACGGTGGAGAGGGGGTCGGTGTAGTCGCCGCGATCGATCTCGTCCGCGAGGCGCGGTAGGACGGAGGCGATCATCTCCAGCCACTTGACGGAGTAGCGCACCATCGAGCCCGCGTCGAGGCCGCGCTCCCTCAGGAGCGCCGCGCCCTCGAAGAAGCCGAGGAGGGCCGGGAGGAGGGGCACGGCCTGGTCCACCGGGAGGTCCACCACCAGGTCCCGCCCAAGGTGGGGTACTCCCTGACCGACTTCGGCCGCACGCTGCTGCCCTCGCTGAACGCCCTGGGCGCGTAGGGCGAGGCCAACATGGAGCGCCTCCAGGACCGGGCCCGGGGGTAGGAGCGGCCCGTCGCAGGGGCCGGCGCCGGTCGACGACGCAGCGGGCCGGCGCGAGGCGTCCGGCGGGTGTGAGGGTGGCGTCGGCGTGGGTGGTGCGGGGCGTCGCGGGCATCGGTCTTGACACGGTCGCCGCTGGGGCGTTGGAGCTTAGAGGGTGCGGCGACCACGCAGTCGATGCCGGCGTCGTTCAAGGCGCGGGCCAGGGAGAAACCGGTGGGTCCGGCCTCGTAGACGGCCCGGACCAGGCCGGGCAGGGTATGAAGCCAGTTCAAGATCTGGGCGTGGTCGCTGCTCAGACGGGTGGTGCTGATTTCGCCGGTGGGTTCGTGGATCGCGCACGCGGTGGTGGAGCGGGCGTGCACGTCCAGTCCGACGGTCGTAGGCTCGAAAGACACCGGGACCTCCCACACATGTAGGCACTACTTTCCAGGTTCTACCTGGTCGGCAACCCACGGCAACGTGTGAGCGAGGTCCCGGCCTTTCAGCGAACCCTCCCTACATACCGTCTAGGAGGCGCCGATCTCGCGGACGACGCGGGCCGGGTTGCCGACCGCCACCACGTTCGCGGGCAGGTCCTTGACGACCACGGAGCCCGCGCCCACCACGGTGTTCTCACCGATCGTCACGCCGGGGCAGACGATGACCCCTCCGCCCAGCCACACGTTGTCGCCGATGGTGATCGGCTCGCCCGCCTCCCACTTGGCGCGCCGCAGTTCGGGGTCGACCGGGTGGGTGGGGGTGAGCAGCTGGACGTTCGGGCCGATCTGCACGTCCGCCCCGATCCGGATCGGGGCCACGTCCAGCATGACCGCGCCGCAGTTGACGAACGTACGGGGACCGACGCTGATCTGATAGCCGTAGTCGACCCGCAGCGGGGGCCGGATCACGCTGCCCTCCCCCAGCTCGCCCACCAGTTCGGC
Source organism: Nocardiopsis sp. NPDC006198 (assembly GCF_040613895.1). Classification (NCBI taxonomy): domain Bacteria; kingdom Bacillati; phylum Actinomycetota; class Actinomycetes; order Streptosporangiales; family Nocardiopsidaceae; genus Nocardiopsis; species Nocardiopsis sp. NPDC006198. The sequence continues at coordinate 15,086 of NZ_JBEXSY010000024.1, read as the reverse complement.
CAGCGCCGCGTGCCGCGCCTCCAGGTCGTCGATCGTCGACGAGTTGAACGCCTCCGTCCGCTTCTCGGCGAGGAAGAGGTCGGCCTGCAGCTCGGGGTCGTCGGCGAGGTAGAGCTCACCGGCGAGCATGCGGTCCTTCTGAGTGGTCACACGGGGTCCCTTCGATCATGATTCGCCCCCGACCCTAGCCCCGGGCGTGTCTCCCCCGAAGCGGGCCCCCGCGTCCGGCGCCCCTCCCCGGCGGCCCGCCCTCCGGGCGTCCCGGCCAACGGTGGGACCGTCGGGCGGAGACCGGTGGCGCCCGCCTCAGGAGGCGGGCCCGCGGTCGGGCTCCGCGGGGGCCGCCGGCGGGTGGCGCAGGGCCGGGAGCAGGACGCCGTCGACCATCGACACGAGGAAGTCCCGGTCGAACGGCTTGCCCCGGACGAGTGCGCGGAAGGCGGCCATCGAGGGGATGAGCTGCGACAGCGCCTCGATGTCGGCCGTGGGCGGGATCTCGCCCCGGTCGACGGCACGCCGCATGAGGGCGTGGTGGGCCTCGGCCCACGGCTGGACGATGGCGGCGGTGCCCGCGTCGGCCAGGGCCCGGTCCTGGACGAGCATCGACGCGAGCCCCGCCATGATCTCGAGCCGGCGCTCGGCCTCCTCGACCGTCTGCGGCCTGAACAGGCCGAGGAGGTCGCCCCGGAGGTCCCCGGTGTCGGGCAGGTGCTCCAGGTCGACCTGGTCGCGCTTCATGCGCGCCACGGCGTCGACGACCAGTTCGGCCTTCGAGGGCCAGCGGCGGTAGAGCGTGGCCTTCCCGGCCCCGGCCCGCGCGGCGACCAGGTCCATGGACAGCCGGGAGTAGCCGACGTCGGCCAGGACCTCCAGCGCCGCATCGAGGATGGCGTCGTCCCGGGAGGGGTCCCGCTTGCGGCCGGGGCGCACGGGACCCTCCGCGGGTTTCCGGGTCTCGCCGTCTCGCGCCATGGCAGCCGCCTCCTCGTCTCTTCGACCCCGAAAGCGATACACATCAGTTCCGGAACGACACTGTATCGAATGGTCCGTCCGATGTGGCACGATGACCCGATGCACCATGTCACCGACGGCGAACGCCGGGCCCGACTGGCCGTGCGGCACGCACTGGCGCCCGGCGCCCGCGCCGACTCCCCCGAAGCGGCCACCCGTGCCGTCGTCGCGCTGCACGCGACCGAGCCGGCCACGGTCCACCTCTCCTGTTGGGCCCGCGTCTCCTCACTGACGGTCGCCGACGTCGACGGGGCGCTCCACTGGGAGCGCCTGCTCGTGAAGCAGCTGGCGATGCGGCGCACCCTCTTCGTGTTCCCGCGCGAGATGCTGCCGGGCGTGTGGCCGAGCGCCTCCGCCCGTGTCGCCGCGGCGGAGCGCGCCCGCATGGCCAAGGACCTCGTCAGGGCGGGCCTCACCGACGACGGAGGCGCCTGGCTCGACCGGGCCCGGGCCGAGATCCTCGCCGTGCTCGCCGACGCGCCGGAGGGCCTCGCCGCCATCGACGTGCGCCGGGCGGTGCCGATGCTCGACGTGAAGGTCGAGGGGTCGCCGGGCGAGCTGTGGTCGGCGCCCCGGGTGCTCACCCTCCTCGGGGCAGCCGGCGACATCGTCCGCGGCGCCGACGCCGGCCGCTTCCCCGTCTCACGGCCCCGCTGGACCCTGGCCTCGCACTGGTTGGACGGCGTCCCCGACCTGTGGAGTCCGGGTGAGGGGTACCGCGAACTGGTCCGCCGCTGGCTCCTCCGCTTCGGCCCGGGGACCGAGGACGACATCGTCTGGTGGCTGGGCGCCACCAAGGCGATCGTGCGCGGCGCGCTGGCCGACCTGGACGCCGTCGCGGTGTCCCTGGACAACGGCGCCACGGGCTGGCTCCTGCCCGAGGACGTGGGACCGGTGGAGGACCCGGGCGGGTGGGTCGCGCTCCTGCCGGTGCTCGACCCGACCGTGATGGGCTGGCGCGACCGGGACTTCTACCTGGGGCCGCACCGCGAGCAGCTCTTCGAGCGGCGCGGCAACGCCGGCACCACGGCCTGGGCCGACGGCCGCACTGTCGGTACATGGGTGCAGGACGGCGCCGGGGCCGTCCGGGTGCACCTGCTGGAGCCGGTCCCGGCCCCGACGCGGCGCGCCCTCGACGAGGAGGCGGAGCGGCTGACCGCGTGGCTCGGCGGGGTGCGCGTCGGCACCGGTTACGTGTCACCGGCGATGCGGGCCGCCCTGGACGCCCTGGGGTGAGGTCTGCCGGGGTTCCGCCCCCGGCGCCGTGGGTCGGGCCCATCGACCCACCGTTGTACCGGTGCCCGCTTCCCCGGCGCCGTGGGACGCACGGGTTCCGGAGGGCGGGGGCGGCGTCGGCCAGCGCGGTGACCGGCGGGCCCCGCGGGAAGCAGGGGCGGGGCCGCCTCCGGCTCTTCGCCGGGGCGGCCCCGCGGAAGGGCGCGTCAGAGGATCCGACGGGCCCCGGGGATCGCGCGGACCGCGGCGGCGAGCGCCCAGCAGGCGGGGACCGCGAGGGCGGCCAGGCCCAGGAACTTCACCGCGGCGGGTGCCTCCCAACCGCTCAGCGCCGTTCCGAGCCCGACCAGCACCAGCGGGTGCAGGAAGTACACGGCGAAGGCGTTGTCGGCCAGGAACGCGGAGGGGCGGGTCCGCCGGTCGAGGAAGCGGCGGAAGGACACCATCAGCGCGAGGGTCACGCCGACCGCGAAGAACGTCTCCGCCACCATGTGGAACAGCGCCGGAGCGGTCCCGGGTTCGTTCTCCGGCCCGAGGACGAGCCCCCCTCCCAGGAACGCGGCCAGGCCGAGGACGGCCGTCGCGCCCCCGTACCAGCCGGCCCGGCCGGGCAGACGGGTGAACCAGTTGTGGCGGTAGGCCAGCACGCCCACGGTGAAGAGGGCGGCGTACTGGGGCAGGTAGTCGGGGCTGGGCAGCCCCACGAACGGCCAGTAGGGGGCGGGGTTCACCCAGCGCCAGACGAACGACACCAGGGCCAGGGCCACGGTGAAGGCGACGACCGGACCGAGCCAGCGCAGCGGGGCCGTGTCCTCGGGGCGGGAGGCGGGGAGGACCGCCGTGCCCCGGCGCTCGGCGCGGCGCTCGCGGAAGCCGCGCACCATGACGTAGGTGAGGCTGAGGACGAGCAGGACCTCGACGAACCACATGGGGCCGGGGTCGAAGGTGATCACGTAGAAGAGCCAGTAGGGCATCTCCGCGCCCTCGGCGGCGGCCCCTTCCGCGAACATCCGGTAGGTGCCGGTCGTGAGCAGCGGCCGTACGAGCAGGGCGAACAGCAGCAGGGGGACGCCCAGGCGCACCAGGCGCTCGCGGACGAACCCCCGCTGCCCCCTCCGGTCCCTCGCTCCGGGCACGAAGTAGCCCGCGAGCAGGAAGAACAGGCCCATGAAGTAGGTCTGGTCGACGACGACCAGGAGGTCGAGCAGCCCGCCCGTGGGGTCCTGCGCGGGCTCGGTGTAGAACCAGACCGGGATGTTGCCGTAGGTGAGCGCGACATGGTGCAGCACGACCAGGACGGTCATCGCCACGCGCAGGTTGTCGACGTAGTGCAGGCGTCTCGGGGGCGGTGGCGCCGCCTCCGGGCTCAGGGCGGGCGCGGGTTGCTGTGTCATGGGGTCCTCGTGATGGGGGTGTGCGCCGGTCAGTCGGCGCGGGTGGCGCGGACGAGCTGTTCGCCGAGTTCGGCGGCGTGCGCCATGAGGTCGTGGTCGGGGTGGACGCGCCAGTACTCGAACATCCCGTCGGTGGCGGACTGCTGGGTCACGGCCATCGCCCGCACGTCGAAGTCGCGGAACTCGCCGCTCCTCTGCCCTTCCCGGTAGAGCCCCTCCAGGGACTCGTAGAGGGGTTCGGACTCGCCGGCCCCGTACCGGGGGGAACCGTCCGGCCTGCGCGCGTGGATGAAGATCTGCGCCAGGGCCGCCATGCGGCTCCGGTGCTCCAGCGCGTAGGCGGCCACACCCCGCACGTGTGCGCGGAGCATGTCGGCGGCGTTGTCCTGGGCGAGGATCCGCGGGACGACGGACTCGGCGATCTCCGTGTAGACGCCCGTCACCAGCTGGTCCATCAACTCGTCCTTTCCCGCGAAGTGATACGAGATCACGCCCTTGCTCACGCCCGCCTCCTCGGCGATCCGCGCCAGTGAGGCGTTGGGATAGCCCACCGCGGCGATGGTGTCGATCGCCGCGGCGACGATCTGCGCCCTGCGGGCCTCCTCGATGAAGGACCTTTTCTGACCGGCTGGATTATTTTCTGACCGCATGGCCAGAATCTAACACAGGAGGCCAGGAATCCATGGGGGATGTCCCTGAACCGCCCCTGGTCCGCCCCCGTCGGGCCGGGGGTGGAAACCCCGGGACGGCACGGTCCCGCCCCCCGGCGGCCGAGCCGAGATCCCCGACCGGAGGCGCCCACCGGCCCGGCCGGTCGGCCCCTGGCGGCCGATCGCCGGGGAGCGGGGGCGGGAGCGGCCCGGACGGGCCCGCCCCCACCCGGGCGCTCCTCGGCCGACACGGGCGGGGGCGGGCCGGCTCCCTCCCGGGCGCCGCGATCGGCGCCGGCCGGAACTCCTCGCCTCCCGGACCGGCCGCGGCCCGGGTTCCCCGGCCCTCGTCCACAGGCCCTGGAGAATCCACGGGGACAGGGGTACCGTTGTCCGTAGGCGCGGTCCCGCGCCCAACCCCCGGTCCCGGTGCTCGCGCCACCGGCTGTGAGGGGGCAAAGGGGACTCAGGGTCCTCGGGACGCCGGTCCGATGTGCCCCACCGGCGGGGCGGAGGGAGCGCGAGTTCCGACGCTGTCGCCGAGGAGCCGTCATGACCAGCCACAAGGCCTTCAAGCAGCGCGTGCGCGCCCGCATGGACAAGACCGGCGAGAGCTACACCGCCGCCCGCGCGCACCTGATCGGCCGCACCGGAACCGCACCCCGGTCCGACCGCGCGTCCTCCGAGCCCGCCGTCGGGCCCGGGAGAACCGCCGCCGACCGCTCACCCGCCGTTCAGCCCCCGCCCGGCGGGGAGCACACCGTGTCCGCCGACGCCCCTCCCACGAACGGGGCCCCGGTCGGCTCCGCCGGTCCCACCGGCGCATCCGCCCCGTCAGCGGCCGACCGGCGCACCACGGGGACGATGCGCGGCCGCGTCACCGACGACTCCGTGCGGGAGCACACCGGCCGCGACTACGCCGGATGGTTCGCCCTGCTGGACGGCTGGAACGGCACCGCCCGCACCCACACCGAGCTGGCGGCATGGCTGGGCCGGGAGCAGGGCGTCCCCGCGTGGTGGGCGCAGACCGTCACGGTCGCCTACGAGCAGGAGCGCGGGATGCGGGTCGCGGGCCAGAAGAAGGACGGGTTCGCGGTCAGCGTCAGCAAGACCGTCCACGCGCCGGTCGAGCGCCTCTTCGCCGCCTTCGTCGAGGAGGGCGAGCGCGGGAGGTGGCTGCCCGACCACGACCTGTCGGTGCGCACCTCCACCGAGCCCCGGCGCCTGACCGCCGACTTCGACCGGTCCACACGGATCAGCGCCAACTTCACCGCCAAGGACGGTGGCAGGAGCACGGTCGCCTTCGAGCACACCAAGCTGGCGGACGCGGAGACCGCCGCCGAGACGAAGGCGTTCTGGAGGCACCGGCTGGGGCAGCTCAAGGTCGTGCTGGAGGGGCACGGGGACCGCCCCTGAGCCCTGCGGGACCCGAGCCGTTCCCCCGCCCCGGGGCTGCCCGCCCCCGGCACGCCGTCCTTCACGGCCGTCGGGGGCGGGGACGCCCTCCCCGGTCCGAGCGCGTGGGCCGCCCCGCCCGGACGGCGGGGCGGGCCACGGCCTAGCGCTCCAGGTAGGCGCGCAGGTGGCGGGCGGTGAGGGTGTCGCCCTCGGCCACCAGCTCGGCGGGACTGCCCTCGAAGACCACGCGGCCGCCGTCGTGCCCGGCGCCCGGCCCCAGGTCGATGAGGTGGTCGGCGTGCGCCATGACCGCCTGGTGGTGCTCGATCACCACCACCGTGTTGCCGTCGTCGACCAGACGGTCCAGCAGGGCGAGGAGCCGGTCCACGTCGGCCAGGTGCAGGCCGGTGGTGGGCTCGTCCATCACGTACACCGCACCCTCCTTGGCCATGCTGATCGCCAGCTTCAGGCGCTGGCGCTCACCGCCCGACAGGGTGGTCAGCGGCTGGCCCAGGCCCAGGTAGCCCAGGCCGACGTCGTAGAGCCGGTCCAGGATGGTGCGGGCGTTGCCGGTGGTGAAGAACTCCCGGGCCTCCACCACCGACATGGAGAGCACCTCGCTGATGTTCCTGCCGCGCAGTTCGTGGGTGAGCACCTCGGGCCGGAACCGCTTGCCCTCGCACTGCTCGCAGGTGGAGGCGACTCCGGCCATCATCGCCAGGTCGGTGTAGATGACCCCCGCGCCCTTGCACTCGGGGCAGGCCCCCTCGGAGTTCGCGCTGAACAGGGAGGACTTGACCTTGTTGGCGCGGGCGAAGGCGGTGCGGATCGGGTCGAGCAGGCCTGTGTAGGTGGCCGGGTTGGAGCGGCGCGACCCGCGGATCGGTGACTGGTCGACCACCACCACGCCCTCCCTTCCGGGGAGGGCGCCGTGGATGAGCGAGCTCTTGCCCGATCCCGCGACCCCGGTGACCACGGTGAGCACCCCCAGGGGGACGTCCACGCTGACGTCCTTGAGGTTGTGGCTGTCGGCCCCGGTGATGGAGACGGCCCCGGTGGGGCGGCGGACCTCGGCCCGCAGGGTGGCGCGGTGGTCCAGGTGGTCGCCGGTGAGCGTGCCCGAGGCGCGCAGCCCGGCCACGTCCCCGGAGTAGGTGATCCGCCCGCCGGACGGTCCGGCGCCCGGCCCCAGGTCCACCACGTGGTCGGCGATCGCGATCGTCTCGGGCTTGTGCTCGACCACCAGCACGGTGTTGCCCTTGTCGCGCAGGCTCACCAGCAGGTTGTTCATCCGCTCGATGTCGTGCGGGTGCAGGCCCACGGTGGGCTCGTCGAAGACGTAGGTGACGTCGCTGAGGCTGGAGCCCAGGTGGCGGACCATCTTGACGCGCTGGGCCTCGCCGCCGGACAGCGTGCCCGACTCCCGGTCCAGGCTGAGGTAGCCCAGGCCGACCTCGACCAGGGAGTCGAGGGTGTGGCCGAGGCTGTCCAGCAGCGGCTTCACCGAGGGCTCGTCCAGGGAGCCGACGAAATCGGCGAGCTCGTTGATCTGCATGGACGAGCACTCGGTGATGGTGCGTCCGGCGACCTTGACCGAGCGGGCCTCGGCGTTGAGCCGCGTGCCCTCGCACTCGGGGCACGTGGAGTAGGTGACGGCGCGGTCCACGAAGGCGCGGATCCCGGGCTGCATGGAGTCGCGTTCCTTGGCCAGGTAGGTGCGCTTGAGCTTGACCACCAGCCCCTCGTAGGAGAAGGAGTTGCCGCCCACCTTGACGCGGGTGGCGGGGCCGTGGAGGAAGGTCTCCCACTCCTCGGGGGTGTAGTCGCGCAGCTTGCGGTCCGGGTCGAGGAACCCGGAGTTGGCCATGACCTGCCAGTACCAGGAGTCCACCGCGAATCCGGGGACGGTGATGGCGCCCTCGTTCAGCGACAGGTCCCGGTCGTAGAGCTCCTCCAGGTCGACCTGGTTGGTGCGGCCCAGCCCCTCGCACTCGGGGCACATGCCCTCGGAGTTGTTGAAGCTGAACACGCTCGACGGCTCCAGGCGCGGGGTGCCGACCCGGCTGAAGACGATCCGCAGCATGGCCGCGGCGTCGGTGGCGGTGCCGACGGTGGAGCGGGAGTTGGCGCCCATCCGCTCCTGGTCGACGATGATGGCGGCGCTCAGGTTGCGCAGGGTGTCCACGTCGGGTCTGCCCTGGCTGGGCATGAACGACTGGACGAACGTCGTGTAGGTCTCGTTGATGAGTCTTTGCGACTCGGCGGCGATCGTGCCGAACACGAGGGAGGACTTTCCCGACCCGGACAGGCCGGTGAACACGCTCAGCCTCCGCTTGGGGATGTCCACCGAGACGTTGGCGAGGTTGTTCTCCCTTGCGCCCCTGACCTGGATGGTGTCGTGGCTGTCGGCCATGGAGGTGGGTTCGGAAGACACGCTGCTCCTCAGAAATCCTTATGCGGTAAACTGGCGGCCTGCGAACGTTAGTTTATGACATAAGGAGATGCAAGTGGTCATCTACGCCGGGCAGGGTGACGCTCGTCGCTCCATGGGCCTGCTGTGGCGCGCCCCCGCGGACACGTCCGCGCGTGCCGTCCCCGGCCCCAAGCCCGAACTCAGCGTGGACCTGGTCGTGGAGACCGCCATCGGCGTCGCCGACGAAGAGGGCATGGACGCGCTGTCGATGCGCGCGGTGGGACAGCGGCTCGGGCGCACCGCCATGTCGCTGTACACCTACGTGGCCAGCAAGAACGAGCTCATCGAGCTGATGTACGACCACGCGTTCGGGGAGCTCGCCGAAGCAGCCGAAGCCGATGGCGAACCGGACTGGCGCAAGGCTACGACGAACTGGGCGACCCGGCTGTGGGAGTTCTACCTCCGCCACCCCTGGGCGCTGGAGGTGTCCCAGGCCAGGCCGGTGCTGGGCCCCAACGAGTACCGGCTGTTCGAGTCCATGGCCCTCGTGCTGCACCGTGCGGGTCTGGACGCCGCCGGCATCCGCAGCACCTACGGCAACCTCTTCTCCCTCGTGCGCGGCTCCGTGCGGACGGCCGCGGAGGCCCGCCGCGCCGAGGCCGTGACGGGAGTGCCCGAGGACGAGTGGTGGTTCGCCCGGTCCGCGCAGCTGGACGAGCTCGTGCCCGACTTCGCCGAGCGCTTCCCCGTCCTCGCCCGCATGTCCGAGGCGGGCGCGTTCTCCAACGAGGACGAGAGCGAGCCCTACCTGGAGCAGGAGGCGTGGGAGACCTTCCAGTTCGGTCTGAACGCCCTGCTCGACGGGGTGCGGGGCAAGCTCAGCGCACGGGCCCGCCCGGAACCGCGCACGTGATGATCTCCTCGGAGGCGTCCGTGAGCGGACCGCGGGCCCAGTCGCCGTACCGGGCCCGTACCTCCAGGCCGGCCCCGGCCAGGAGCGCGTCGAGGGCGCCGGCGTCCGGGAAGCGCAGCGTGCTGCGGCTGTGCCGGACCTCTCCGCCCCACGCGGTACTGGAGTAGGCGGTGGTGAAGGTGACCAGGTCGCCCTCCACACCCTCCAACCGGTGCACGGAGGGCGCCTCGGCCCCGTCCGGACCGGTCACCGTGCGCGTGCGCGAGGGCCGCCAGGCCTCCCATCCCCGCGCCGCGGGGTTGCGCGTCTCGAACACGAACCGGCCGTCCTCCGCCAGGGCCCGTCGCACGGCTGCCAGGGCCGACCGGAGCTCCTCGTCCGTGGTGAGCACCTGGAACGCGTGCCCGGTCATCACGACGAGGTCGAATTCGTTCTCGAAGGACGTCGTCGCCAGGTCTCCGAGGACCCACTCGACGTCCCCGCGGTCGCGTCGGCCGACCTCCAGCATCGCGTCGGCGGGATCGAGCCCCACCAGCCGCCCCGTGTGGCCCCGCCTCCTGGCCTCCCGCTGGAGCAGCCCGGTGCCGCAGCCCACGTCCAGGACCGACCGCGCGGACATGACCAGGTCGATGTAGAAGGCGTCGTCGGGGGCCAGGCCCCAGGGGTGGAAGACGTCGTAGAGTTCGGCCATCGCGGCATCGGAGAAGACGTTGTCGACCATGCGGCCAGTGTGGTGGACCGGCCCCGCGCCCGCACCCGGATTTCCCGGCCCGCGCCTCTCCGCCCGCGGAGGGATCCTCGTCCCGGCCGCGGCCGAGGGGCGCCGCGGGCCGGGGCGGGCCCCGGTTCGCTAGCCTCGTCCCCGACGAGCCCGGCGCCGCCCGGCCCCGGGAGAGGAGAACGGGGAGACCCATGCCCGCACCCGACCCGGACCGGTTGCACCCCACGACCCGGCCGGACCTGACCAACGTCGTCTTCCTGAAGGCACAGGTCACCTCCGACCTCATCGAGGTCGGCGAGTACACCTACTACGACGACGAGGGCAGCGGAGTCCCCTTCGAGCAGGCGTGCGTGCTCTACAACTACGGCCCCCAGCGCCTGGTGATCGGCCGGTTCAGCGCCATCGCGCCGGGCGCCACCATCCTCATGCCCGCCGGGAACCACCCCACCGTGGGCCCCTCCACCTACCCGTTCACGATGTTCGGCGGCGAGTGGTCCGAGCGCACCATGGACACCTACCTGTCGATCCCCGCCCCGCCCGACACCAGGATCGGCAACGACGTGTGGATCGGCCGGGGCGCCACGCTCATGCCGGGGGTGGCGATCGGCGACGGCGCCGTCGTGGCCGCGCACAGTGTCGTGACCAAGGACGTCGCCCCCTACGCGCTGGTCGGCGGCAACCCGGCGCGGCACATCCGCAGCCGCTTCGACGAGGACGACGTCGCCCGCCTGCTCGCGGCCCGGTGGTGGGACTGGCCCGTCGAGGCGATCACCGAGCACGCCGCCCTCATCATGGGCGGCAGCCCCGCCGAGGTGGCCGCGGTGGCCGAGGGCGTCCTCGGCGGCTGAACCGGGGGGCGGGGTGCGGCGGGCCGCGGGGCCTCAGCCGTCCAGGACGTGCCCGGTGGTGGCGTCCACGTGGTCGGGCACCTCCTCGTGGCGGTCGCCGACCGTCAGGGTGCCGGTGGGCTCGAAGAGGAGGATCGACGCGCCCCCGTCCGACTCGGGCCGGTGCTCGGCGCCGCGCGGGACCACGAACACCGATCCCCTCTCCAGGGCGACGACCCGCTCCGGTGCGCCCTCGCGCTCGCGCAGCCGGATGCGCAGGTCCCCGTCCAGGAGGAGGAAGAACTCGTCGGTGCCGTCGTGGGCGTGCCACACGTACTCGCCGCGGACCTTGGCCACGCGCACGTCGTAGTCGTTGACCCGGGTGACGATGCGCGGACTCCACAGCTCGTCGAAGGAGGCCAGCGCGTCCCGCAGGTTGATCGGTCGTTCGCTCATAGGGCCATCCTGGCCATGGCGCCCCGACCGGAGAAGTGCTAGGAATCGCACATGCCGCAAGAATCCTCGCACCGAGTCGCACTGGTCGTCGACGAGGGCTCGAACCCCTTCGAGATGAGCGTGGCCACCGAGCTCTTCGGACTGCGCCGTCCCGAGCTCGACCACCCCTGGTACGACCTCACCGTGTGCTCGGCGGTCCCCGACGTGCGCGTCCACCTGGGGCTGTTCACCATCACCGACCTGGCCGGGCTGGAGGCGGTGGAGGAGGCCGACACGGTCATCGTGCCCAACCGCCCCGACCCGTGGGTGCCGCCCAGGCCGGAGGTGGTCGCGTCCGTGCGCCGGGCGGCCCGGCGGGGAGCCCGGCTGGTCAGCTTCTGCAGCGGTGCGTTCACCCTGGCCGCCGCCGGGGTCCTGGACGGGCGGAGGGCCGCCACGCACTGGAGGTTCGAGGAACTGTTCGCCCGGATGCACCCGGGGGTCCGCCTCGAACGCGACGTGCTGTTCGTGGACGAGGGCGACGTGCTCACCGCGGCGGGCAGCGCCGCCGCCCTGGACCTGGGACTGCACCTGATCCGCCGCGACCACGGCGCGGAGACCGCCAACACGGTCAGCCGACGGCTGGTGTTCGCCGCCCACCGGGAGGGAGGGCAGCGCCAGTTCGTCCGCAGGCCGCTCCCCGAGACCGCCGACACCTCCCTGGCCCCGGTCCTGGCCTGGGCCCGAGAGCACCTGGGCGAACCGATCGCCGTCGCCGACCTGGCCTCTCGGGCGTCGGTCAGCCCGGCGACCCTGCACCGCCGGTTCCGGGCCGAACTGGGCACGACCCCGCTGGCCTGGCTGCGCTCCGAGCGCGTGCTGCTGGCCTGCCGCCTGATCGAGGCCGGAGGCATGGGCTTCGAGGCGGTGGCGCGGGCCAGCGGCCTGGGCAGTACCGCCAACCTGCGGGCGAGCGTTCGGGCGCACACCGGGGTCGGCCCGGCCCGGTACCGGGAGCGGTTCGGTCCGCGTCCCCCGGCCCGCGCCTGACCGCGCGGTCACGGCTCCCGTGCTCACGGGGCGGGCCGGTCGCGCGGCCGCCGGACCGTCGGAGACCAGGCCCTCCTCGCCTGGGAGCGCTTCCAGAGGTCTAGGATCGGCCGCATGGAAACACGTGTACTGGGTCGCACCCGCAAGGACGTCGGCGTCGTCGGTTTCGGCGCCTGGCAGATCGGAGCCTCCTGGGGCGAGGTCAGCGAGGCCGACGCCACCGCCGCCCTGCACACCGCGGCCGAGGAGGGCGTCACCTTCTTCGACACCGCCGACGTCTACGGCGACGGCCGCAGCGAACGGCTCGTGGGACGCCTGCTCAAGGAACTCCCCCACATCACCGTGGCCACCAAGATGGGCCGGCGCCAGGAGCAGCTCGCCGCGAACTACAACCCCGCCAACTTCCGGGCCTGGAACGACGACTCCCGCCGCAACCTGGGCGTGGACACCGTCGACCTCGTCCAGCTGCACTGCCCGCCCTCCGCCGTCATCTCCACCGACGCCGTCTTCGACGACCTGGACGCCATGGTCGAGGAGGGGCGGATGCGCGCCTACGGCGTCTCGGTCGAGACCGTGGACGAGGCCCTGGCCGCCATCGCCCGCCCCCACGTGGCCACCGTCCAGATCATCCTCAACGCCTTTCGCCACAAGCCCCTGGAGCGGTTCCTGCCCGCCGCGCGCGAGGCCGGGGTCGGTGTCATCGCCCGCGTCCCGCTGGCCAGCGGCCTGCTCTCGGGCAGGTTCACCGCCGACACCTCCTTCGCCGACGACGACCACCGCGCCTTCAACCGCGAGGGGCAGGCCTTCGACAAGGGGGAGACGTTCTCCGGGGTCCCCTACGCCACCGGGCTGGAGGCCGTGGAGCGTATCCGCCCGCTCGTCCCCGAGGGGATGACGATGGCCCAGTTCGCGCTGCGCTGGATCCTGGACCAGGACGGCGTGAGCGTCGTGATCCCCGGGGCCCGCAACGCCGACCAGGCGCGCGGCAACGCCGCCGCCGCGGACCTGGCTCCCCTCTCCCCCGAGGTCCACGCCCGGATCGGCGAGGTCTACGACGAGCTCGTCCGGCCCCACGTCCACCACCTGTGGTGACCGGCGAGAACCCCGCGGGCTGACGGGAGGCCGCCACGGGCCCCTGTCGGCCCCGCGTCCGACGGGGGGGCCGTGGCGGCCGGGGAGGCCCCGGCGCTCCCGGCCGCGGAGTGCGGCGGCCGGGAACGGCGCGCCCGGTCAGCCCTCGGGGAGGCGGGCCTTGCGGCCGGCGCCTCCGAAGCGGCGGGCCAGGCGCTCGAACGCGTCCTCGAGCTCGGGCGGTCCGACGACCTCGAAGTCGGCGTCGAACCGCCCGACGGCGGAGGCCAGGCCGACCCATGACCACGAACCGAGCACCAGTCGGCAGCGCTCCGGCCCCAGCTCCTCGACCAGCCCGTCGTAGGCGAAGGGGACGACGGACGCGGCGGGCAGGTCGAGGACGACCTCCCCCCGGCAGGGCCAGTCGGCCGGTCCGCCCGTGCCCCGGAACCTGCCGGTGACGAAGGCGGCCACGTCGCCGCCGGGCACCTCGCGCGGGGTGAAGCGCGGACCGTTGGGGGTGCGCGGCGAGATGCGGTCCACGCGGAGGGTCTGCCAGTCGCCGCGCTCCTCCTCCCACGCCAGGAGGTACCAGCGCCCCCGCCAGGTGACCAGGTGGTGGGGCTGCACCCGGCGCCGGACCACCGCGGTGTCGCCCGGGTCCGAGGCGGACCGGAAGGCGGGGGTGTAGTCGAGGCGCAGTTCCTCGCGGGCGTGGACGGCGGCGCTGAGCGCCATGAGCAGGCTGCCGTCGGCCCGGGCGGGAACGGCGTCGGGCGGCACGACCGCTTCGACCCGGATCGGGCGGATCCGCTGGCGCAGGCGTGCGGGCATGACCTGGCGGATGGTGTTGAGCGCGCGTTCCGCGGCCTCCCCGATCCCGGCGCCGGTCGCGGTGGCCGCCTGGAGCGCCACCGCCAGCGCCACCGCCTGTTCGTCGTCGAACAGCAGCGGGGGCATCTGCGAGCCCGCGTCGAGCCGGTAGCCGCCGTCGCGCCCCTTGAAGGCCGTGATCGGGTAGCCGAGTTCGCGGAGGCGGTCCACGTCGCGGCGGACCGTGCGCGCACTGACGTCGAGCCGCTCGGCCAGCTCGTCACCCGACCAGTCCCGGCGGGTCTGGAGCACGGACAGGAGCGCGAGCAGGCGGGCGGACGTTTTCACCATGGACCCATCCTGCTCGACATAGAGGACACACCCTGTCCTGTGAGCCTGCGAATGTAGGGCCGCAGGCAGCGAAGGGGCGGGCGCAAACGCGGTCATCGCAGGTCACGACCCCTCGGCGGCGGACGTTTCCGTGTCCGCCGCCGAGGGGCGCGGCCGTCCACCGCCCCCGACACCCGGCCGTGCACCGCCGCGGCGGCACACGGCCGACTGCCACCGACACCAGCCGTACAAAGCTCACCCGAGCAGACGAAGACCGGGAGCCACCATGTCCATCACGACCACGACCCACCTGAACTTCCGCGGCGAGGCCCGCGCGGCGCTCGACTTCTACCACTCCGTCTTCGGCGGGGACATCGCCGTCGTCACCTACAAGGACACGGGCAACGTGCAGAACCCGGACGAGGCGGACTGGGTGACGTGGGGCCAGGTGATCGCGGACAACGGCTTCCACGTCATGGCCTACGACGTGCCCTCCCCGATGCCGTGGGACCGGGGCGAGAACGCCGTCTTCGTCTCCGTGCGCGGGGACGGCACCGAGGAGATCACCGCCCTCTGGGAGAAGCTGGCCGTCGGCTCGACCGTCGTGCAGCCGCTGGAGGCCTCCCCGTGGGCGCCGCTCTACGGGATGCTCAAGGACCGCTTCGGCATCGTCTGGGTCCTGGACGTCGCGGCTCCGTACAACGGCTGACCTCCGTGTGCCGGGGCGGCGGGGCGGGCTGAGCGCCCCGCCGCCCCGGCCCCCCTGCCCCCCCGCGGCGGGCCCGGGGGCGGGGCCCCCCCCGGCGGGTGGCCGGGGGCGGGCC
>NZ_JBEXSY010000023.1:0-106013 GCF_040613895.1 Nocardiopsis sp. NPDC006198 | reverse complement strand
CGACCGCCCCCGCTCGCCAACCACGGCCCCCGCGCCCCCGGGGGGGGGGGCGGGGCCCCGGGCGGCCGCACCGGTGCGGCCGCCCGGGCGACGTGCCGGAACACCGCCCCCGGGGCCGGGTCACCCGTCGAGGAAGCGAAGCAGCTCCGCGGTGACGAACTCGGGGTTCTCCTCGACGAGCCAGTGCCCCGCTCCCGGCACCTCCACCGCGCGCACGATGTCGGTCATGCGCGTGTCCACGGTGGCCCGGACCGGGTCGAGTTGCCCCTGGGCGGTCATGACCAGGGCCGGGACGTCGACCGGTTCCGCTTCCACGGTGTCGCGGACGTCCTCGTCGAGGGTGCGGTAGAGGTCGAAACCGCCGGAGAGGGCCTCGGGCCTGGCGTAGGTCCGCGCGTACTCGTCGATCTCGGCCTCGGTGAACGGGGACCGGTCCGAGGTGCCCCCGAACGCCGTCCCGTTGAAGGAGACCTGGGGGTAGAACAGCGCCAGGTAGTCGCGGACGTCGTCGCCGACCACCGTCTCGGGGATCTCGGGCTGGGAGTGGAAGGCGATGTGCCAGCTCATCGAGCGGTAGGCGGACGCGTCGATCCCGGGCCCGGGGAGCGGCAGGTCGAGGTAGCCGAGGCGTTCGGTGTCCTCGGGGAACTGGGCGGCGTACTGGAAGGCCACCGCGGCTCCGAGGTCGTGCCCGACGACGCCGGCGTCGACCACCCCGAGCTCGTCGGCGATCAGGGTGTGTACGTACCCGGCCAGAGTGGCTTTGTCGTAACCGGTCGGCGAACCGGCGCTGTCGCCCAGTCCGGGGAGGTCGACGGCGTAGACGGTGTGGTGCTCGGCGAGTTCCGGCATGATCGGCCACCAGCCGTACCAGGTCTGCGGCCAGCCGTGGATCAGCACCAACGGCGTGCCGCTGCCGCCGGTCACGTAGTGCATGCGGACCCCGTCGACGTCGGCGAACTCGTGCCGGAACGTGCCCTCGAACCCGGGGTCGCCCCGGGTGGCGGCCGCGTAGGGGGGAACCTCCTCCTCGGGGGCCGGCGTGGCGCAGGCCGCGGCGCCGACCATGAGCAGGAGGGCGAGCAGGAGGGCCACCGTCGCCCGCGCGGATCGGAGGAGGCTGCGCGGGGACGGCCGCGGGGTGGTTGCCGGTCCGGGGGCGCGGACGCCGTCCCCGGACGTGGTCGCTTGGTCGGTGCTCATGGGGGCTCTTTCTGTCGAGGTGCGCCCAGTCTCGACAGGATCTCCACTTATGGCACTGAAAATTGCGGTTCCGGCAAGTTGCCCCGGGGCGTGGGCAGGGGCGTACTCCACGCCGCGGAGAGGCGGGCGGCCGGGACCGCCGGCGTGCGCGGCCCCGGGACGGCGAGGCCCCTCACCCGGTCGCGGGCCGAGGCGGACACAGGGGCCCGGCCGCCGTCGCACGGCGGCCGGGCCCCGATCCCTCCGGCGCGGTCGGCCGCGCTCCTGCGGCCGAACCCGCCCCGGGCGGCTAGCCCACGACGCCGATGGGGCAGCTGGCGCCCGTGCCGCCGATGCCGCAGTACCCGTTGGGGTTCTTGGCGTCGGACAAATACTGCTGGTGGTACTCCTCGGCGAAGTAGAAGGCCTTGAGCGGCGCGATCTCGGTGGTGATCGGGCCGTACCCGGCGGCGGTCAGCACCGGCTGGAAGGCGTCGCGCGTGGCCTCGGCGACGGCCTTCTGCGCCTCGTCGTGGTAGTAGATCGCCGAGCGGTACTGGGTGCCGGTGTCGTTGCCCTGGCGCATCCCCTGGGTCGGGTCGTGGCCCTCCCAGAAGGCCTTGAGGACCTCCGCGTAGGTGATCCGCCCGGGGTTGAACACCACCCGCACGACCTCGGTGTGCCCGGTCAGGCCGGAGCAGACCTCCTCGTAGGTGGGGTTGGGCGTGTAACCGCCCGCGTAGCCGACCGCGGTGGTGACGATGCCGCGCTCGGCGCCGAGGCGCCAGAAGATCCGCTCGGCCCCCCAGAAGCAGCCCATCGCCACGTCGGCGATCTCGCTCCCCTCGGGGTAGGGCGGGGTGAGTGGCGTGCCGAGCACGGTGTGCACCGCGTGCACCGGCATCGGGGTGTCCCGGCCGGGCAGGGCACGCGCTGGGTCGACCATGGTCGCTTTTCTCCCGAACATGACTCCAGGCTATCCGCGGCGCGGGCGCGGCGCACGGCCCCGTTCCCTCCTGTGGACGACCCCGCCGCGACCGGGGCAGGCGGGCCCCTTCCGGCGGCGCGGAGGACTCCCCTCCGACCGGCCCCGCGCGGGCGCGCACCCCTCCCCGCCCGCGGCCCGGCGCCGAAGGTCTGCCCGGGCGGGCGGTCGATGGCGCCCCCGACCACCCCGACCACCCCGACCACCCCGACCACCCCGACCACTGGGAGCATGACCCGTCTCACGAGTCCGGGTATCGCCCGATATGAGGCAGACACGCCCGAGGATTCGTCCTACCATTGCGTACGTGCCGGAATCCAACCGCGGCGTCGCCCTCGGGGCAAGCGCCTTCCTCCTGTGGGGCTTCGCGGCCCTGTACTGGCCGTTCCTCTCCGCCTCCGAACCCAGCGAGATCCTCGCCCACCGCATGGTGTGGGCCCTGCTGGCGATGTGCGTCATCCTCCTGCTCGCCCGCCGGGGCTGGTCCTGGCTCCCCGCCGTGCTCCGCAGCCCCCGGCGCCTCCTGCCCGTCGCCGCCGCGGCCGTCCTGATCTCCCTCAACTGGTGGGGGTTCATCTACTCCGTCTCCGTGGAGCAGACCCTCCAGGCCTCCCTGGCGTACTTCATCAACCCCCTGATGTCGGTGTGCCTGGGGGTGCTGCTGTTCTCCGAGCGGCTGCGCACGGCCCAGTGGGTGGCGGTCGGCCTGGGCGTCCTCGCCGTGGCCGTGATGACGGTCGGCTACGGCGTGACGCCGTGGCTCGCGCTGCTCATGGCCTCCTCGTTCGCCGCGTACGGCGCGGTCAAGAAGTACGTCGACCTCGACGGGATGCAGAGCCTGACCGTCGAGACGCTGGTGATGTTCCTGCCGGCGCTGGGCTTCGTGGTCTACCTGGAGGCCACGGGGGCCGGGACCGCGTTCTCGGTGTCGCCCGCCCACACGGCGCTGCTGGTCGGCGGCGGGTTCGTGACCGCCCTGCCCCTGCTGCTCTTCGGCGTGGCCGCCCGCCAGGTGCCCCTGAGCATCATCGGCATGCTCCAGTACATCGCCCCGACCATGATGTTCTTCATCGGCTGGCTCGTCCAGGGCGAGGAGATGCCGCTCGCCCGCTGGATCGGCTTCGCCCTGGTCTGGTCGGCGCTGTGCGTGTTCGCCCTCGACCAGCTGAGCGGCGTCCGCTCGCGCTCCCGCGCACGGACCAGGGCCAGGCTGGACCTCATGGCGCAGGAGGCCGAACGGGAGAGGGAGCCCGAGAAGCACGCCCGACCGGACAACGAGGAGTGACCCGGACGGATTTCCCCGTTTCGGAGAACACAAACTACCCTGCGTGACACTGTGCTAACGTCAGGTCGCGAACCGGTCACCGTACCGGTTCCGACCAGGCAGCACGTCCCGGAGGGTCCCTCATGCCCCGCACCAGCCGAACGGCCCGCGCCATGCGCGTCGCCTCGGCCGCGTGCTCCATGAGCCCCTCCCTGCTCGGCCTGCCGCTCCTCGTGGGGGCGTTCCTCACCACCCTGTGGCTCTTCGGGGCCTCACCCGTCCACGCGGACGCCCTCGGCGGCGCCCTCGACGGGACCGGGGCCCTCGCGCGGACCGGGACGGGCGCGCTCACCGGGACCGGCGCCGCCCTCGGCGGCACCGGCGCGGACGCGCTGGGGAACGCCGGCGCGCTCGGGCTCGACCGCCCCGGCCCCCTCGACGAGGTCGTCCCGGAGCGGGTCGCCGAACCGGTCTCCCGGACCCTCGGCACCGTCCACCAGGGCCTGGGCCGCCAGGACGGGGACGACGCGGCCGGGCTCCTGGACGATCCCGGCTGGCCGGTGGACGAGCTCCGCGAAGGGGCCCGCCGGGTGGTCGGGGACCTCGACCGGACCCGTCGGGACACCGCCCAGAACCTCCTCTCCCCCGCCGTCGACGCCGTGTCCGGCGTCCAGGACGCCCCGGCCCCGGGTGGGGCCCGGGCCCGCGAGGGGGAGCCGGAATCCGCCGACCGCGCCCGTGGGCGGAACGGGCGCCATGACGCCCCGTCCGCCTCCGCCGGGACCCCCGGCGGGCACGGGCCCGTGTACGCCTTCGCACCGTCCGCCGCACCCGCCGTCGAGGTCCCCTCCGCCGAGGCGGACGGGGAGCCCGGCGACACCGGCGCCTCCTCCGCGACGGCGCCCTCCGCCCAGCTGGCCACCGGCTCCGCCGCGCCCGCGGGCGGCGCCGCCCCCGCGGTCGCCGGCTACCTCACGGCCCCGCCCGTCACCGCTCCCGCGGCCTCCGCCGTGCTCCTGGCCTCCCGCTCGCTGCACCCCGTGCCGAGCGGTCCCAGCGACGACCCCACCGTCTCCCCCGACTAGGGCGGTCCCACCGCGCGGTGTGCCTCTCCCGCGCGCGGACCGTTCCCAGCGCGGCGTCCCCGCCGCACCTCCTGGGAGCTGACCTGAGTCCCGTGCCGCCGTTCACGTGATTCATGTCAGCCGGTGGTCCACCTCCGGCCCAGGTCGTCGGCGCCCCGGGCGCACGGCTTCCACGAATGCACCGACCACAGCTTCCGGAAGGAATTCCATGACGCAGGCCAAGCGAATCTCAGCCAGGGCCGTCCTGCTCGCCGCGGGCACCGCGGGCTTCGTCGCCCTCGGCGCCGGGATCGCGGGCGCCGAGGGACTCGACTCCCCCGTCCGCGAGATCACGCCGCTCGTCGAGCGGGCCCTGGTGGAGGGCGTCGCCCCCACCGTGAACAGCCTGGCCCCCGGAGGGGTCGGCCCCATCGCGGGCACCGCCCTGTCCGAGCTCCAGGACAGCGCGCACAACCCGGACCGGCCCGCCCCCGACCTCTCCGCGCCGCTGCCCCGGGGCACGGACGTCGCCACCCCGGTCGGGACCGTCCCCAACCCCGTCCCCGCCCTGGCCGACACCGTGTCCGGCGCCCAGGACGCCACGGGGCTGGACGGGAACCCCCACGACACCGTCGGCCACACCGCGGGCGCCGTCGTGGAGGAGCGCGCCGTGGCGGCCGGGGGGGTGCTGGAGGACACCGCGCGGGGCGTCGGGTCCGAGGCCGAGGCGACCCTCGTCGAGGTGGTACCGCACACCGTGGAGGCCACCTACGCCCTGCGCGACCGGATCGAGCTGCCGGGCACGCGCGAACTCACCACGCTGCCGCAGGCCGCCGAGCTGCCCGACCCCTCGGACCTGACCGCCCTGACCGGGAACGGGAGCATCGTCCTGGACGAGGTCGTGGCCCCGCTGGGACGGGGCACCGTCCGGCAGAGCGCCCCCGTGGAGCCCCTGGCCGACCTGACCGACACCGTGTTCTCCGCCCCCGAGGGCACGACCGTCCTGGGGCTGGGCGGCCCGCTGGCCGACGCCGGCGTGCCCCGCATCACGGGCACCGGCATCGCCCCGGTGGACGAGGCGCTGCCGCAGGCCGCCGAGGCCCTGCCGCAGGCCGCCGAGGCGCTGCCCCGGACCGCCGCCGACATGGGCCTGCCCACCCTGGTGGAGGGCGCGAACACGGAGACCGCGGAGGAGCTCGTGGCGAGCCTGGGCCGGGGCACCGACCTGCTGAACGACATCGACACCAGCGACATCGTGTCGATCGACGGGGGGACCAAGGAGCAGGAGGTCCCCGCGAACATGGTCCAGCACCCGACCTTCACCCAGCTGCCGGGCTCCGAGGCGCTTCCCGTCATCAGCTAGCGGGCCGTCCGGGACGGTGACCGGTGCGACCCGAGGGGGACCTGCCCCGACGGACCAGGACCTGCGGACGGGCTCGACGCCCTGCGGGCCGCGGGTACGGGGGACGTTGCCGAGAGGGGCGGGTCTGGGAACCCCTCGGGCCACCGCGCCGCCCGACCGGACCGCTCGACCGCCGGCGCCGTCCCCTCCCGGGGCGGCGCCGCGCCGCGTCCGGCCTCCGATGGGGCCGGGGTCACGGGGAGGCGGCCGCCCGGCGCCCCGGTGTCAGCCGGAGCGCTCGACCACGTAGTCGCAGAGCGCCTCGAAGGCGTTCCTGGCCGGTCCCTCCGGGAGCGTGGCCAGCTCTCCGCGGGACTTGTCGGCCCAGCCCCTCAGGGTGGCCTCCGCCTCCGCCATGGCCGGGTGGACGCGCAGCAGCTTGAGCGCCTCCTCGGCCTCCTCGTCGCCCAGCGGGCGGCCGAGGAGCGACCGGAGCCGCGCGTCGGCGGGGTCCTGCGAGCGCAGCGCGTAGAACATCGGCAGGGTGAGCACGCCCTCGCGCAGGTCCGTGCCCGGCGTCTTGCCGGAGTCGGTGCTCTCGCTGGCGACGTCCAGGATGTCGTCGGAGAGCTGGAAGGCCATGCCGAGCGCGTCGCACGCCCGGGTGAGGGTCCCGATGGTCTCCGGGTCGACCTTGCCGAACATGCCGCCGAACTCCGCCGAGGAGGCGATGAGCGAGGCGGTCTTGTCGCTGATGACCCGCAGGTAGTGGTCCAGGGGGTCGGTGCCCTCGCTGGGTCCGGAGGTCTCCAGGATCTGGCCCTGGACGAGGCGGCCGAAGGTGACCGCCTGGAGCCGGACGGCCTCGGTGCCCAGGTCGGCGAGCATCTCGGAGGCCTTGGCGAACACGTAGTCGCCGGTGAGGATGGCGATGCTGTTGCCCCAGCGCTGGTTGGCGCTGGGCTCGCCCCGGCGCATCTCCGCCTCGTCCATGACGTCGTCGTGGTAGAGGGTGGCCACGTGGGTCAGCTCCACGACGGACGCGGCGGGGATGAGGTCGGGGACCGTGGGGTCGCCGAAGTGGGCCGCGAGGAGCACGAGGGTGGCCCGGAACCGCTTGCCGCCCGCGGCGAGCAGGTGGGACGCCGCCTCGGACAGCAGGGGGTCACTGGAGGCCACAGAGTCCCGGAGCAGGTCCTCGACCTTCTCGAGGTTGTCCTGGACCTCCCGGGCGAGGGTCGGGTCGACTCTCGGCAGAGCGAGAAACCCGCTCGGGACAGCACCGCTCACCGTAAAGCTCCACCTGTTGAACGGGCACGTCGGCGGCCTCTCGGGGAGACCCTCGGAAGGAGGCCCGGGGGCCGCCGCGTGCTCAGCACATGAACATGATCCGACTTGCCACGGTATCCGACCCGGAATGCTCAGCCAAAGCCACACCCGGGTACACGGCGGCCGGATCCGGATCACCCGGGTTTCACGGGCGATCCGGATCTCTGACCAGCGGTGTTCACCCGTCGGTGTCCGTGGAGGCCTGGTCCACCATGACGGCGACCGGTTCCGGGCCCGTCTCGGAGGACGGCAGCAGGTGGTCCAGCACCGGACCGGGGTACAGGCCGAGGAGCAGCGTGGCCGCCACCCCGATCGTGATGACCCCGCCGGTGGCCGCGCCCGCGCGCACCACGGTCGGGCCGTCGCCCTCCGGATCCCGGAAGAACATCACAACGATGATCCGCACGTAGAAGAACGCGGTCACCGCGCTGCTGAGCACGCCCACGACCACCAGGGGCGTGGCCCCGGCCGCGACGGCCGCCTCGAACACCGCGAACTTGCCGATGAAACCGCTGGTCAGCGGGATACCGGCGAAGGCCAGCAGGAACAGGGCGAGCGCACCGGCGAGCGCCGGGGAGCGGCGTCCGAGCCCGGCCCACCGCTCCAGGTCGCCGAGCTCCTGCCCGCCGTCCTTGGTGCGCACCAGGGTCACCACCGCGAACGCGCCCAGGGTCGTGAACCCGTAGGCCGCCAGGTAGAACATGGCGCCCGCGAGCCCGTCGGTGCTGTTGGCCACGACCGCCGTCAGGATGAACCCGGCGTGCACGACCGACGAGTACGCCAGCAGGCGCTTGATGTCCCGCTGGGTGACGGCGATGACCGCGGCGGCCACCATCGTCAGCACCGCGACCGCCCACAGCATCGGCTCCCAGCTGGCCGCCGAGGTGCCGAACGGCACGAAGAACACCCGCAGCAGGGCGCCGAACGCGGCGACCAGCGTGCAGGAGGCCATCAGCGCGGTGATGGGGGTCGGGGCGCCCTGGTAGACGTCGGGCTTCCAGTTGTGGAAGGGGACGGCGCCGACCTTGAACAGCAGTCCGATGGCGACGAGGCCGATGCCCATCAGCAGGAGCGGTTCGCCGTCGCCCCCCTCGCCCTGGAAGATCTCGGCCCCGCCGGCCTCCACGGCCGCCCTGATCGTGCCGAAGTTCACCGATCCGGCGTACCCGTAGACGAGGGCGATGCCGAACAGGAAGAACGCCGACGAGAACGCGCCGAGCAGGAAGTACTTGACCGCGGCCTCCTGGGAGAACAGGCGCCGCCGCCTCGCGAGCCCGCACAGCAGGTACAGCGGGAGGCTCATGACCTCCAGGGCGATGAACATCGTCAGGAAGTCGTTCGAGGCGGGGAACATCAGCATCCCCAGCACGGCGAACATGACCAGCGGGTACACCTCGGTGTGCTGGGAGCCCGCCAGGATGTGCGCGCGCTCCTCCTCGCTGCCGGGGACGGTGGCGGCCTGGGCGGCGAACGCGTCCCGGCCGTCCCGGTTCTCGGCGATGAGCAGCAGGCTGATCAGCGCGAGCACGGTGATGGTGCCCTGGAAGAAGATCACCGTCCGGTCCACGGCGAGCACGCCGGCGGCGACGGTCACCCCGGCCTGGCCCTCGGGGAGGGTGCCGATCTGGAGCACGAGCAGCACGAACGCGGCCAGCAGCGCGAGCGCCGCCAGCCCGATCTGGAGGCGGCGCCTGCGCCTGGCCGGCACGAACGCCTCGAACAGCACGCCCAGGACGCCCGCCGCGAACAGCGTGAGCAGCGGGGCGAGCAGCCACCAGTTGATCTCCGGCGGTCCCTCGGTGACGACGGGGAGGTCCATGTGGGGGATCACTCCTCGCCTCCTTCCTCAGAGGCCCCGTCCGCCCCGGCGCCCGCGGTGTCGGCGGTCCCGACCTCCACGGTGCGCTCGACGGCGGGGTTGATCACGTTGAGCAGGGGCTGGGGGTAGAGGCCGAACGCGATGATGAGCGCGAGCAGCGGGGCGACCGCCCACATCTCGCGCCCGGACAGGTCCCGCAGTCCGGACAGCCGGGCCGGGGTCTCGCCGGTCATGGTGCGCTGGTACATCCACAGGATGTAGAGCGCGGCCAGGACGACGCCGGACGCGGCGATGACCGCGGGGGCGGGGTGGAACGCGTACACCCCGACGAACACGAGGAACTCGCTGACGAACGGGGCGAGGCCGGGCAGCGCCAGGCCCGCGAGGCCGGCGACCAGGAACACCCCGGCGAGCTTGGGCGCGACCTTCTGGACGCCGCCGTAGTCCTCGATGAGCGACGACCCGCGCCGCGCGACGAGGAAGCCCACGACGAGGAACAGCGCGCCGGTCGCGAACCCGTGGTTGACCATGTAGAGGGCGGCTCCGGCCTGCGCCTGCGGCGTCAGGGCGAAGATGCCCAGGGTGATGAACCCGAAGTGGGACACGGACGTGTACGCGACCAGGCGCATCATGTCGCTCTGCCCGATGGCGAGGATCGCGCCGTAGACGATGCTCACCAGGCTCAGTGCGACCACCGGCCACACGAACCACGAGACCGCGGACGGGAACAGCTCCAGGCAGTAGCGGAGCATGCCGTAGGTGCCGACCTTGTCGAGCACGCCGACGAGCAGCACGGCGGTGCCGGGGCGCGAGGCCCCCGCCGCCGAGGGCAGCCAGGTGTGCACGGGCCACATCGGCGCCTTGATGGCGAAGGCGATGAAGAAGCCGAGGAAGAGCCACCGCGCGGTGCCCGGGTCGACCGCCGCGAGGGCGCTGCCCTCGCCCACGAGGTCGGTCCACAGGAAGGTCCCGCCGATGACGTACACGCCGATCACCGCGACCAGCATGATCAGCCCGCCGGCGAGGCTGTACAGCAGGAACTTGACGGCCGCCTTGGCCCTGTCCTCACCTCGCCCGTACCGGCCGATCATGAAGTAGACCGGGATGAGCATGGCCTCGAAGAACACGTAGAACAGGAACACGTCGGTGGCCGCGAAGACACCGATCATCATGGCTTCGAGCACCAGGATGAGCGCGAAGTAGCCGCGTCCGCCGTCCTCCCTGTCCTCGTTCTCGTTCCAGGCCGCGAGGATGACGAGCGGCACCAGGACCGCCGACATCAGGATCAGCGTCAGCGCGATCCCGTCGACGCCGAGCGCGAAGTGGACGCCGAAGCGCGGGATCCAGGGGTAGACCTCCTCGAACTGGAGGCCGCCCGCCGCGGACGTGTCGAACCTCAGCGCCATGGCGGCGAGGACGACGAGGGTGAGCACCGAGAAGCCGAGCGCGACCCGCTTGGCGGTCCCGGCGGGCGACCCGGCGGCCCCCGCGGCGGTGGCCGCCGGGGCCCTGGTGGCCGTGGCCGTGGCGGCCCCGGCCGTGGCCGCGGCGCCCGCGGAGGCCTCCGCGGGGGCGGCGGCCTGTGACGTCTTCACGCGCGGCAGCGCCCAGATGACGGCCGCGCCGATCACGGGGAGCGCGATCGCGATAGTGAGCCAGGGGATCATTGTCTAGAACCTCACAGCCAGCGTCGCGGCGACGATGACGGCGCCGAGGAGCATCGTGAGCGCGTACGTCCGGGCGAAGCCGGTCTGCGCCCTGCCCAGTCCGCGGGAGGAGTCGCGCACACCCGTGCCGAGCCCGTTGACCGCGCCGTCGATGATCTTGTCCTCGACCACGAGCAGGACCTTGGTCAGGACCTGTCCGGGCCGCATCAGCAGGCCTTCGTTGATCTGGTTTCCGTACAGCTCCTCACGCGCGAAGGCGGTGACGAGGTTGGCCTCGGGCGCGGTCCTCGCCACCGGCCTGCGCAGGTAGACCACCCAGGCGAGGGCCACGCCGCCCGCCATCACGGCCAGGGCCGCGATCCCGTAGGGGGCGGTGAACGCGTGCGCCACGTCGAAGTGGTGCGGGTGGGCCCCGATGCTCGGGGCCAGGAAGTTCGCGAACCGGTCGCCGAGGGTCATGAACGCGCCCAGGGCGACGGAGCCGATCGCCAGCACCACCATGGGAGCGGTCATGCTGACCGGCGACTCGTGCGGGTGCACGCCCTCCTCCCAGCGCTTCTCGCCGAAGAAGGTCATGAAGACCATCCGCGACATGTAGAAGGCGGTGAGCGCGGCGCCGACGATGACGGCGGTGCCGAGGACCAGGCCCCGGGTGCCGCCGACGCCGAAGGCCGCGGAGATGATGCTCTCCTTGGTCCACCAGCCGGACAGCAGCGGGAACCCGATGATGGCGAGGTAGCCGAGGCCGAAGGTCGCGAACGTGACCGGCATGGCCTTGCGGAGCGCCCCGTACCGGCGCATGTCCACGCCGTCGTTCATGGCGTGCATGACCGATCCGGCGCCGAGGAACAGCCCGGCCTTGAAGAAGCCGTGCGTGACCAGGTGGGCGATGGCGGCCACGTAGCCGACGGGGCCGAGCCCGGCGGCGAGGACCATCATACCGATCTGGCTCATCGTGGACCCGGCGAGGGACTTCTTGATGTCGTCCTTGGCCGAGGCGATGATCCCGCCCGCGATCATGGTCGCGGCGCCCACGACGGTGACGACCGTCTGGGCGACGGGCGCGGCCTCGAAGACGGGCCCGGCGCGCACGATGAGGTACACGCCCGCGGTGACCATGGTGGCCGCGTGGATGAGCGCGGACACCGGGGTGGGGCCCTCCATGGCGTCGAGGAGCCAGGCCTGGAGGGGGAGCTGCGCGGACTTGCCGCACGCGCCGAGGAGCAGCAGCAGCCCGACGGCGAGCAGGACGCCGTCGCCGGCCCCGGGGACGGCCGCGAACACGTCGCTGAAGCTGACCGCGCCCAGCGCCGTGAACATGATCATGATGGCGACCAGCAGGCCGATGTCGCCGACCCGGTTGATCAGGAACGCCTTCTTGGCGGCGGTGGCCGCGGTCGGCTTGTACTGCCAGAACCCGATGAGCAGGTAGGACGCGAGGCCGACGCCCTCCCAGCCGAGGAACAGCAGGACGAAGTTGTCCGCGAGCACCAGCACGAGCATGGCGGCGACGAACAGGTTGAGGTAGGCGAAGAACCGCCGTTTGCCGGGGTCCTCGGACATGTAGCCGAGGGAGTAGATGTGGATCAGGGAGCCGACGAAGGTGATCAGCAGGACGAAGCTGATCGAGAGCGGGTCGACCAGGAGGTCCACCCCGGCGGAGAAGTCGCCGACGGCGAACCACTGGTAGACGGGGACGGCGACGCTGCGGGCGTCGGCGCCCCGGCCCAGGAGGTCGAACAGGGCCAGGAGCGCCCAGGCGAAGGCGGCGACCGGGAGGGCCGTGGCCAGCCAGGGCCCCCACTTGTCGGTTCGCCTCCCCCCGAGCAGCAGGATCGCCGCGCCCGCGAGCGGCAGGGCGATCAGCAGCCAGGCGTTCGACAGCACCGCGCTGTCGGCGGCGGTCGCCACCGCGGGTTCGGCGGCGAGGTACGCGTGAGATGTCACTGCCACGTCGCCTTCTAGTGCTTGAGCAGGTTCGCGTCATCGAGCGACGCGGACCTGCGGGTTCGGAAGATCTGCATGATGATCGCGAGGCCGACCACCACCTCGGCGGCGGCGACGACCATCACGAAGAACGCGATGACCTGGCCCTCGATGTCCCCGTGCATCCGGGCGAACGCGACGAACGCCAGGTTGCAGGCGTTGAGCATGAGCTCCACGCACATGAAGACGATGATCGCGTTGCGCCGGACGAGTACGCCGACGGCGCCGATGGTGAACAGCAGCGCCGCGAGGACGATGTAGTTCATCGGGTCCACGAGGACTCGACCTCCTGCCCGTTGCCGTTGCTGTTCTCGGTGCCGCCGGTCCCGTCGGCGCCGTCGTCCGGGTCGCCGCCGGGGCCCTCGCCGGTGTCGGAGACGGGCTCGCCCTCCTTGGCGGAGGCCGGGTCCGAGGCCCCGCCGGGCAGCGCGGGGCTGCCGGTGCGGACGTCGGCGGGCACCCGCGACTGGTACTCGGGGTCGCGGGCGGTGAGCACCGGGTTGAGGGAGAGCTTGGAGACCGTGCCGTCCGGCAGCAGCGCGGGCATGTCGATCGCGTTGTGCCGGGCGTAGGTGCCCGGTCCGGGCAGCGGGGTCGGGTGGTCGCCGCGGATGCGGTCCTCGGAGATCTCCCGCTGGGTGCGCCGCTTCTTCGTGCGGGCGGTGTGCGCGAGCACCATGGCGCCGAGGACGGCGGTGATGAGCAGCGCGCCGGTGGCCTCGAAGGCGACCACGTAGCGCAGGAGCAGCTCGCCCGCGATCCACGGGATGGTGCCCCCGGCGGCCGCCGCCCCGGCGCCCAGCCCGACCGGGTCGCCCACGGAGATGCGGGTGATGCCGGTGGCCAGGGCGCCCACGAAGGCGAGCGCGACGACGGCGGTCATGATCCGCTGTCCGCTGAGCGTCTCCACGAGGGAGTCGGCCGAGCTGACGCCGATGAGCATCAGCACGAACAGGAACAGCATGAGGACGGCGCCGGTGTAGACGACGATCTGGACGACCATCAGGAACGGCGCCGCGTTGATGCCGTAGAAGATGGCCAGGCCGACCATGGTCAGCGCCATGGACATGGCCGAGTGGACGGCCTTGCGCGAGAAGACCACGCCGAGGGCGCCCAGGAGGACGACCGCGCCGAGGATCCAGAACGCGGTGGCCTCCCCGCCCGTGATGGGCGCGGCGAGGTACAGCGGGGCGTCCACGGGCGCGTCGAGCGGGACGTTGACGCCGTGGTGGGTCGTGGAGAGCGGGTTCAACGGACCCCCTCCGCACTCTCCGCCGGGGCGCCCTGCGTCCCGTGCTGGCCGCGCCCGGTGGCGTAGTAGTCCTGCTCGGTGTCGCCGAGGCGCATCGGGTGGGGCGGCTGCTCCATGCCCTCCTTGAGGGGGGCGAGCAGCTGCTCCTTCGTCCAGATCAGGCTCTGCCTGCTGGTGTCGGCCAGCTCGTACTCGTTGGTCATCGTGAGGGCGCGCGTGGGGCACGCCTCCACGCACAGCCCGCACAGGATGCAGCGCAGGTAGTTGATCTGGTAGATGCGGCCGTAGCGCTCGCCGGGCGAGTACCTGTCGTCGTCGCTGTTGTCACCGGCCTCCACGTAGATGGCGTCGGCCGGGCAGGCCCAGGCGCACAGTTCGCACCCGATGCACTTCTCCAGGCCGTCGGCCCACCTGTTCAGCTGGTGTCGGCCGTGGAAGCGCGGCGCCGTGGGGCGCTTGACCTCCGGGTATTCGACCGTCGGCACCTTCTTGAACATGGTGTGGAAGGTGACGCCGAATCCTTTGACGGGGTTGAGCCACTCAAGCACCGGAAACCTCCTCACCCTTCTTGTTGCTCTCGGCGGCGACCGGGGCCGTCCGCGGCGGTTCGGCGAGCACGCTGCTGCCGTAGTGCGGGGCGGTGCTCGGCGGCACCGGGAACCCGCCGAAGGCGGGGTCCTTGTGGGCGCGGCGCCGGCTCTCGGCCCGCAGGCGCGCCTCCTCGGCGCGTTCGCGGCGGGCGGAGCGCGCCCAGGCGGCGAACGCCCCGATCGTCGCGGCGGAGAACCCGGCGACCACGAGGCCGATGACGATCGGCGACGCGCCGTCCAGGACGAGCATCCGGACGACGGCGACGGCGGTGATCCACACCAGCTGGATGGGGATGAGCACCTTCCAGCCGAGCTTCATCAGCTGGTCGTAGCGCACCCGGGGGAGGCTGCCGCGCGCCCAGATGAACAGGAACATGACGCACAGGAACTTGAGCAGCCACCACAGGGCGGGCCACCAGCCCTCGTTGGCGCCGGGCAGGATCGCGCTGACCCCGGGCGGGGCGAGCCAGCCGCCGAGGAAGAGCGTGACGGACACGGCCGCGACCGTGCACATGTTCACGTACTCCGCGAGGAAGAACATCGTGAACTTCATGGACCCGTACTCGGTCATGAAGCCGCCGACGATCTCGCCCTCGCCCTCCGCGAGGTCGAAGGGCAGCCGGTTGGTCTCGCCGACCATCGTCACCAGGTAGATGAGGAAGGACGGCAGGAGCAGCACGGCGAACCAGAGCCCGCGCTGGGACTCGACGATCCCCGACGTGGTGAGGGTGCCGGACATGATGAAGACCGCGACGAAGGACAGGCCCATCGCGATCTCGTAGCTGATCACCTGGGCGGAGGCCCGCAGGCCGCCGAGCAGGGCGTACGGCGACTGGGACGCCCAGCCGCCGAGCACGAACCCGTACACGCCGAGCGCCGCGGTGGCCAGGACGACCAGGGCGGCGATGGGCAGGTCGGTGAGCTGGAGCGGGGTGGTGACCCCGAACATGTTCACCTCGGGCCCGATCGGGATGACCGAGAACGCGATGAACGCGGGCACGGCCGCGATCATCGGCGCGGCGATGTAGACGAACCGGTCCACCCCGCGCGGGATCAGGTCCTCCTTGAGGGAGAGCTTGATGCCGTCGAACAGGGACTGGAGGAGGCCGAAGGGGCCCATCCGGTTGGGTCCGTGGCGCTGCTGCATGCGGCCCATGACCTTGCGGTCGGCCATGATCATCATCAGCACGCAGAGCATGAGGAAGACGAAGATCGCCAGGGCCTTGATCGTGGTGATCCACCACGGGTCGTTGCCGAAGGCGCCCAGGGTCTCCTCCGAGGCGAGCTGGAGGGCGCCCGTGTGGACGGCGGGGCTCACTGCTGCCTCCCGGCGGTGTGGTGGGACGCGCCCGCGGATTCGGGCGCGGACAGGATGACCGTGTCCCCGGCGCCGCTGCCGAGGTCGCGTCGGACGACGCAGCCGCGGGCGTTGGCCGGGAGCCAGACGACGCGGTCGGCGATGTCGGCGACGACGACCGGGACGGTGACGGAGCCGTGGGCGCCGGTGACGCCGAGCATCCCGCCGTCGGGGACCCCGACCTCGTCCGCGGTGGTCCTGGACAGGTAGGCGCGGGGCGGCCTGGCGGTGCCGGCGAGGAACGGCTCGCCGTCCTCCATGCGCCCGGTGCCGAGCAGCTGCCGCCAGGTGGACAGGACGGCCTGCCCGGCCTCCGGCTCGGGGACGGCGACCGGCCGGGTGGAGGGGCCGGAGGGCCGGTTCCCCGTCCACAGGCCCAGTTCGAGCAGTTCGCGGTAGGCGGACGCGGCGTCGGGCAGGCCGAGGTGCACGTCCATGCCGTCCGCGACGGCGGAGAGGACCCGCAGGTCGGAGAGGGCTCCGGGGACCTTGAGCGCGTCGCCGAAGGGCCGGTGGCGGCCCTCCCAGTTGACGAAGGTGCCGGACTTCTCCGCGACGGCGGCGACGGGGAGGACCACGTCGGCGCGGTCGGTGACCTCGCTCGCGCGCAGTTCGAGGCTGACGATGAACGGCACCCTGGCCAGGGCCGCGCGGGCGGCGTCCGGGTCGGGCAGGTCGTCCAGCTCGACCCCGGCGACGACCAGGGCGTCGAGCTCCCCGGCCGCGGCGGCGGCGATGATCGCGGCGGTGTCGCGGCCCGGGCGCTCGGGCAGGGACCCGACGTTCCAGGCGCGGGCGACCTCGGCGCGGGCGGCGGGGTCGGCCACGGGGCGTCCGCCGGGCAGCAGGCCCGGCAGCGCTCCGGCGTCGACGGCGCCGCGCTCCCCGGCCCGGCGCGGCACCCAGACGAGCCGGGCCCCGGTGCGGCGGGACAGTGCGGCGGCGGCGGTGAGCGCCCCGGGGACGGCGGCGAGCCGCTCCCCGACGGCGATGACCGCGCCCTCCCGACCGATGGCCTCCACGACCTCGGGGTGGTCGACGTCGAGGGCGTTGAGGACGCGGCCCTCGTCGCCGGGCACGGCGCGGACGAGCGTGCCGTCGGTCTTGGTCAGGCCCAGGCTGGCGTGCGAGGCGACCGAGAAGACCTTCAGCTTGCGCTTGCGGGCGCCCTTGCGCAGGCGCAGGAACGTGGAGGGCGACTCGTCCTCCGGCTCGAACCCGGCCAGGAGCACGGCGGGCGCCTTCTCCAGGGCGGTGAAGTCCACGCCGACGGGGGTTCCCGCGACGTGGGCGGCCAGGAACGCGGCCTCCTCCTCGGAGTGGTCGCGCGCGCGCATGTCCACGTCGTTGGTGCCGAGGGCGACCCGCGCGAACTTGGCGTAGGCGTAGGCGTCCTCGTAGGTGAGGCGGCCCCCGGTGAGCACACCGACCCGGCCGCGCGCGGCGGCCAGGCCCTGCCCGGCGAGGGTGATCGCCTCGGACCAGGACGCGAACTCCAGGGCCTTGGTCTCCTCGTCGCGGACGAGGGGGCGGGTGAGGCGGTCGGGCTGGGTGGCGTAGGTGAACGCCCACCGGCCCTTGTCGCAGTTCCACTCCTCGTTGACCTGCGGATCGTCCCCGGCCAGGCGGCGGGTGACCTTGCCCCGGCGGTGGTCGGTGCGCTGGGCGCAGCCCCCGGCGCAGTGCTCGCACACGCTGGGGGTGGAGACCAGGTCGAAGGGCCGTGACCGGAACCGGTAGGCGGAGCCGGTCAGGGCGCCCACCGGGCAGATCTGCACGGTGTTGCCGCTGAAGTAGGAGTTGAAGGCCTCGCCGTCGGCGATGCCGACCTGCTCCTGGGCCCCGCGCTCCATCAGCTCGATGAGCGGGTCCCCGGCGATCTGCGCGGCGAACCGGGTGCAGCGGGCGCACTGGATGCAGCGCTCCCGGTCGAGCAGCACCCCGGTGGACAGCGGGATCGGTTTGGGGAAGGTGCGCTTGACGTCGACGAAGCGCGTCTCGCCCCGCCCCGTGGACACGGCCTGGTTCTGGAGGGGGCACTCGCCGCCCTTGTCGCAGACCGGGCAGTCCAGCGGGTGGTTGATGAGCAGGAACTCCATGATCCCGCGCTGGGCCTTCTCCGCCACCGGGGAGGTGAGGTGGGTGTTGACCACCATCCCCTCCATGACGGTGATGGTGCAGGAGGCCTGCGGCTTGGGCATGCCGCGGCCGTTGCCCATGTCGGGGATCTCGACCAGGCACTGGCGGCAGGCGCCGACCGGGTCGAGGAGCGGGTGGTCGCAGAACCTCGGGATCTGGATGCCGAGGAGTTCGGCGGCCCGGATCAGGAGGGTGCCCTTGGGCACCTGGATCCGGAACCCGTCGATGGTGACGGTGATCAGGTCCTCGGGCGGCGGCGCCGGCGCCGATCCGCCGGAGGAGTTGGAGGTGACGGTCACTGGTTTCCTCCCGTCGCGGCCGGGCGGTCGCCCCACAGGGTGGACTTGGCGTGGTCGAACGGGCAGCCGCCCTGTTCGACGTGGTCGATGTACTCCTGGCGGAAGTGCTTGATGGAGGACATGACCGGGCTGGTCGCTCCGTCGCCGAGGGCGCAGAACGAGCGGCCGAGCAGGTTGTCGCAGATGTCGAGGAGCTTGTCGAGGTCGGCCTCGGTGCCCTCGCCGCGCTCGATGCGGTCCAGGACCTGGACCATCCAGTAGTTGCCCTCGCGGCAGGGCGTGCACTTGCCGCAGGACTCGTGCGCGTAGAAGGCGATCCACCGGCCGACGGCGCGGACCACGCAGGTGGTCTCGTCGAAGACCTGGAGCGCCCGGGTGCCGAGCATGGACCCGGCCGCCCCGACCGACTCGAAGTCGAGCGGGGTGTCCAGGTGCTGGTCGGTGAAGATGGGCGTGGAGGAGCCGCCGGGGGTCCAGAACTTGAGGCTGTGCCCGGCCCGCACCCCTCCGGCCATGTCGAGGAGTTCGCGCAGGGTGATCCCGAGCGGCGCCTCGTACTGGCCTGGCCGGGTGACGTGCCCGGACAGGGAGAAGAAGCCGAAGCCGGCGGACTTCTCGGTGCCCATGGACGTGAACCACTCGGCGCCGTTGGCGACGATGCCGGGGACGCTGGCGATGGACTCGACGTTGTTGACCACGGTGGGCGAGGCGTAGAGCCCGGCCACGGCGGGGAACGGCGGCTTGAGCCGGGGCTGGCCCCGGTAGCCCTCCAGGGAGTCCAGGAGGGCGGTCTCCTCGCCGCAGATGTAGGCGCCCGCCCCGGCGTGGACGACGACGTCGAGGTCGAAGCCGCTGCCGAGGATGTCCCGGCCGAGCAGTCCGGCCTCGTAGGCGTCGGCGACGGCCTTGCGCAGGCGGCGGATGACGTGGACGACCTCGCCGCGCACGTAGATGAAGGCCTGGTTGGACCTGATCGCGTACGACGCGATCGCCACGCCCTCCACCAGCACGTGCGGGTTGGCGAGCATGAGCGGGATGTCCTTGCAGGTGCCCGGCTCGGACTCGTCGGCGTTGACGACGAGGTAGCGCGGGTTGGGGTTGTCCTTGGGCAGGAACCCCCACTTCATCCCGGTGGGGAACCCGGCGCCGCCGCGGCCGCGCAGGCCGGACTGCTTGACCAGGTCCACGATGGCGTCGGGTTCCATGGCCAGGGCCTTGCGCAGCGCGTCGTAGCCGCCGGTGGCCTGGTACCCGTCGAGGGTGAAGGAGTCGGTGCGGTCCCAGTTGCGGGACAGGATCGGGGTCAGGGTGGTCATTTGGCGCCCTCCTCACCCTGGTCGCGGGCGGGAAGGTTCGCGGGGTCGGGCGCGGTCCAGCCGTTGCGCCGGGCCACGTCGAGTCCGGCGAGCGAGGCGCCCGCCGCCTGGACGCCCTCGCCGGCGCGGCCGTCGTCGAACCCGGCGAGCACGCGGGAGGCCTGCTTCCAGGTGCACAGGCTCGCGGGGCCGCGCGTGGGGGCGACGTCGTTGCCGAGCCGCAGGTCGTCGACCAGCCGCTTGGCGGTGTCGGGCGTCTGGTTGTCGAAGAACTCCCAGTTGACCATCACGACGGGGGCGAAGTCGCAGGCCGCGTTGCACTCCAGGTGCTCCAGCGTGACCTTGCCGTCCTCGGTGGTCCCGTTGTGGCCGACCCCGAGGTGGTCCTTGAGGGACGCGAAGATCTCGTCACCCCCCATGACGGCGCACAGGGTGTTGGTGCACACGCCCACCTGGTAGTCGCCGCCGGGGCGGCGGCGGTACATGGTG
The DNA here is from genome assembly GCF_040613895.1 of Nocardiopsis sp. NPDC006198. Classification (NCBI taxonomy): domain Bacteria; kingdom Bacillati; phylum Actinomycetota; class Actinomycetes; order Streptosporangiales; family Nocardiopsidaceae; genus Nocardiopsis; species Nocardiopsis sp. NPDC006198. The sequence continues at coordinate 85,933 of NZ_JBEXSY010000023.1, read as the reverse complement.
TAGAACGTGGCGACCGCGTTGACCTCGGCGAGGGTGATGCCGAGCTGGTCGGCGCAGAAGCGCATCCCGGCCGTGCTCACGTGCCCCTCCTCGGACTGCACCAGGTGCAGCAGGGGGAGCAGGGCGGAGCGCTGCCGGGGGTAGCGGGCGATGATCTCCTTGGCGTCCGGTTCCAGACGGGCCGTGACCTCGTCGGGGAACCTCTCGCGCACGACCTGCGCGCTGTCCGCGCTGTCGGGTGTGGTGTCGTTCTGGTTCACCGGTCCACGCCTCCCATCACCGGGTCGATACTGGCCACGGCCGCGATCACGTCCGCCACCGTGCCGCCCTCGCACATGGCGGCGACGGCCTGGAGGTGCGTGAACGAGGGGTCGCGGAAGTGCACGCGGTGGGGGCGGGTGCCCCCGTCGCTGACGGCGTAGCAGCCGAGTTCGCCCTTGGCGCTCTCGACGGCCGCGTAGGCCTGGCCGGCGGGCACCCGGAAGCCCTCGGTGACCAGCTTGAAGTGGTGGATCAGGGCTTCCATGGAGCTGCTCATGATGTGCGCGATGTGGTCGGGCGAGTTGCCCAGCCCGTCGGGGCCGAGGGCCAGCTTGGCGGGCCAGCCGATCTTGGCGTCCTGGATCATCACCGGGCCGGGACCGAGCTTGTCCAGGCACTGCTCGATGATCTTCAGGCTCTCCTCCATCTCGGCGATGCGCACCCGATAGCGGGCGTACACGTCGCCGCCGTCGGAGACGGGGACGTCGAACTCGTAGCCCTCGTAGCCGCAGTAGGGCTTGGACTTGCGCAGGTCGAACGCGAGTCCGGAGGCGCGCAGCAGCGGCCCGGTGACGCCGAGCGCCATGCAGCCGGGCAGGTTGAGGTAGGCGACGTCCTTGGTGCGGGCGAGGTAGACGGGGTTCTCGTCCAGGAGCTTGCGCATGATCTGGATGCGCTTGGGCATCTCCTTGAGCAGCTCCCGGACCTGGCCGACCGCGCCGGGCGGCAGGTCCTGCGCCACGCCGCCGGGGCGGACGTAGGCGTGGTTCATCCTCAGGCCGGTGACCAGCTCGAAGATGTCCAGGATCATCTCGCGCTCACGGAACCCGTTGGTCATGACCGTGGTCGCGCCGAGTTCCATGCCGAACGTCGCCATCGCCACGAAGTGGGAGGCCATCCGGTTGAGCTCCATCATCATCACGCGGATGACGCTGGCGCGCTCGGGGACGCGCTCGGTGATGCCGAGCAGCTTCTCGACCGCCAGGCAGTACGCCGTCTCGTTGAAGAGCGGCGTCAGGTAGTCCATGCGGGTGACGAACGTGGTGCCCTGCGTCCACGTCCGGTACTCCATGTTCTTCTCGATACCGGTGTGCAGGTAGCCGATGGCGACGCGTGCCTCGGTGCAGGTCTCACCGTCCAGGGTGAGGATCAGGCGGAGGACGCCGTGGGTGGACGGGTGCTGGGGGCCCATGTTGACGACGAGGCGTTCGGCGCTGGTGGCCTGCGCCTTCTCGATGACGTCGTCCCAGTCCCCGCCGGAGGCGTCGATGTAGTCCTCGGTGACGGTCATGCCGTGCCTCCCTTCGTGGCTGAGTGGCTGTGGGTGCTGGCGGTCACGTGTAGGACCTCCGCTCGTCCGGCGGGGGCACGGTGGCTCCCCGGTACTCGACGGGGATGCCGCCCAGCGGGTAGTCCTTGCGCTGCGGGTGGCCGCGCCAGTCGTCGGGCATCTGGATGCGGGTCAGCGCGGGGTGGCCGTCGAAGACGATGCCGAAGAAGTCCCAGGCCTCGCGCTCGTGCCAGTCGTTGGTCGGGTAGACCGACACGATCGACGGCACGTGCGGGTCGGCGTCGGGGCAGGTGGTGACGACGCGGATCTCGCTGTTGTGGCTGATGGAGCGGAAGTGGTAGACCGCGCGCAGTTCCCGGCCGGTGTCGTCGGGGAAGTGCACGCCTGCCACCCCCGTGCACAGCTCGTAGCGCAGGGCCGGGTCGTCGCGCAGCACGCGCGCCAGTTCCAGGAGCGCCTCGCGGCGCACGTGGAAGGTGAGTTCGCCCAGGGCGACCTCGACGCGCTCCACCGCTCCGGCGTCCTCACCCAGGGCGGCCTCGAGGTCGTCGGCCACCCTGTCGAAGTCCGCGGTGCGCGGGTCGTCGGGGTCGGTGTAGGGGCGCGGGCTGTTCGCGGGAGCGCTCCCCCTGACCTGGAGGCCCCCGAAGCCGGAGGTGTCGCCCCCGGTGGAGCCGCCGAACATGCCGGTCCGCTTGACCGGGGCGGCCAGCCGCTCGCGTCCCTGCTTCTCGGGCAGGTCGGCGGCTTCCTCGTTGCGCTCTTTCTCGCTCATGTCAGTCCCTCGTCACCACGGGCAGCGACCGGCGGAGCATCCGCTCCTCGATCTCGGTGATCTCCAGCTCCCGGTGGGCGCCGAGCTTGGTGTTCTGGACCTTGTCGTGCAGCTTGAGCACGGCGTCGAGGAACATCTCCGGCCTGGGCGGGCAGCCCGGCAGGTAGATGTCGACCGGAACGATGTGGTCCACGCCCTGCACGATCGCGTAGTTGTTGAACATGCCGCCGCTGGAGGCGCACACGCCCATCGCGATGACCCACTTGGGCTCGGGCATCTGGTCGTAGATCTGGCGCAGGACGGGGGCCATCTTCTGGCTGACGCGTCCGGCGACGACCATGAGGTCGGCCTGGCGCGGGGTGGCGCCGAACTTCTCCATGCCGAACCGGGCCAGGTCGTAGTGGGGGCCGCCGACGGCCATCATCTCGATGGCGCAGCAGGCGAGCCCGAACGTGGCGGGCCACATGGAGCTCTTGCGGGCCAGGCCCACGACCTGCTCGACGGTCGTGAGCGCGATTCCGCTGGGGAGTTTCTCTTCGAGTCCCATCAGCTGCGGACCTCCTCCGGGCTGGGCTGGGCGGGCTGCCGGGTCTGGGCGGGGCGCGCGGTGGTCGTCAGTCCCATTCGAGGCCTCCGCGGCGCCACTCGTAGGCGTAGGCGATGGAGACGTTCACCAGGAAGAGGACGATCGCGACCAGTCCGAACCAGCCGAGGGCGTCGAAGTGGACGGCCCAGGGGATGAGGAAGATGATCTCGATGTCGAAGATGATGAACATCATGGCCGTCATGTAGTACTTGACGGTGAAGCGGCCGCCGCCGGCGGGCTGCGGGGTCGGCTCGATGCCGCATTCGTAGGCCTGCATCTTGGCCCGGTTGTAGCGCTTGGGGCCCATGACCGCCCCGGCCACCATCGACACCACCACGAACGCGGCGCCGATCCCGCCGAGCACGAATATCGGTGTGTAGAGCTCCACGGGTCACCCTCCTTCTGGCTGGTCGGCACGCTCGCGCATGCTTGTGATTGCTTTCACTAGCTCATCTCTTCGGTCGTCCCGTGCTGTCCTGTTGTGGCGCCGGACCCGACCGCCCGGCCGTGTTGTCCCAGTGCTCCGCGCCCGGTTCCCCGGGGCGGGCGGGCGGCTCCGGGGATCGGGGCCGCCCGGCCCGCGGAGCGGCTAGGCCGCGGGGGCGATCCTGGTCAGGCCGTTGATGACCCTGTCCATGGCGTCGCCCTGCGTGGGATCGGTGAGGTTGGCAAGCATCTTCAGCGCGAACTTCATGAGCGTGCGCTGGCGCAGGCCGTACTTGGTCGCGTACTTCATGAACTCGGGCTGGCCGATGACCTTCACGAAGTAGCGCCCTAGCGTGTAGTAGCCGCCGTAGGTGTCGGCGAGCACGTCGGGGTAGCTCAGCAGGGTCCGCTCGCGGGTCTGCTGGGTGGGCCGCCCGTGCGCCTGCACGATGACGTCGGCGGCGATGTTCCCGGCCTCCATGGCGTAGGCGATGCCCTCGCCGTTGAAGGGGTTGACCATGCCGCCGGCGTCGCCGACGAGCATGAGCCCGCGCGAGTAGTGCGGGACGCGGTTGAAGCCCATGGGCAGGGCGGCGCCGCGGATGGCGCCCTTCTGGTTGTCCTCGGTGAAGCCCCACTCCTCGGGCATGGACTCGGTCCAGCGGCGCAGGAGCTTGCGGTAGTCCACGTCCTGGAAGGAGGCGGTGGAGTTGAGGATGCCCAGGCCGACGTTGCTGGTGCCGTCGCCGACGCCGAAGACCCAGCCGTAGCCGGGCAGGAGGACGTCCTTGTCGCCGCTCCTGTCCCACAGCTCCAGCCAGGACTCCAGGTAGTCGTCCTTGTGGCGGGGGCTCTCGAAGTAGGTGCGCACGGCCACGCCCATGGGGCGGTCGTCGCGCTTGCGGATGCCCATGGCGACGGACAGCCGGGAGGAGTTGCCGTCGGCGGCCACGACCAGCGGGGCCCGGAAGGTCACGGGCTCGCGGTCGGCGTCCTTGGCGTGGACCCCGACGATGCGGTTGCTGCGCTCGTCCATGAGGGGGCCGGTGACGTTGGTCCGCTCGAGGAGTTTGGCGCCGGCGGACACCGCGCGGTCGACCAGGATCTGGTCGAAGTCGAGCCGGGTGCGGACGAGTCCGAAACCGGGGTAGGCGGCCAGGTCGGGCCAGGGGAGTTCGAGGCGGACGCCGGCGCCGACGATGCGCAGGCCGTGGTTCTTGATCCACCCCTCGTCCTCGAAGGTGATCCCCATGGCGGTGAGCTGCTTCACCGCCCTGGGGGTCAGTCCGTCGCCGCAGACCTTCTCCCGGGGGAAGGCGGTCTTCTCCAGGAGCAGGACGTCGAGTCCCGCCTGGGCGAGGTAGTAGGCGGTGGTTGAGCCGGAGGGGCCGGCGCCGACGACGATGACGTCGGCGTCGTACTCGGTCCGCTCCCGGCCTCTGGGAGAGGAGGTGGCTGTCTCGCTCACGGGTGGGTCCTCGACTGCTCGCGCGGTGCACCGTGGCGGGCCAGTGCGGGGACGACCCGCTCACGGGGGGTGGTATGGGTGTTGTGGGACTTTCGACATGTCCGGCATAGGGCCATGTGTCCTGCGCCTCGTGGCCTTGTGAAGCACTTCACAAGGCTCTTTTCCGCAGTCTAGACCCTTACGCACCGCGAGGCGACCCCCGGGGGCGCGCTAGACGTGTTATCCCCAAACGGGATATTGCTCCCAGATAGCCCCACTGGACACCTAAAGGCATCACCTTCTGACAAAGGTGCAGCTCATGATTGTTTCCGACACCCCAGGGGACCCAGTGGCAACACAAAAAACCCGGAGAACGCCCTGTTCTCCGGGTTTTGCGTGCTTATTAGCTATAAAAGAAGTATCGAGCTTCCTGGGCGCTATGTCGGTTTCTACTTGTCCCGGAAACCGCGGTGCAGGGCGACGATGCCCGTCGACAGGTTGCGCCAGGCGACCCTGGACCAGCCCGCGTCCTGGAGGTCGCGGGCGAGGTCGGCCTGCTTGGGCCAGGCCATGATCGACTCCGACAGGTAGTCGTAGGACTCGCCCCGGCCGGACACCGCGCCCGCGATCTTGGGCAGGGCGGCCATGAGGTAGGTGGAGTAGAGCTTGTCCACGAACTCCACCGGGATGTGGCTGAACTCGCAGATGACCAGCCGGCCGCCGACCTTGGTCACCCGCAGCAGCTCCCGCAGTGCCTGGTCCACGTCGCTGACGTTGCGCAGGCCGAAGGAGATCGTGACCGCGTCGAAGGTCTCGTCGGCGAAGGGGAGGCTGAGGGCGTCGCCCGCCACGAAGGTCACGCCGCCGGTGGAGGCGCCGCCCCGGCGCTTGGCGCCCGTGGTGAGCATGCCCAGGGAGAAGTCGCACGCGATGACGCGCGCGCCCTTCTTCACGAAGGACTCCGAGGAGGTGCCGGTGCCCGCGGCGAGGTCGAGGACCAGCTCTCCGCTGTAGGCCTCGACGGCGTTGACGACGGCCTTCCGCCAGATCCTGTCCTGTCCCAGCGAGATGACGTCGTTGACGAGGTCGTAGTTTTCGGCGATGCCATCGAACATCGCCGCGACGTCCTGGGGCTTCTTGTCGAGCTTCGCGCGGGTCATGGCACAAGACTAAGGGTGCGCCCCGTGCGGCCGTACCGCTCCCCCGCCCCGCCCGCGCCGTGCCTCCCGCCACCGCGCCCCGGCCCCTTCCGCCGGCCCCCGGCCCGGTGCCCGCGGCCCGGCTCCGTCAGCCGTCCGGCCGGATCCGCCCGAACCTCTCGGCCATGACCGGGCCGAGGTGCCCGACCAGGGCGTATCCGGGCTGCCCCGGCCACGGAAGGGAGTAGAGGAACGACGTGCCGATCACCACGTCCACCTCGGGGACCCCGCGCGCGCTCTGCTCCTCCAGGAAGCCGAGGACCCCCTCCCAGTCCAGGCCGTGGCTCCCGTCGGAGAGGAACGACGCGACCACCGCCCGGGTGACGTCCCAGAAGAAGACGTGGGGGAGCGGGCCGCCGTCGAGATCGACGTGGCACTCGTAGTCCTCCTCCAGCCAGGGGACCGCGGCCACGAGGTCGGTGACGAGCTTCTGCGACTCCTCGTCCACGAACAGTTTCCCGGTGTCGTCCATAGGTGAACCGTGCTCCGTCCGCGAGGGTCTCGGACGGAACACCCTGCCGCGCCCCGGCCGGAGCGCGCCACCGATTATCCGGCGCGGGCGGGCCGTCGCGTCACGGCCGCGCGGCGGGGTCCCGGGGCCGGACCCCGGTATCGGCTCGGTGGAATTCGGCCGTACTTCCAAGCGCATTCCGGAAGACCATTTCTGCCCCCGTCCGAGAGGCGGCGGGGAGAAGGACGTACCCGCGGGTAGGAATCCCCCGACCTCGCATCCTTTCCGGCACCACCGGGGAGGACAAGGACGCGCGACGGGGATGATTCCCGAACCGCACGCGGCTAACGTGCGTCCTATCCCCCGGAGGAGGACTCCGGAGAAGGAGGGGCGGAAGTGAAGTTCGACGTGGTCGACCCGAGCGACGAACAGGCCATCCTCGACGAGGAGGCGGCCCCCGACGAGCAGGGGGCCGAGGACGAGCCCCTGCCCCCGGGCGTCCATCCCCGGCTGGACCGGGCCGCCCGTCAGATGCACACCCGGATCAGCGCCGACCTCGGTACCCTCGGCGAGAGCCTGAACCGCCTGCACGCGCACATCGAGACCGCGCGGAGCCGCGAGACCGAGGACGCCCCGCAGGCCCCGCCGCCCACGAACTTCCGGGCGGGCGCCTTCTCGCGCCCCCCGTCCCCCTGATCCCCGTCCTGGTGAGGAGAACCCCGTGTCAGCCTGGAACATCCTGCCGTCCGAGGTCGGCGGCGTCCTGACCACCGTCGCCGGACACATCGGCGAGGAGGGCGGCAGCGAGGGCCTGGTCGGCTCCATGACCTCGACCGAGACCCTGCTCACGAGCATCAGCGGAGAGGCGAACAGCGCCCCCGTCAGCATGGCCCTGGGCGAGTTCGCCGAGCACAACTTCGGCCTCATGGGCGACATGGCCGGGGTGACGGTCAGCGCCGTCACCGGGGCCAGCGAGGCCACCACGCACTATGTCAACGGCAACCTGGAGATGGCGGCCGAGGCCCAGCAGAACGCCGGCGTGCTCCCTGAGCCGGAGCCCGAGCGTCCGGTGTACGGCCCCCACGTCCCCTAGGCGCCGCCGTACCCCCGGCCCCTGATCCCGGCCCTGTTCCATCTCCCCGGTTCCCTGCCCCGGAGACCCCTACCCCGACTCGCTCCGGATCCCAGATGGAGACGTCCACGTGACCGAGATGTGCACGCCCACCGGCGGCCTGATCAACCCCTCGATGTTCCCCGTTCCCACCGCCGACCCCGCCGAGCTGGAGACCCTGGCGGGGCAGCTCCGCACGGCCGGGACGACGGTGTCCGGGATCGGGGCCGACATCAAGAGCGCGTGGTCGGGCCTCTCCGGCTGCTACACCGCGCCCGAGTCCGGGACCCTGCTCGCGGCGGTCGACTCCGTCGCGACCGACGGGGACTCGGTGGAGACCTCGACGGGCAAGGCGGCCACGGCCCTGGAGACCTTCGCCGAGGCCGTGCGCGACATCAAGGGCAGGTGGGCGACCCTCACGACCGACTCGAACGCCTTCCTCAACTCCATCGACACCAGCAACGACGACTGGAAGCAGGCCGACGGCTTCTGGAACCGGCTCGTCGGCAACGAGAGCGACAAGGTCGGGGAGCACCAGGCCCTCCTCGACCGCGCCGACGCCCTGCGCCAGGAGTACGAGCAGGCGGAGCGGGACTGCGCGAACGCCATCAACGCCGACATCCCCGGCCGCACGAACTTCGTCTCCGCGAACGCGGACGGCAGCCCGCCCGGGGCGAACGAGTACCAGCACGGGTTCGACGGCTACCTGGGCGACGTCGACATGGCGTGGGGCGGCTCCCAGGAGACCGACCACGGCTGGTGGGTGGACGCGGGGTCCGCGGTCAAGGACTTCGGGGTGGGCATCGCCGAGGACGTCGGCGGGTTCGTCGGCATCCACAACTCCGACGGCTGGTTCCAGGGCAGCTGGGGCGACAACCTGTGGGAGTACCACGAGGGCAACCTCCAGTCGGCGGCGTCGCTGGTGGGCATGTACGACGCCGAGAACGACAGCTGGGGCTTCCAGGGCTGGGAGCGCACCGGCGAGATCGCGGGCGGGGCGTGGAAGGACGCCGCGCACGCGGTGGTGCCGTGGGAGGAGTGGGGCGAGCGGCCCGGCTACGTGATCGGCACGGCCCTGCTCAACATCGGCGCGACGGTGGCCGGCGTGGCCCTGTCCGCCACCGGTGTGGGCGCGGTCGTGGGCGCGCCGCTCCTGGCGTGGCGCGGTTCGGCGATGCTCAACCGGATGGGCGGCGACGGTCCGGGCGTGAACACGCCGGACGTGCCGGAGTTCGACGTGAACAACCTCAACCTCGGCATCCCCGGCCGGTTCGGCGGCAGCGGCTCGCCCACGTTCGACTTCGACATGAGCGACCTCGACACCGGCTCCTTCAGCCCGTCGCAGCTCGGCGAGATGCGGGCGGCGCTGGACCGGATCAACGGCGGCAGCACCGGCGGGACCGACCCCGTCCCGGACGGGACGCCGGACAACCGCCGGGTCACCCCGGTCAACAACAACGGCGACGACGGCGCGGACAACCCGTCCCGGAACCGCGACGCCACCGCGGACCAGCTCCAGGCCACGGACGACTTCCTGGACATCGTCAACAACCCGGAGAACGCCGACTTCGGACGCGAGGTCACCCAGCGCAACCAGGCCGAGATCGACGAGGTCGACCGCAACGCCAAGACCGGCCCGAACCGCGAGGGCTCGTGGGAGGGCAACGACATCGAGTCCGACCGGCCCGACCTGGAGGGCGACCCCGCCCGGGTCCCGGTCACGCCGCGCGGCGACACGATGGAGGCCGACAGGCCCCGCGACACCTCGGCGGAGGACGTGTACCGGCTCACCGGCACGGGGCCGCAGGACTTCGACTCCCGTGTGGACACGGGCGACACGGGCAACGGCGGCCCCGAGATGCGGGACCGCACGCCCACGGTCACCGACAGCGTCGACAACGGCAACGGCGGCGTCGACACCGACACCCGCGGCGGGACGACCTCGGCCAACGGCGGCGGGAACGGTTCCGGTCGCGGCCCGGTGGTCTCGAACGCGGACAACGGCACGGGTTCCGGGAGCGGTCGCGGCGGTTCGGGCGGCCCGGACGCCAGCGGCGACCTGCCGCTCGGCCGCGGTGACGGGACCGACGCGCCCCAGATCACGGACCGGCCCGATCTGCACCCCGGCGGCCCCGACCCCGACGGCCTCCTGCCGCAGGACGGAGCCCGCTTCGGTGACGGCGTCGACCTGGCGGAGAACAGCCGGTACAGGCTGTACGAGCCCGACGGCAACCGCTACGTCGAGTACATCACCGACGGCGACGGGAACATCCGCGAGATCCGCGCCGACTCCAACGGCTGGAACTCCCAGAACCCCGAGTTCCTGAGCCCCCGCCCGAACATGACCTACAACGTCGACGGTTACACCTACCGGACCGACGACCACGGTCGGACCACCTCGGTGGAGGGAACCCTGCGGCAGGGCGCGAACGTCCGCAACGAGACCGAGCAGAGCAAGGTCAACGACATGGGCTCCGACTACTACGAGCAGCTGAACAAGCAGCTCCGGGAGGAGTTCGAGGCCGAGCACGGGCGCCCGCCCCGGGACGGCGAGGTCACCCAGTACCAGGACATCCAGTGGGACGGCGGCCACCTGGTCGGGTTCGCGGAGTTCTTCGGGATCGGCGAGCGGCTGAACCAGGTCCCGATGCGGTTCGACGTGAACCAGAACCGCGTCGACACGGCGCTCCCCGACGTCCCGCAGAACCTCCGGGGCGGAATCGCGGGCAGTTACCGGAACACCGAGCGGTCCTGGCGTGGTCTCATGGCGGAGGGTGCGAAGTGGCACAACTTCACCAACCCGAAGTTCAACGACGGCACCTGGGCCGACGCCCTCGCGCGCAGGCCCGGGCAGAAGCCGGACATCGCCGTCCAGATCACGAACCTCTACGACCCGAGTCTTCCGCTGGTTCCCGACCCGAAGAGGCCGGGACAGATGCTGCCGCCCCCGCCGACCCGCATCGAGGTCCAGTGGACGATGAACGGGGTACAGATGAAGACTCAGATCTACAACAACCGTCCGCCGCTCGTCTGACAGGAAAGAACAAGGTACTCAGATGGTGAGCCACACCTTCAAGAGGGGACACCTGGACCCCGAGGCACAGCAGAAGATCCTGACCCAGATCGGCATGCGGATCTTCGACGTGGCGCCGGACGGGTGGACCCGCCTGATCTACCGCATCGAGACCGTGGTCGAGCACGGGACCAGCGAACTGGTCGTCGAGTTCGAGGACGGCTCCAGCCGGAGGACGGCCACCCCCGCCGGCATCACGATGATGATCGACGAACTGCGCGCGGGGATGTACCAGGAGGGCAAGGGCACCTGGTTCTCCATGGAGTACGTCATCACCCGGCCCGGGAAGTTCGCGGTCAACTACAACTACGACGACGACCCGGGCATCACGTTCCCCACCGCCTTCGGCTTCACCAACGACCTCGCGTACTTCCCCCGCGACGAGGAGAACATCCCCGACTGGCTCCGCGAGAAGCTGGCCGAGGAGGCCGAGGGACGCGCCACGGAGTGACCGGCCGCGTCCGGTGCGGGCACATCGGCGCGGAGCGCCGGCGGCCCCGACTCTCGTCTTCCCCGCCTCCGGAGGCCCCGGAGTGCGGGGACGGCGTCCCTTCCTGGCCGGATCAGGCCACCCCGGGCGCGAACACCCAGGTGTCCGCCTCCCGGACCCCGGGCCCCCGAGATCCCCGGAACCACGGGTATGCGCTCTCCATCTGACAGTGCGGAGGGGGATCAGCCCCGGTTTCCAGAGGAGAGGAGGGCCCCACGTGTCCAGCTGGAACATCCAGCCCGCCGAGGTCGGCGGGGTCCTGACCACCGTCGCCGGCCACCTGGGCGAGGAGGGCGGCGGGGACGGCCTCGTCGGCCACATCACCAAGGTCGGCGAGTACGTCAACCTCTGCGCGGAGGAGGTCGGCGGCGGCCCCGTCCAGGCGTCCCTGGCCGAGGTCGGCGAGTACTACTTCGGCCAGATGGGTGACATGGTCGCCCTGACCGTCAGCGCGGTACAGGGGGCCTACGAGGCCACCATGTCCTACATCGAGGGCGATCTGGAGATGGCCGCCCAGCACCAGGCCGCCGCGGGCGAGATCCCCGAGCCCGAGAACACCGGCCCGAACATCGCGGTCTGACCCCTCCCGCGCCTGCCCCCGGCCCCCGCACCCCCGCGCCTCCCCGGCCGCACCCCGCCGGTCTCCCCCGGCCCCGACGGAGTCTTGCACTCCGCACCCCGCTCCTGCTTCGACGACCCGTGCCCCCCGCCCCGGGCTCCCCCTCAGCCCTGCCTGGACGGAGTCACCGCAGTGACAGCAGAGATGTGCACGCCCGCCGGCGGCGTGATCAACCCGGACGCGTTCCCGATCCCCGCCCTCATGCCCGCCCGGCTGGAGTACCGGGCGGGGAGGCTCAGGGCGAACGCGGCCCTCGTGGCCGGGTCGGGCCACGACATCACCGGCGCCTGGTCGGGTCTGAGCGCCTGCTACACCGCCCCGGAGGCCGAGACCCTGTTCGCGGTCGTGGGCCCCGTCGCCGTCGACGGCGACTCGGTGTCGGACGGGATGGACCGGGCCGCCACCGCCCTGGAGGTCTTCGCCGAGGAGGTCCGCGGCATCAAGGAGCGCTGGGCGGCCCTGACCTCGGACGCCAACGCGTTCCTCGCGAGCATCGAGGGGGACGACGACTGGCGCAAGGCCGACACCTTCTCCGGCGAGTGGTGGTCCGGGGACGAGAGCCCGAAGGTCGCGGAGCACCAGGCCCTGCTGGACCGGGCCGACGCGCTGCGCCTGGAGTACGAGGCCGCGGAGGTCGAGTGCGCCAACGCGGTCAACGCCGGTCTCCCCGTCCGGACGAACTTCGTCCACGCCGACTCCGGAACCGAACCCGCCGTGCGCCAGTACGCGCACGGCTACAACGAGTACCTCGGCGACATGGACATGCCGTGGGGCGGGTCGATGGAGACCGACCACGCCTGGTTCGTCGACGTGGGGCACTCGGTCTCGGACTTCGCCGTGGGGGCCCTCGAGGACCTGGGCGGCGCGCTCGGCGCCCACAGCTCCGAGGGCTGGTTCGAGATGAACATGGGCGACGCCCTGGTGGAGTACCACGGGGAGTCCCTCACGACCCTCGGCGCCATGGCCGGCCTGTACGACCCCGCGACCGGGGAGTGGGGCGAGGTCAGCTGGGAGACCTTCGGGAACACGTGGACGGAGGTGGCGCACTCGGTCGTCCCGTGGCGGGAGTGGGACGACCGTCCTGGGTACGTGATCGGCACCGCCGTGCTGAACATCGGATCGATGGTGGCGGGCGCCGCACTCACGGCGACCGGGGTGGGGGCGGTGGTCGGCGTACCGCTCCTGCTGTGGCGGGGTTCGGCCATCCTCAACAAGGTCGACCTGCCGGACATGCCCGACGCGGACGGGGCCGGGAACGGCATCGACGTGGAACTGCGGCTCAACCTCCCGTTCTCCGGCGGCAACGGGCCCACGCTGGCGAGCTTCCACCTCGACCTGCCCGACCTGCGCGGCTCCCTGAACCCGTCGGAGACGGCGGAGCTCCAGGACGCACTGAACCGGCTGGAGAACTGGAGCCCCGAGCCCGCCGAGGGTTCCGGTTCCCCGACCGACCCCACCTCCCAGGACCTCGCCGACGGCATGACCGTCGAGGACGTGCTCAACCCGGTGTCGGCGGAGTCGACCCGGCTGCGGGACGAGTACGGGGACGACTTCGGCGCGCTCGACCGGGACACGGACGGCGACGGCAGCGGCACGGGCGACGGCAGCGACAGCGGTGACAGCGGTGACGGCGACAGGGTGCCCGCCCTGGTCGGCGCGCGCCCCGACACGGAGGAGGGCGCGGGGACCCCCGACACGTCGCCGGACTGGACGATCGACCTCACCGGGGGCGGCTTCGACCTCCCCGGGGACAGGACCGGAGGAGAGGGCGCGAACCTCGGAGACCGCAGTCCCACCGTGAACAACAGCGTCGGCGACGGCGGCGGCACCGCCGACTCGCCGTTCCCCGACGGCGGCGGCTCCGTCCACCACACGGACGGACCCGGGTTCTCCTCGGACGGCCACGGGTTCTCCCCTGACGGTGACAGCGCCTCCGACCGGAACGGCGGCGTCTACGATCCTCCGCCTGGCATCGACCCGGGAGACCCCGCGGACCACTATCCGGGCGAGATGGGCCCCGACGGCATCCGGAGGTTCGACGACAACGGGGAGGAGTACGCCCGGCGTGTGCTGGACGACCCGGACCTCAACCCGCACACCTTCGACAGCCTCCCGCCGGAGCAGCGGCGGGCCGTCTACGACTACACGGTCAACTCGTGGCTCAACAGCGTCGCGCGGGCGGACACCGTCCAGGCCGGTCTGGACACCCTGCGGCGGAACGCGAACGACTGGAACACCTACGATCCCGCCAACAGCACGATGCGCGGCTGGTCCCTGTACGAGCTGAACGGCCTGAGCAGGCCCGGCCTGGACGACCTGCACGGCCTGTGGCGCAGGGCGGCCGACGGGGAGATCCGGCTGACGGACCTCCAGCGGGGCATCATGGAGGACGTCTTCCGGTCGCCCGACCCCTACGGCCGTCTCGGCCTCTGGCTGAGCGAGGCGGGCCTCCCCGGCCGTATCGCGGAGCAGTACGGCGGCACGTTCCCCGACGCGGACGCGGTCCGCCCCCGGATGGGCGACCTGGACTCCGCGCTGGAGCGCCCCCTTCCCGAGGGCGTCGAGGCGGTCCGCGGCCTGCACGGCATCGACCACCTCGCAGGGTTCGACCCCGCCGACCCCCAGTCGATCGTGGGCACGATCCAGTCCGACGCGGGCTACATGTCCACGGCGCTGGGCCGGGATCCGATCGTCGTGGACGGCAGGCCGTTCGCGTACACCGTGCACCTGGACGTTCCCGAGGGGGCCCACGGGTTGTGGGTGGGCGGCAGCAGCGCCTATCCCGGGCAGCGTGAAATCATCTTCCCCCGGGAGACGCGGTACGAGATCGTCAGCGTCCGCGTCGAGGCAGGCACGACCTTCATCAACGCCCGTATCCTCCCGCCCACGAAGTGAGGGACACAACCATGACGCCGAACACGAACCGGTCGGGTGCGTCCTACGCCACGGAGGCCCGGGGCCCCGTCCGCCACTACCCCCTGGTCCTCGAAGGCCGGACGATCGGCCACCTGTGGGCCGCTGTCGACGAGGGCGAGGACGCGGCCGGCGCCGTCATGGTCCTCACCGCGCTCGACACGGAACCCCGGATCGGCGTCGCGTCCTTCTGGGGGAAGCGGCTGGAACAGGCTTGCGGTGCGGGCCTGACCCCGTTGGAGGCGCTGGAGCGCCTGCGGAAGGAGCGGGAGGACCCCGTCGGGGGAGGCGTCCCGGAGGGGGCCCGTCCCGAGGAGGCCCCGTCCAAGGACGCTCTCGTGGCGTGGGCGAACCCCGGCTACACGCCGCCCGCCCTCCCCGAGGGACTGGGCGGGGAGCCCCGGCCCTCGCAGCTGCCCCGGCACCCCGGGCCCGAGCTGGTGACCAGGCAGGTCCTCAAGAGCTACCCCCGCCGCACCGACCAGCCGGTGCGCTACCTCCCCGTCCGCCTCGGCTCCGTGACCGTCGGGCTGCTGTGGGCCTCGGTGACCGGTGACGCCGCCGGTTTCGTCCGCAACCTCGACGCGCAGCCGGAGAGCAACTTCGCCGAGGTGTGGTGGCTGGAGGAGTTCGTGAGGCTCCACGAGCGCGGGTTGGGGCCGCTGGAGGCGATCCGGGAGCACGTCGGCGCGCCGGAGCATCCCGTGGGCGGTCGGCTGGACCCCGCCGACGAGGAGCGCACGGCCGCGAGCACGGCCGAGTTGGCGGAGATCGCGCGGGGATGACCCCTGCCGCACCGGAACTCCCGTGAACCGGACGGGAGAAGTACGGATCGTAACCGGCGAACAGGAAGCGTCGGCCCACCCCGGGCCGCGTCCGCCCCGACACCAGGGAGTGACAGCATGGCCGAGGTCCGGTTGGAGATGGGCGAGCACCCGCTGTCCCCGGAGACGCGCCGACGCTTCCCCTGGGCGCGGAGGCAGCCCCCGTACACCCGCGCCGAACTCAACCAGGTCGTGGCGGAGGCCGATGCCGTGAAGCGGGAGTGGCTCTCCGCCCGCGCCGAGCTCAGCGGCCTGGTGCCGCTCCTGGAGGAGTCCGAGCGGGCCGCACGGGCGTCGGCCCCGGATTCCCGGGGGACGGCCGGGGAGGTCGCGGGCTTCCTCGCCCGGGGCAGGACGCTGCTCGCGGCGGGGGACGACCCCGAGCAGGTGGCCGGATACGCCGACGCGGGCAGGAGGTCCTTCGGCGAGCTGGTCCGCCTCCTGGCGCGCGGCGTCCGGCCCGCGGAGATGAGGGCGCTCAACGCCGTCGGCCGCATGCGTGCGGGCACCGAGACCCTGCGCACGTCGCTCACACGCATGCGCGTCCTGTGCGACCGGGTCGAACAGGCCGGGGCCCGGTGGCCGGGAGGGGCGTCCGGGGGCGGGCCCTCGGTGTCGGCCACCCCGCCCGGCGCCGTGCGCGGAGTCCTCGCGGACCGGCCGGTCGCGCGCGCCGGTGGCGGACGCGGGGCCGGGGCCGCCGCTCCGGCGGCGCCCTCCCTCCGCGGACGCGTCCCGTCGAACGGCTCCGGGGAGCACCGGGTCCCCCGGTCCCGCTGACCGCCCCGCCTCCCCCGACGCGGGTCCGGCCCGGCTGATCCGACGCGTCGGCGCGTCGGTGCGGGGCGAACTCCCCGGGTGCACGGGAGCCCCGTGACGGGACCGTGCGCGGGCCGGAGGGTCGGACAGGAGGCGTTCCCCGGGCAGGACCGTCCCACCGCGACTACCCTTGGTCACTCATTGATTCATGCGAGTTACCGAGAGTGGAGAGACATGCGCCTGCGCACCCTTCTGGCCGCCACCGCCCTCACCGCCGCCGCACTGGCGGCCGGCGCCGGCACGGCCGTCGCCGCCGAGCCCCTCGACGAGGCCTGTTCGGCCGTGGGCGGGGTGCTCGACCACCCCCTCTCCCCCGTCTCGCTCAACACCACCACGAGCCTCCCCGTGGACTGCCTCGTGGCGCCGTAGCCGGTCCCGCCCGCGCACAGCGGCCGATCGACCTTCCCCGCCGGCCCCGCCCCCGCAGAGGTCGGCGGGCGTTCACCCCTCGGCGTCCAGCACGGCCATGAGCCGGGCGATCGTGGCCGCCTCCTCCCGCGCCCCGATCTCCAGGGCCCGGTCGTGGACCTGCCGCAGGGTGGAGACGACCTCCTCCAGCGGCGGCACCGGGACGGCCAGCTGCTCGACCAGGGTCCTCGGGTAGCGCCGGTGTCCCCCGAGGGTGCGGAGCGACATGAGCCGCCCCTCCCCCTCCCACCGGATGAGGGTCTTGGGGTCCACGCCGAGGATGCGCGAGGCCTCACGCGGGGTCAGCAGCCTCTCCACCGGTCGTACGGCAACGTCTGGGGCGGGGTTCTCCGGGGCTCGCTCCGCCACCGGTCTCCCCCTTTCTTGTCGCGTCGTCACGGGCGGCACCTCAGATCCGGGCCTGCGGCCGGTCCAGCTCGAACCACACGGTGGTGCGGTTCCGGTCGTGGAAGGTCCCCCACCGGGCCGCCTGGACGTGCACGAGGCGGAGCCCCAGGCCGCCCTCCCTCTCCAGGTCGAGGGGGCGCATGTGCGGGGTGGAGCCCGCCTCGCCGCGCGGCCCCTGGTCGATGACCTTCAGCTGGACGCGGTCGGGGAACCGGTGGACGGTCACGGTCACGTGCCCTCCCTCGTCCCCGCTGCGCGAGTGGGTGATGGCGTTGTTGAAGAGTTCGCTGACCAGGTACTGGGCGGTGTCGGCGGTCGCGGGCGGCAGGACCGTGGCGATGCGCCTGCGCAGGACGGCGGCCTGTTCGGGGCGTCCGGCGACGGCCAGGGCGTGGCAGTCGGGGACCCCGCACGTGCGGTCGAGCACCATCGGCGCGCGGTCGTCGGGGTCGGTGACCCGGCGGGGCAGGGGCTCGGAGCCGCCGGTGTCGGGCTCGCGGTTCGGCACAATGCGGATGACTGGTCGCACCTGTATTCCCTCCCTGGGTCGGCCACTACGCGCGTGGCCCGTGGCACCACCCTGGGGCCGCCCGTGGGCGGGTTCCAGCGAAATCACCGAACGGTCACACTTAGTCGTTACAGGCCCTATCGGGTCGTGTCCTGGTCTTGCATGGGTCGTAGTGGCGATAACCCGGAAATGGGAGTCGTAGTGAGCCTCAAGGCCAACCCCAGGCGCAAGACCCTGGGCAGGAAGATCGCGGCGGCACGGAGCCAGGCCGGAATGACGCAGGGACAGGTGGCCAAGGCGCTGAAGGTCGTCCAGTCCACGGTGTCCGCGTGGGAGAAGGGCAGGCGCAGGCTGCCTTCGGACCGGGCCGCTGAACTGGATGACCTATTCGATTCCGGGGGTGCGATAAAGCGGGCCTGGAACACGGCGAACGAGCCCGACGCACTACCGCCCTGGTACACAGAGGTCGGGCAGCTGGAGCGGGAGGCGACCGAACTCCGGGAGTACCAGCCCCTCATCTTTCCGGGACTGATCCAGTGCGAGTCCTACACCAGGGGCCTGCTGGCCGACACGGTTCCGTGGTTCTCACCGAAGGAGATCGACCAGATGGTCACCCTGAGGATGGCTCGGCAGGAGGTGTTGGAAAGGCAGGAGAATCGGCCTCTGGTCTCGATCGTCGTAGAGGAGGCAGTGCTTCGCCGCGCAGTTCGAGGAGGACAGCCTGTCCTCATCGAACAACTCACTTCAGTCATCAAGCTGATCGACAAGGAGCAGATCCGCTTCCAGGTGATCCCATCCGACGCCGAGTGTCACCCAGGAGGTTCTGGACCGTTCTGTATCTACGCCTTCCCAGACAAACCAGTAGTCGCCTCAGCTGAACACATGAAGGGTGAAGCGCTCATGGATGACATGATGCAGGTGCAACACTGCGCGATGCTCTTCGGCATTCTCCAGGCGGAGGCGATGTCGCCCCGCGCCAGCCGGGAGCTGATCAGGAAGACCAAGGAAGTGCTCGATGACGAAGCGTGAACCCCAGTGGCACACGAGCAGCTACAGCGGAGGCGAGGGTCGTTGCATCGAGGTCGCGGAGGGGAAGGCCGTTCTGGTGCGTGACACCCAGAACCGCGCCCTCGGCCACATCGACTACACCGCCGAAGCGTGGGCATCATTCCTGCGCGGGGTGACCACCCACCGCGCCTGAGCCGACGAGGCAGAGGAGCCACCGTGAACGCCTGGCACAAGAGCACCCACAGCGGCGAAGCGGGCAGCTGCGTCGAGGTCGCCGAAGGAGAGTCGGTCCTGGTGCGCGACACCGAGAACCGACCCCTCGGCCACATCGACTACACACCCGAGGCCTGGGCGGCGTTCCTCGGCTCCACCACCTCCCTCATCCCCTGATCCCGGACATTAAGGGCGGCCGACCAGCCCGCTGGTCGGCCGTTCTCCCGATCCCGCCCCCATGACGGGGTGCCTCCGCCTCCGCACGCCGTCCGACTGACGAACCGACACCTCCACCGCCGGGGTCACCTCGTCAGTAGTAGTTCCACATGGCCACCCTCGCGCCCGCGAAGTCCCCCTTCTCCAGGTCGCTGCGCCGGATGATCCAGAACGGGCAGCCCTGGCAGTCGGGGTCCGCGTGCATGGCGTACTGCGCCTGGGCCAGCAGGACCCACTCCTCCTCCACCCTCTCCTCCGGTGACTGCATGATGGGAGGGTCCTGCGGGGAGTAGGCGTATCCGCCCAGGAGCAGATCGACCTCCCACACCAGCTTCCGCTTGTCATGGTGGTCCAGGCCGTACTTCCGGTAGACCCGTCGGACCTCCGGATCGTGGAGGGCATCGTCGTCATCCGCCGGCAGACTCCGGATGGGCCGGGCGTACAGGGGGCGCGGGTCCGTGTGGGGGGCGGTCCAGTACGCGGCCTCCTCCTCGTCCTCGAACTCCTCATCGTCCCCGAACACGGCTTCGGGAGCCCGTTCCACCGTGGCCGTCCCGGCCGGGACATGGACCACGTAGTTGCGGGTGTCCGGCTCGCCGCCCCCGTCGGCGTCGTGTTTGTTGGCGAAGAACAGCAGGTGCCCGTCCTCCGGCAGCGGGATGTCGAGGAACCCCCGAGGAAGGGCCGCGCAGTCGACCGACGCGACGAAGTGCGGGTAGGAGCCCCAGACGGCGTCCGGGGGAAGGGAGGGAAGCCCTCCGTACTGCCCGACCAGGACCCCGCCGTCCTCGGCCGAGGAGGTCAGCTCGATCTGGGGGCGGGCGAGGCCGAGAGCCAGGTCGATGGCGTGTTCGGGCACACCGGCCTCGCGGGCCGCTTCGCGATATTGCTCGGGACTCTCCATGCCGGACATGCTGCCTCTGCCGGAGGACACTCCGTCGCGCTCCGCACCCGCCTTTGGAACCCGGCCCCCAGGTCCCGGGCGGCGGTCTTCGCCCCCATCGCCCATATCCCCTGATCACAGACATAAAGACGGCCCACCGGCGAGCCGGTCGGCCGTTTTCTCAACTTTCCCCGCCTTACTTTCCCATACCTCCCCCATCCCACCCCCCGACCCCCTACTCTCTGTCTCGAAAAGCCAACTGCATCAAATGACCCCGCAACGGCTGAACACCGTTCGGGGTCGTGGCCAGCAACTCCAACCCTTTAACGACAAGGATTGCCAGCATGCGCCAGTTTAGCGCTGCGGCCCTGACCCCTGCCTTTCGGCTGGTCACGGCCCTGTTCACCGCCCCTCGCGGACGCCACGCCTCCCCCGGGCTGTTGCGTCGCCGCCGGTCCACCCGGGTCCGCCGCTACGCGCCCGTTCCCGTCCCGGCCCAGGCAGCCGCGCCTGACACCGTCACGGCCGCCGCTCCGCCCCCGGAAACACCTCACCGCCCGGTGCGGGACCTGGCTCCCCCGCGCCACACCGTCGAGGCCGAGGACGTCGCCCTCGTCCGGCCCTACTACGAGGCCCACGAGCGCGAACGGGGGCTGCTCCGCGTCCAGGCCGAGGCCAGCGCCCGCCTCCACGGCTGGGTCCCCCGGCCCCGCACCTCCGGCGACCTCCTCGCCGCCCCGTCACCGCTGCCCCTCTCGGCGTTCGGCCCGGCCCCGGCCCCCAGGACAGCCGCCCCGGCGACCTGGGGCGACCTGGCCGCCGCCACCGACGCGTGGGGCGGACGGCAGGCCCGGCAGGGGGTACCGGCATGAGGCCCCACGTCTTCTGGGAGCACCGCGTCTACCCCGGGCACCTGTCCGAGCTGGGGCGGGTCCGCGCGGACCTCGCCGCCGACCTGGCCGGGTTCGACCCGGACACGGTGGACACGCTCACCCTCGTCACCAGCGAGCTCTTCGCCAACTGCTGCAAGTACACCGACTCCGGCCACGAGGGCGGCGAGGTCCTGCGCGCGCTGTCCATGCCCGACCCGGGCACCCTGCGCGTGGGCCTGTCCGACTTCGGCGGAGGCGGCGGCGTCCCCGCCGTCCCCCACGGGCGGAGCGCCGACGAATGGGAGTGGGCCGAGGGGCAGCGCGGCCTGCTCATGGTCGAGAACCTGGCCTCCGCGTGGGGCCACCACCGGCTCGCGCCCTGGGCCGACCTGGGCACCCACGTGTGGGCGTCCCTGCCCGTCGATCCGGCCGGGGTCCCGCCGGGCCTGCGCCCCTACGTGTTCACCCGCTGAACCGCCCCGGGGTCCCCGTCCCGCCCTCCGGCGGCGCGGGGACCCCGTCCGGGAGCATTCCGGAGCACCGGCCACCCCCGTGCAGGATGTAGGAGTACACTTATTATAAATGCACTACTAAAAAATGAGATCCCGTTTACGCTGGTCACAGCGCTATATACGCCGACCGACGTCGTTCGGCGGGAACCCGTTCGACTTCACGCGAGGAATCCGCCCCGTGGGGAGCACCCCGCCGGAACAGCGGTCGCCCCCGCGACTCAGCCGGGCAGCGAATCCCAGAACCGGCGCAGGGCCGCCGCGCCCCGCTCAGGGTCCTGGAGCATCCAGTAGTGGGTCAGCCCGTCCAGCTCCTCGTACTCCGCCCCCAACTGCCGGGCCACGTCCCGGTCCTGGTCCGGGCGGGCCATCGGGTCCCCGGTCGGCACGAGCACGAGCCCCCGCGCCCCGACCGGGCCCTCGAACTCCCGGCCCCAGTCCGCGTGGAAGTTGGGCCACGCCGACCGGTAGAGCGCCAGGATGGCGGCGCTCATCACCTCGTCGTGGACCCCGTCGACCTCCTGCGCGAGTTCCGCGCTCATGCCCCGGGACCGGAGCACCTCCCCGAAGGTCGCCCCGCTGCCGGGGGCGGCCTCCCGCAGAGCCGCCAACGACTCCTCCCCCTCGGGGCTCTTCTGCCACAGCGTGGCCGCGTCGTGCCACTGGTACTCGGGGTGCCAGCCGTGGGCGACGTCGGAGACCCAGCTGCGGACCGGGACGTCGTGGGCGGAGACCACGCGCATGGCCAGGTGGGCTCCCCAGTCGTGGCCGACGAGGTCGACGGGCCCGCCGATGGCGCGGAGCTCGTCGGCCAGCCAGGCGGCGTACTCCTCCTTGCCGCGCATGCCGTCCGGTCGGGCGCTGCCGAAGCCGGGCAGGCGCAGGGCCACGCTCGGCTCGGGGACGAGGGCGCGGACGGCGTTCCAGACGGACGGCGTCTCGGGCACGCCGTGGACGAAGACGATGGTCATGCTGATCCCCCACAAGGAAGTTGATAAGCTATCGATTTCACCGTAGCACGAAAAGTTGATGAGTTATCAACTTCCTGGACCCGGGGGGCAGCCATGCGGGCGGACGTCGCGCGCAACAACCAGAAGATCTTCGAGAAGGCCCGGGAGGCGGTCGGCGCAGGCGAGACCGACCTCAAGCTCAACGAGCTGGCCCGCCGCGCGGGGGTCGGCGTCGGGACGGTCTACCGCCTCTACCCCACCCCGCGGGCGATGCTGGAGGCCGTGGTCGAGGAGGCCGTCACCGACCTCAACCGCGTGGCGGCCGAGGCGGTGGCCGACCCCGATCCCCGGCACGGCCTCGACGACTTCCTCCGGGCGGCCCTGACGGCAGCGCTCGACCAGCCCGGCCTGTTCGACGTCCTCATCACCGTCGAGGACGAGCGGGAGTCCCTGCGCCGGGCCAAGGGCGAACTGGTCGCGGCCACCTCGCGGCTCCTCGAACGCGCCCGCCCGGAGACGCCCCTGACCGGCGAGAACCTGCTCAAGCTGCTGTGCGGGCTGATCCACGCGATCACCGAGCACCCGGCCGAGCGCCGCCGGGCCGCCGCCGACGCCTACCTGCTCCTGCTCCGGAACGGCCTGGTCCCCGGCACCTCCGCCTGAGGCGACGGCTGCACCTGAGGCCGAACCCTCCGCCCGAGACGACGGCTGCTTTGAGGGGCGTCCGGGTACGGCGCGGCAGAAGGAGCGGGTCCAGGTCGGAGCCGGGCCACCCCCGGACGGGACCGCCGAGCAGGTCCATCACGCCCGCGACCTGCTGAGCCGCCCCCACAACTCGGTGGCCTCGATCGCCCGTCTGCTCGGGGTGTCCCGCTCGGCCCCGTACAAGCACGTGCCCGAGTTGTCGGGCGGCCGGTCCCCCATCCCAGCGCGGTAGCTACTCGCGGATTGCTCGTCCTGTTGCCGGGCGTTCGGGAGAAGCACCCCTTATTGGGCTGAACCGTCGAGCAACCAGCGCGTGACGGTGAGCCGCAGGAGCACCAGCGGTCCGGCGATGGACTCGTCGGTGATGTCGAAGCCGCCGAACTTGCGCGCGAAGCCCGCGACGACGCCCGGGTGCTCCGACATGTCGTCGATGATCTCGGCGCGGGTCTGTGCGACCAAGGAGTGCGGAGCAGAACCGTCGATGGCGACGGTCACCCGGTCGTTCAGTCTCACATTCGCGACTTTGCGGCTCGACACGGAACTGGTCACCCAGATGCTGTCCTCGTCGTGTACGAACCAGACGGGCACCGTGTGCGGTGAGTTGTCGGGGCGCACAGACGAAAACCATGCGATCCGGGCACGCGCGAGTCGCTCTGTGGTCTCTTCATCCACCATGACGGACACCTTTCCTCTCCATCGGATCGCCCTAGAAGGCGATGGTCACATAGCCGACCGGGCGTGATCGGCGAACCCGGTCGAGCAGGGGGCGTGCGCCGTTGCCTCGCGGCCCTGCTCGGGCAGGCCGGAGCGGTAGCGGGCGAACTGCTGGATTTGTGCCCAGCGGTTCGCCCACGTTTCACCGGTCAGATGGTGGCGGCGTCGATGACGAACCGGTAGCGGACATCGGACTCGAGGACACGCTCGTAGGCGGCGTTGACGTCGGCCGCTGCGATGAGCTCGACCTCGGGTGCGATGGCGTGCTCCGCGCAGAAGTCCAACATCTCCTGCGTCTCGGCGATGCTTCCGATCGAGGTCGCCGTGAAGGAGCGACGGTTGCCCATGAGGGCGAAGACCGAGACGGGCAGCGGCTCGGCGGGTGCTCCGAGGTTGACCATCGTGCCGTCGAGGGCGAGCAGCGAGAGGTACGCCTGGAGGTCGACCGGTGCGCTGATGGTGTTCACGATGAGGTCGAAGCTGTCGGCCAGCGTCTTGAAAGTGCTCGCGTCGCTGGTGGCGTAGTAGTGGTCGGCTCCGAAGCGGATGCCGTCCTCCTGCTTGTTCAGGGACTGCGACAGCACGGTCACCTCAGCGCCCATCGCGTGGGCGAACTTGACCGCCATGTGCCCGAGGCCGCCCATGCCGACGACGGCGACCCTCTTACCGGGGCCGACGTTCCGGTGGGCGAGGGGCGAGTAGGCGGTGACGCCCGCGCAGAGCAGCGGGGCCGCGGCCTCGTAGGGGATGTTCTCGGGAACACTGACCACGAAGTCCTCCACGACCACGATGTGCGTGGAGTAGCCGCCCTGCGTGATCGTGCCGTCGCGGTCGACGCTGCCGTAGGTCAGGGTGTTGCCCTTCAGGCAGTAGTTCTCCAGGCCGGCGAGGCAGTTGACGCACTCGCGGCAGGAGTTCACCATGCATCCGACGCCGACCCTGTCGCCGACCTTGTGGCGGGAGACCTCCGAGCCGACCTCTGTGACGGTGCCGACGATCTCGTGGCCGGCGACCAGCGGGTAGGCGATCGGGCCCCAATCGCCGCGGATGGTGTGGATGTCGGAGTGGCAGACGCCCGTGTAGGCGATGTCGATCAGCACATCGTTCGGTCCGACAGGGCGACGCTCGATCGTTGTGAGTGCGAGCGGGTCGGTCGGAGAGGTCGCGGCATAAGCCCGTGCAGTAGTCATGACCCCATGGAACAGCAGCGTCTCCCCTGGTGGCAGAGCCGCTTGATGGGGTCATCGGCAGTGACCCCCTCATCCGCCGGAGCGCAACTAGAATCGGGTTCGTGGACAACAGGGCCGAGATGCGCGAGTTCCTCGCTTCTCGCAGAGCGAGGATCCGACCGGAGGATGCCGGGCTCCCCGGAGGCGGCGGACGCCGGGTTCCCGGGCTGCGCCGCGAAGAGCTGGCCGCCCTGGCCGGCGTGAGCGTGAGCTGGTACACCAGGCTCGAGCGCGGTGACGCGACCGGCGCGTCCGACTCCGTGCTGAACGCGATCGCCGACACGCTCCAGCTCGACGAGCTGGAGCGCCGCCACCTCTTCCACCTCACCCGCGGCAGCCAGACCAGAGCGGCGAGAACTCGCGTCCGGCGCCCAGCGGTACCGGCTGTGCGCTCGACGCTGCAGCTGATCCTCGACCAGATGACAGACCTGCCTGCGATCGTGCAGAACGAGCGGGCCGACATCGTGGCGATGAACGCGCTCGCGCGGGCCCTCTACTCGGGACTGCTCTCCGGCTCGACCGGGCCCTGGAACCACGCCCGCTACATCCATCTCGACCCGGGTGCGAAGTCGTTCTACCGCGACTGGGACGAGGTCGCCGGCGACAGCGCGGCGATGCTCCATCTCACCGCCGCCAAGAACCCGCACGACAACGACCTGTCCAACCTGATCGGTGAGCTCGCCACCCGGTCCGATAACTTCCGTGTCCGATGGGCCTCACGCAACGTGCACGAGCACCGGGCGGGAACGAAGAGGGTCCACCACGAGATCGTCGGGGACATCGATCTGGTCTACGAGGCGCTCGCCCTGGCAGGAGAGCCCGGCCTCACGATGTACGTCAACGCGGCTGAACCCGGCAGCCCTTCAGCGGAGGCACTGCGCCTGCTCGCGGCATGGTCCATTCCGACGGAATCGTCCTCCCTGCCTCAGCAGAAGGAGAACCACGACTGACCGAACCCGCCGCGGAGCGGGACGGCCCCGGGCGGGACCACACACCGTTCGGGGCCGGGCCGCCCTGCCCCTCCGTCGGCCCTGATCCCGAGGCCCGGCCGGGCGCGGGCGCGGGCCCGGGACACCCCGGGCGGGACAGCGCCCCGCGCGGGTGTCCGCCCTGGCCGGATGCGGGCACAATGCCCCACAGGGGCGGATTTCTGGGATCATCAGGCCGTTCGGACACACGACCTCTGGCGGAGCGTGATCCCATGGCCACCCCCCTGCGCGACGGCGACCCCCTCAGGATCGGCCCCTACCGGCTGGCGGGGCGGCTGGGCACGGGCGGCATGGGGAGGGTGTTCCTGGGACGCTCACCGGGCGGGCGCCTCGTCGCCGTCAAGACCGTGCACCCCGAACTGGCCGAGGACCCCGAGTTCCGGCGGCGGTTCGCCGCCGAGGCGACCGCAGCGAGGAAGGTGGGCGGGTTCTACACCGCGCAGGTCGTGGACGCCGACCCCGACGCCGACCCGCCCTGGCTGGCCACCGCCTACATCCCCGGCCCCTCCCTCCACCGGGCCGTGGCCGACCACGGACCGCTCCCGGCGGAATCGGTGGCCGTGCTGGGCGCGGGACTGGCCGAGGGCCTGGCGGCGGTGCACGCCTGCGGGGTGGTGCACCGCGACCTCAAGCCCGCCAACGTCGTCCTCGCCGAGGACGGGCCCCGGCTCATCGACTTCGGCATCGCCCGCGCCCTGGACGCCACGTCCTTCACCCGGACCTCCACGGTGCTGGGAACGGCCGCGTTCATGTCCCCCGAACAGGCGCGCGCCCTGCCGGTGGGCCCGGCCTCGGACGTGTTCTCGCTGGGGTGCGTGCTGGCCTTCGCCGCCACGGGGCGCAGCCCGTTCGGGCAGGGCCCGGCCCACGCTGTGGCCTACCGGATCGTGCACGAGGCCCCGGACCTGGGCGGCGTTCCGACCACCCTCGCGGCCCTGGTCGCCGGATGCCTGGCGAAGGAGCCCGACGACCGCCCCGGGGTCGGCGGGGCGCTGGAGGAACTGGCCGCGCTCACGGCCTCCCTGCCCGCGCCCGTCCACGAGCGGTGGCTCCCCGAGGAGCTGACCCGGGTCGTCGCCGCACGCCGGACCCTCGCGCTGACCGCGGTCGTCCCGGAGGCGGACACTCCGGAGGAGGCCGTCCCGGCCATGGGAACCCCCGCCATGGGAACCCCGGCCGGGGGTGTCCCGGAGGGGGACGCCCCGGCCCGAGGAGTCCCGGGAGGGGACGCCGCCCCCGAGGGGCGCGCCGCACGGGGAGGCCGGCCGGGGGGATCCGACCCGCAACCGGTTCCGGCGTCGGGCGGCCACCGCGGAACCGCTCCGCGCCCGCCCGGCGTCCCCGCCCCGGGCCACCCGGTCGATCCGGTCGGCCCCGACGGACCGCCGGCGCCCCTGCTGGTCCACGAACGCCGCCGCGCACGCGGCGAGGCCCCGCCGCGTCCACCGCGCGGGGAGCAGGCCGCCGTCCACTGGCTGCTCGTCCTCTTCGCGCTCGCCGCCGCGGTCGCGGTCGTCCACCAGCTCGTCGTGGCGGCCGAATCGGGCGTGGAGCTGAGCGGCCACGCCTATGCGGCGTCGAGGGAGCTGTGGGGGTGGCGGACCTTCGCCCTCGCCCTCTGGTACGTCCAGATCGCCCTGGGCGCGGGGCTTCTGGTGGCCTGGACGGTCTGGTTCCTGCGCGTGCGCACGCTCGCGGAGTCGTTCGCCCCCGGGCGTCTGCGCTACCGCCCGCGCATGGCGGTGCTCGGCTGGTTCGTCCCGGTGGGCAACCTCTGGCTCCCCAAGCAGATCGCCGACGACGTCTGGCACGCCTCCAGCCCCGCGGACCGGGGCGGGCGCACGGCCCCGGCCGGGGTGGTCCACCTCTGGTGGGCGCTGTGGCTGCCCGCCCTGGCGACCTGGCCCCTGTTCTGGACCCCGTGGGCGCTGATGATCGAGGAGAGGCACGGGATCGGCGACTTCGGCTCCATCGAGGTGTACGAGTTCGAGTTCCTGCCGATGGCCTGGGCCGCCCTGGCCGCGCACGCGGTGGCGGTACCGGCGGCGGTCGCCGCGGCCGTCTTCGTGCGGCGGCTGACCGACATGCAGGCGGCCAGACTCGGCGGCTGACCGCCCCTCGCCCCGGGACCGGTCCTGTGCCCGGTCCTGTGCAGCGCCCGCCCGTGTCCTCCGTGGCCCGGCGCAGGCCCCGGCCCACGGAGGGCGAGCGGTCCGGCCACCGGGCCACCCGGTCGCAGAGAATTCGGTCGCTTGCCCCGTATGCGGCGTGACCTGCGCCCCAACAGCACGCCGGGCGGTTTCTCCACTTGCAGGCGTGGACATTATGTGCTCAATACATCACCCGAAGTGATCGGAATGCCCGTGAAGCACACCATGGCCGCACTGCTCCTCACATCCTTCTCCACCCTCGCCCTCGGGGCCGCTCCGGCGCAGGCCGCCGAGGGCGCCCTCGTCATCAACGGCACGGAACACCGGGACCCCCGGGGCTGCTACGACACGGACCGCTGGCCCCTCGTGGTCGACAACCGGACCGACGGCCCGGTCCACGTCTTCTCGGACCCGGGCTGCACCGGCAGATACGTCACGACGGTGGACCCGGGCGAGCGGAAGGTCGACGAACACGGCCAGAGCGTCCACGTCGCCTGACCCCGCCCGCCCCCGCGCCGACGGGGGCGGGCGGCGGCGCGTCCGGTTGCAGGGATTCCCCCTGAGTCGCCGCCGTGTTACGTTCTGTTCCCGACACGCCTGGTAAGCGCTTGCCTACATGCGTGCCGACCCCCGGCGGAGCGGGGCCGCACACCCCGCCCGCGACCCCCCGAGAGAAGGAACCCATGCCACCCCCCGCTCACCGACGGCGCCGGACCGCCGTCACGGCAGCCACGGCCGCCGCGCTGGCCCTCGGCGCCGGCGCGCTCACCCTCACCGACCCCGGAAGCGTCGCGACCGCGACGGCCGCACCCTCCTCCTCCGACACCTCCGACGCCCCCGCCGGGGCACGCGTGGCCGAGCGGCTCGACCGCGGCGTCGTCAGCGTCGGCGGCCCCGACGGCAACCTCGTCACCTGGCGGCTCCTCGGCGGCGACGACCCCGCCACCGCGTTCAACGTCTACCGCGACGGCGAACTCATCACCCCCGAACCCCTCACCGGGGCGACCAACCACCTCGACCCCGACGCCCCGGCCGACGCCGCCTACACCGTCGCCGCGGTCGTCGGAGGCCAGGAGCAGCCCCCGTCCGCGCCCTCGCTCACCTTCGCGGACGGCCACCTGGACGTCCCCCTGGACCGTCCCGAGGGCGGCAGCGTCAACGGCTCCGCCTACACCTACGACGCCAACGACGCCTCCGTGGGCGACCTCGACGGCGACGGCCGGTACGAGATCGTCCTCAAGTGGGACCCGACCAACGCCAAGGACAACTCCCAGAGCGGGCCCACGGGCCCCGTGCTCATCGACGCCTACACACTCGACGGCACCCGCCTGTGGCGCATCGACCTGGGCGCCAACATCCGGGCGGGCGCCCACTACACCCAGTTCCAGGTGTACGACTACGACGGCGACGGCAGCGCCGAGATCGCCATGAAGACCGCCGACGGCACCCGCGACGGCGAGGGGACGGTCATCGGCGACGCCGGGGCCGACCACCGCAACTCCGGCGGGTACGTGCTCAGCGGACCCGAGTACCTGACCGTGTTCGAGGGCGCCACCGGCCGCGCCCTCGACACCGCCGACTACGCCCCCGGGCGCGGCAACGTCGCGGACTGGGGCGACAACTACGGGAACCGGGTCGACCGGTTCCTCGCCGGGACCGCCTACCTGGACGGCGAGAACCCCAGCATGGTGTTCTCCCGCGGCTACTACACCCGCGCGGTCATCGCCGCCTGGGACTTCCGCGACGGCGAACTGACGCGGCGCTGGGTGTTCGACTCCGACGCCCCGGGCAACGGGGCCTACGCAGGGCAGGGCTTCCACAGCCTGTCCGTCGCGGACGCCGACGGCGACGGGCGCGACGAGGTCATGTTCGGCGCCGCCGCCGTGGACGACGACGGAACCGGCCTGTGGGAGACCGGCCACGGGCACGGCGACGCCCTGCACGTCGGCGACTTCGTCCCCGACCGGCCCGGCCTGGAGGTGTACGGCGTCGGCGAGAACACCGCCTCCCCGGACGCCTGGCTCGCGGACGCGGCCACCGGCGACGTGCTGTGGACCCTCGGCTCCGGCAACGACAACGGACGCGGCGTGGCGGGAGACGTCTGGGCGGGCAGCCCGGGGGCCGAGTTCTGGTCCTCCAGCGTGTCCGGACTGCGCGACACCGACGGCGACGAGGTCGGGCCCAAGCCCGGCTCCGCCAACTTCCTGGTGTGGTGGGACGGCGACGGGAGCCGCGAACTGCTCGACGGGACCCGGATCGACGAGTACGACCCGGACGGGAGCACCCGCCTGCTCGACGGGCAGGGCGTCTCCTCCAACAACGGCACCAAGGCGACCCCCGCCCTGTCCGGCGACATCCTCGGCGACTGGCGCGAGGAGGTCGTCTGGCGCACCGCCGACAACACGGCCCTGAGGATCTACTCCACGCCGCACGAGACGGACCTGCGCGTCCCGACCCTCGTGCACGACACCCAGTACCGGGTGGCACTGGCCTGGCAGAACACCGCCTACAACCAGCCGCCGCACCCGTCGTTCGCCCTCGGCGACGCCACGGCGGGGGGCGCCGCGGCGCCCTGGCCGGACATCCGCCACCCCTGACCCGTCGGTCCTGCGGGACACGGCGGCCCGCCCCGCGCGGGGCGGGCCGCGGTGTCCGCGGGCCGGTCGGCGGACGGGTGGGCGGGAAGGCGGCCCGTCCGCCGGCTGCCGCGCCGGGGCGTGCGGTCCGGGGCGTGCGGAACGCCGGAACCGCCTCAGTGGTAGGTCAGCGTCACCAGGGCCGCCGCCGCGAAGTTCCCCGCCCCGAGCTCATCGCGCTGGATGATCCAGAACGGGCACGCGGTGAACCCCCGGTCCTCGGGCATGTCGAGCTGGGCCTGGGCCAGCAGCACCCAGCCCCCCTTCTCGTCCTCCGGGGAGGAGCCCATGATCGGGGGGTCCTGCGGCGAGTAGGCGTACCCGCCCAGGAGCAGGCTGTCGTCCCAGGACGGCATCCTGTGATCGTGATCGCCCAGCCTGTACTCCCGGTAGAGGAGCCTGGTCTCCGGGTCGGAGAGGACGGCGTCGTCGGCGGGCGTCGGAAAACTCCGGACGGCCCGGGCGTAGAGGGGGCGCGGGTCGAGAGCGGGGAGGGCGCCCTCGGGGAGCGCCCGCTCGGTCGTGGGCGTCCCCGCGGGGATGTGGATCACGGCACGGGAGTCCTCGATCAGCACGGCCCCCTCGGGGTCGGTCCTGTTGGCGAAGAACAGCAGGCGTCCGTCACGCGGCAGCGGGAGGTCGAACCCGTCCGGGGGGAGGGCCGCGCAGTCGACCGTCGCGACGAGGTCCAGCCCGCCGCCCCACTCGACCCCCGCGGGGAGGGAGGGGAGACCGCCGTACCTCCCGGCCGGGACGCCGCCGTCGGCGTCCGACGTGGTCAGCTCGGTCTGGGGAAGGGTGAGGCGCAGGGCGTGGTCGATGACGTGTTCGGGGACGCCCTTCTCGCGAGCCGCGTCCCTATAGGTCTGGGGGTTGTCCATACCGGACATGCTGCCGCAGCCGGAGGACACTCGGCGCGGGCCCGGACCGCCGTCCCGCCGGATTGACCGTGCCCCTACGTCATGGTGTTGCGTTGGTTCCGGGGCCGTCCGCGGGAGGGCCCCGGGCGGCGGTGCGCACCGCACGGGGCGCGCCGCACGCTCACGCGACGCCGACCCCGACTGGAGCACCGGATGACCCAGACAACGAGCCGAGAGTCCCTTCCGACCCTGTTCGACGTCGAGGAGTTCTTCGCCGACCCGGAGTTCTCCGGTGCGTCGATCTCGCCCGACGGAACCCGGATCGCCTACCTGGCGCCGAAGCACGGCCGCACGAACGTGTGGGTGCGCGGCGTCGGGGAGAGCCACGAGGACGCGGTGTGCGTCACGCACGAGACCCGGCGCGGCGTCCACACCTACCACTGGACCGACGACCCGCGCTGGCTCCTGTACCTCCAGGACACCGACGGCAACGAGGACTGGCACCTCTACCGGGTGGACCTCCACGCACCGGACGAGCCCGCCGTCGACCTCACGCCCATGGCCCCGGGCTCCCGCGTGGCCGTCGTCGAGCCGCACAAGCCCTCGCCCGGCAGCGTGCGGGTCTGGATGAACCTCAGGCCCATGCTCTTCGACGTGTTCCGGATCGACGTGGCCACCGGCGAGACGACCGTGCTCGTGGAACAGACCGCCCCGACCAGCAACACCCTGGTCGACAGCGAGGGGGAGCCGGCCTTCCACGTGGAGGTGGCCGACGACGGCACCCACTCCTTCTACGCGATCGACGGCGCGGAGGGGGACAAGCGCCTCCTGTCCCGGCAGGGCGGCCCGGAGTACCCGTACGGGCTGCCCCTCCAGCTGGTGACCCCGGACGGGAAGGGCCTGCTGCTCGGCTCCCACCGGGACTCCGACGACATGCGGGTCGTCCGCCTCGACCGGGAGACCGGCGAGGAGACCGTGGTCGCCGCCGTGGACGGGCACAGCCTGTGCACCATGGGGATGGTGTCCCCCGGACTGCCCCCCGCCCTGTACTTCAGTCGGCGCACCGGGGAGGTCATCGCGGCCCGCTTCGTGGGCGACCGGCCGAGGATCGAGGTGCTGGACCCGCACTTCGCCGAGGTGTACGCCGAGCTGTCCAAGCTCTCCGACGGCGTGCTCGGATCGGTGTCCTCGGACGAGTCCGAGCAGCGGTGGGTCGTCTCCTTCGTCCACGACCGCGACCCGGGGGCGACCTGGTTCTACGACCACGCGACCCGGGAGAGCAGGCTGCTCTTCCGCCCGCACGCGAAGCTGGACCCCGCCGAGCTGGCCCCCATGACCCCGGTCCGGTTCCCGGCCCGGGACGGTCTGCCGCTGCACGGGTTCCTGACCCTGCCGCTCGGGGCGGCGCCCGAGAACCTGCCGCTGGTGCTCTTCGTGCACGGCGGGCCCTGGGCCCACGACACGTGGTCCTTCGACAAGACGGTGCAGTTCCTGGCCAACCGCGGCTACGCGGTGCTCCAGGTCAACTTCCGGGGCTCGACCGGCTACGGCAAGCGGCACATCTCCGCCGCGATCGGCGAGTTCGCCGGGAAGATGCACGACGACCTCATCGACGCCGCCGACTGGGCGGTGGCCCGGGGCTACGCCGACCCTGCCCGCATCGGCATCGCCGGAGGTTCCTACGGCGGCTACGCGGCGCTCGTCGGCGTCACGTTCACCCCGGACTACTTCGCCGCGGCGGTGGACTACGTGGGCATCTCGGACCTGGCGAACTTCATGCGCACCCTGCCGCCGTTCCTCAAGCCCAGCATGGCCAACAACTGGTACCGCTACGTCGGCGACCCCGACATCCCGGAGCAGGAGGCCGACATGCTGGCCCGCTCGCCCATCACCATGGTCGACCGGATCCGCACCCCGCTGCTCGTCGCCCAGGGCGCCAACGACGTCCGCGTGGTCCAGGCGGAGTCCGACAACATCGTCGGACCCCTGCGTGCGCGCGGGGTGCCCGTCGAGTACATCGTCGCCGAGGACGAGGGGCACGGCTTCGCGAACCCCGAGAACCAGGTGATGCTCCACCGCGCCATCGAGAGGCACTTCGCGGAGCACCTCGGCGGGCGGTCCGGGGCGCTGTAGGACCGGCTGGTGGCGGGGTGGGGGTGAGGGTCGGGTCGGGTGTGCGGACTACCCGGCCCCGCCCCGCGCCGCCTCGACCTGCTCCCTCAACCAATCGGGGACGAACCCCTCGGCCCGGGGAAAGGTCTTCAGGTCGTCCGCGAAACCCTCGGGGCTCGGGCGGAACGTGAAGTCCGGGTACTCGTCGTAGTTGAAGTCCACGCTGTACTTCGAGGGGGGCACGATCGTGTACTCGACCGAGAACCACGTCCCCTTCCCCTCCTGGTACATCCCTGCCCGCAGCCTTGCGAGCTTCGAGAGAACCGTGACCGGGCAGTCCACCATTTCGGACTCGCCGTTCGAGTATTCAACCGTAAGACTGTCGGTTGCATATTTAGCAACAGCGGAGTACTCATAACGGAGCCGCTCCCAGCCCTCAGGGGCAAACCCAAGAAGATCTTCACCGATCCCCTGAAGGATCTCCTGCTGCTCGATCATTCCCAAACCACCGACCGGCAGACGCCCACCCATTCCCCAACCCTCCCTTTTGACTGCCCGAACTCGCCTTCCACTGCCACAGACGCCTGGCCTCCCTTAATTTTTCCATCAGCCAGGAAGGCATCCTTTCGACAGTCCTCGCAAAATATCGAAGCCTCAGACCGCCATAACACCCATCAAAGGTGCCAGACCATGAGCACAGGCATCATCTGAGGGGTTATTCTAACCTGACATCGCCCGGAGAATTCTTGGCGACCTTCGCGTAAGTCTCCGCGTGCCCCCGGTCAAACCCCTCGTCCAGGTACATTTGGACCAGTTCTTCGATCTCGTATTTCTCAGGATCTCTTACCACGATGAACAACGACTTCTCCGTTTTCTGAGGGTTCGGCCTGACCATATATTCCCAGCCAGGAATCTACAGCCACGGAGCCGGGCGCTCCTCCCCGGTCTCGGGATCCCGCAGCAAGCGCTCCGGAGGAAAGACCTCCTCCTTCGCTATGTTCCCCGCCTCGTCCATCCCACGGAAGATGATGCGGTTGCCCAGCGCGTCGTAGATCGTCTCGGAGAGAAGCCTCCCCTCCTCGTTCCACTCGTGCCAAGGCCCGACCGGACCATAGGGATCTCGGGTAACCCCCTGGGTCACGAGTTTTCCGCTGGGCGACCACACTAGAAAAGGTCCGTCCTCGGCCCCTTCTACAAAAGTCCGCATCTCGGCCCGCCCGGATCCTTCAACGAGCACCGCTTCGCCTGTATAGGCAGCACCTTGATACGTCACTCGACCCTCGAAGTCCAACTCCCCCATCCCGACAGCTTCCACATAACCTTCACGCCCTGGAATCCCAGGATGGGAAGGAACAGATCGCCAAGGTCTGAAAAGATTTTCCCCTGTCTCGGGATCCACGAACGGCGCACGCGGCGGATTCTCCTCGAAGTGAACAAGAATTCCCGCTTCGTCCCATCTCCGTAGAACCCTCAGACTCCCGTCAGAGTAGTCCGAGACACCTTCTTCACGGAGCCTTCCGTTTTCGTCCCAGAAGAAATATGGACCAAGGGAAATATTTCCGACACGGTTGGAGTACTCAAGGGCCACGCCGCGTTCATTCAGTAGGAAAACCGGACCGAGGGCGTAGCCCTTCACGAAGGTCTGGTAATGCGTGAACCTCCCGTCTTTCTCAACGGCCTGCCCGGTGAAACTTCCCCCTGGAATCCTGACTGAAATCTCATCCAGGTAATCGAGCTCTTCCGAATCAACTCGCCTCACGGGGAGGACCATCCCTTCCGACCAGCTCGCACGCCTCATTCGTTGGAGGCCAGGTGTTCTTCCCCACCCGGGGGGCGGGAACCCCTTCGGTGATTCTATAGCAGTTCGCACAACAAGGGCAGTCGCCGGGCCTTTCTGCCTTCAGAGTGAATCTATTATCCAACTGGAACTCCCCCACGATAACCTCCGTTCCAGCCGCTTCCCTCTCCTGGAGCAACCGATTGAGGGCCTTCACCTCCGCATGGCGCGTGGGAGTGTCCCCATGGGGGTAGGGGGTATAGCGCACCACCTCTTGATTCTCGTTGTACTGGGGGTAGCCGGAGCCCGGCACCCGAGGATCCACAGGGCGATGCATTTGTGCAATCCGATCCCGGATCAACCCATGCAATTCAACATCGGGGATGCTCGTACCATTACTGTGCCCGTTGAAGCCTTCCGCAACAAGCCCTGATCGCCTGTCGATGACGATCGCGTTGACCGCCCCGCCCTTCTTGCCGAGAGAGGCATCACTCAATCCATGCCGTTCCTTGAACTCGGCCATCTCA
This sequence comes from Nocardiopsis sp. NPDC006198, assembly GCF_040613895.1. Taxonomy (NCBI): domain Bacteria; kingdom Bacillati; phylum Actinomycetota; class Actinomycetes; order Streptosporangiales; family Nocardiopsidaceae; genus Nocardiopsis; species Nocardiopsis sp. NPDC006198. Next base: position 49,974 of record NZ_JBEXSY010000023.1, on the reverse strand, counting down.
TTCCCCCTGTGCACCACCAGCCTCTCAAGCCAAACCTTGATATCGATTCCGTTGACTTCCAGAATGAGACCGCGATCATCCCTTCTCGTCACCATCCCATCTAGAACCTCGCCCAAGATTCTTCCCCTGGACGCAAACTCACGAAGCTTCATCGGGTCGGCGGTCGGCAGCTTGTCCTGATACGCCTCAGGATAAGTTCCTCCCCTTGTACCCAGGCCGAAATCCTCGATCAGAGAACTTCTGTCCTCGGCACGTTCATCGAGTTCCCCGGCCACTTCCCTGACCGGCTCCGGGACGATGACATCCGATGCCCCGTCTCCGGCACCGTCGTCGACATTGCGGAACTCGAAGCCCTCACCCACCGGAAAAGTGGTGGGAGGTTCTTCTGGGCTCGGAAGCAGAGGGGCCCCTTCGGCCTGGCGAGGGGTGCCGCCTCCGTGACCAGTGCTCGGACCGTCGGGGACCGGGGCGGGGCTTGCGGCAGTGGTTCCGTCGCGGGGCGTCGAGGCGGGGGTGGCGGGTCGCGGATCCGGGTCGTGGGCGGCGCTGATGCGGAAGTCCTGGTCGGAACGGTCGCCGGTACCGTCCCCGCCGGGGACCTCCGTCCCCCCGCCCCGGGCACCGGCACCGACCGGCACCTCCTCACGTGCGAGGAGCCATGCGGGCCGCGCGTCGGCGTCCATGCCGCTGTAGCGCTCGACGTCGGCGACGAGCTCGGCGACCCTCACGTCGTCGCCGCGACCGGCCGGGACCGCCGTCGCGGGCGCCCCGGCCCTGCCGTCCGGAACACCCCCGTCCCCCGCGTGGACAGGCACCGGCACCGGTCCGGTCCCGGGCTCCGGTCCGGCCCCGGGCCCGCCGCTCCCGTCGGGCTCCGGCGCGCCCTCCACCACCTCCCAGTGGGCGAACCGCGCCGCCATCCCCGTGCGCAGCTGGTCCAGACGCAGCCCGATGCCGGTGGAGGTGTCGGAGAACCCGGTCCTGATCCCGCTCAGCGTCTGGGCCAGGCTGAACCCCGGCCGGGCCGCGGCGCCCGGCTCCCAGGCCACCCCCGGGCGCTCCAGCACGTCGATGTCCGGGAGGTCGGGCCCGCCACCGCCGATCCGGCTGAGCAGCATGCCGCCCCTGACGGGGAACGCCACCACGGTCAGCGCCAGGTTCCCGCCCGCCGTGGACAGCGTGTACGCGGGCCGGTCCTCCCACTCCCGCCAGGGGAACAGGTCGTGGCCGACCTCCGTCCACGCCGCCCCGGCGTTCTCCCGCCAGGTCCGCCCCGAGCCCTCCTCGGAGTCGAACGGGTTCATCCACCCGTCCTCGCCGTACATCCCGACGAGCGCGCCGTACCCCTGGAAGGCCTCCTCCTTGTGGGTGACGGCGTTGTCCACCGCCTCGCCGACGCTGCCGGCCCACCCGCTGCCCGCGCGCCACAGCCCAATCGAGGACAGGGCTCCCACACCGAGGCCCCAGGCCATCCCGACGCCGAAGTGCTCCTGCTGGGCGGCGAACGCGTCGGCGGCCCAGTCGAGCGGCCACGGCTTGTCCGACCCCGTGAGGTGGGCCCAGCCCTCCTCCCCCGCGCGCTGCCACTCGGAGAACTCGGTGAGGTCGAACGCGATGTCGGGGACCTTGTCCGGGTCGAGGCCGTAGACGATCTCCCGGGGACCGGGCGCCTCATCGCCCACGGCCGTGTAGGTGTTGCCCTGCCCGTTCACCGCGGAGATGGCGGTGGCGCACTCCCTCTCCGCCTCCTGGAACGTCGCCCAGACGATGTTGGCCCACAGCTTCAGGGAGCGGTTCTTGCCGTAGTGCCACGGGTTGAGCGCCCAGAACTCCTCGTCCCGCACCTCCTCCACGAAGGCCACGGCGTCGTCCCTGATGTTGCGCAGCCGGGTCCGGGCGCTCTCGGCCTCCTCGGCGAAGGTCTCCAGCGCGGTCACGACCGCGGAGACGTCCTCCAGGACGGTGTCGCCCTTGCGGGCGACCGGGCCCATCGCGGCGAGGAGGGCCTCCGACTCGGGAGCGGTGTAGTGGGCCTGGAGGGCCTGCCACGAACTCTCGACCCCCGCGCCTCCCTCCGCGACCTCCTCCGCGGCGGCCCTGAGGTTCGCCGCGGCCGTCTGGAGGACCTCCACCGAGGTGCCGGGCACGGGAATGGCCTCGGGGACGATCAGGACGGTGAAGTCGTTGTCGAGGGGCTGCTGGTTCCGGGGGTCGGGCTCGGGTCTCGTCACGTCGACAGGGGGCATGGCGACTCCGTGGGGAGGAGGTGGGGGATCCGCCGCCGGGCGGGAGCAGCCGGCCCGGCGGGGGCAGGGGGTGGGAGAGGGGCGACCGGGGCACGGAGGGCACGGCCCGGTCGGGGCTTCGCGACCGGTGCGCGGCAGGGCGTGCGCGCCGGACCGGCGCGGGTCAGTGCGGAGCGTTCATGGGGTTCTCGACATACGTGGCGTTGGCCTGGGCCTCCTCCGCCATCTCCAGGTCACCGACGAGGTAGGCGTCCACCGCCAGGGCGCACCCCTCCAGTGCGGAGCCGGCCCGTTCGACCATCTCCTCCGCGAGGGCGCCGACGTGTTCGAGGAAGTAATACAGCTCCCCCTCGACCGGTCCGCTGCACGCCGCCGTGGCGGCGTTCATGATCTCGTCGCCGGTGGTGGTCAGGGCGCCGTCGAGCGCGTCGCCGCTGCCGTCGCCGACCTTGCCCAGCACCTCGTTGAGCACCGTCCCGACGGAGGGGGCGTCGATGTCCCACGCGCTCACCGGTCACCGCCTTCCCGGGCGGAGAAGCGGTCGCCCCGGAAGTTCTGGGGCGGTTCGGCAGTCGAATCGTGGCCGGTATCGGCCAACTCGCGCTCGGAGCGGACGATGCTCGCATCCATGCGATTCAGGGCGGGGCGCACCGCCTCGATGATGCTGGTCAGACGTGTCCGCAGCTCCCCGGTGCGCTCGCGCATGCGCACGGCCACGATCTCGTGCGCGACGGGGACGCGCATCGGCGGGACGTCGCCGCGCGGGAGGTCGCCCGCGGGTTCCCCGAGCGCGCCCGGGACTTCTACCAGCTCGAATCTCATGTACCGGTCACCCTGCCCAGGTCCGTCGGAACCGCCGCCCCCTGGGGCGCGTTGTGCGTATTATGCCGATGCACCACGACAATGTGTGACCTCTCCCTCGCGGAAGAGGTTCGTACTGGCACGGAGTTCCGGATACCCCTTGACCGCAGGCCCCCTCTACCGGTTCCCCACCGGAGGGACGGGCCCCACGACGTCCGCTCCCACGCTTCCCCGCCCCGCAGGCCCCCGCACGCACGCATGCCGAGCCACCAGCACCGAGCCACCAGCCACCCGGCGCCGACCGTGCCCCCGTCCGGGTCCGGACCCGGACACCCCTCCCGTTTCGCCCGGTCACGCCGAACCCGACCCCGCCGTCCCTCCGGCGGCATCGCCAAGGAGAACCGTTGAGCTACGACGTGGTCGCACTGCTGGCGGCGGAACCCGGCATGGTCGCGGTCGCCCACTCGCTCCGCGACGCGGGGGCCGACCTCGCGGTGCGCCCCCTGGACGGCGGAGTCGTCCAGTTGCGGGACGCCGAGGCCCGCGTCCTGGCCACCCTCGAACCCGCCCAGCTGGTCGAGTCGCGGGGCGAGGTCTCCCGTCTGCTCGGCGCCGAGGCCGCCGTCAACCTGCCCGACACCTGTTGGTGGGCCGAGGTGCGGGCGCGGCCCGACGCCGCGGGGCGCGAGGCGGCGCACCGCGTCGCCGACGGCCTCGCCCTGCGCCTGGGCGGGGGTGTGTGGACCTCGGGCCCGGGCGACTTCTCGCTGTGGGAGGAGACCGGGCACCCGGCCGTCGAGTTCGAGGCCGAGGAGGCGTTCGTCGTCGCCCAGGACCGCGAGGTCGTCCCGCTGTCCTCCTGGATCACCGACGCCGTGTCGGCCAACGCGCTCCGGGGCACGGTCCTCCAGGTGCTCACCCCCAGGTCGTCGCGGCTCACCCACGGACTGCGCTCCCTGATCACGCAGCCGATGGCCCGGTGGGTGGTGCTGGACGGGGAGGGCGGCCAGTTCGACGGGGTCAGCGGCCTCCCGCTCCGCTGGGACCGGGTGCACGGGTACGTTCCCGACTGCCGGGGCGGGAGCGCTCCCGAGCCCGCGGCCGGGTTCCTCGACATCTCTCCGCTGGGCGCGCACCTGCTGGTCGACCTGGCGGTCCGGCACGGCGCGTCCTTCGCACCGCCCCTCGGCCGGGCGGTCGAGCTCGTCACCGGACACCTGGCCGGGGTGCTCCCCGCGGGCTGGGGGCCGCACGAGCCGGCGCTCGCGCCGTGGGACCGGGAGCGGCTCGTGCGGCTCGTGCGCCACCGCGCCCCGCGGACGGCCGTGCTCCAGTTCTCCGGGCACCAGGACGCCGGTCCCCCCTTCACGGGCGGCGCCCGCGTCTCGTGGGCCCCGGACGGGGAGAGGGCGGTGGAGCGCATCTCCCTGGCGGTCGGGTTCGAGGACGAGGGGGCGCTGCCCCTGGGGGCCCTCCCCGGCCTGGTGGAGGCCCTGGCGGCGGAGAACCTTCTGGACGTGCTCCACGTGCGCCGGGCTCGCGGTCGCCGCGACGTCACCTTCGAGCCGCGCTGGCACGGGCTGGCCGCCCCGGTCGGCATGGCCCTGGGCCCCGACGGGGTGCGGCGGGCCGGGGAGGAGCACGCGCTGGCCGGCCCCCTGCGGGGGGAACCGCTGGGAGAGGCCGGGGCCCGCGCGATCTGGTACCCCGCTCCCGCCGAGGCGACCCGTCAGAGGGCGGCCGAGGCCGTGGCGGCCCAGCTGCGCCACCTCGCCGCGGCGCCCCGGGCCTGACGGCACGGACAGAGCCAACATGATCACTGTGTGTGATTTTCACGCGACTCTTTGAAAGAATGCGGACACCCCCCGGCCGTCCGGCCTCCCGCCCGACAAGCAGGTCCGCACACCAAGGAGAATCCTCCGTGAAACCCAGCCGTTCGTTCGTCGCGCTGACGATGAGCACCATGCTCCTGCTCCCCGTCGGCATCGCGGTGACTGCCCCGGCCGCGCACGCCGCGCACCGGGGCGTGGTCGGCGAGCAGCCCGTCCAGTGGACCCCGCACGTCCTGGACGGGACGGTCAAGGACATCCTGAGGATCGGGAACACGGTCCTCGTCGGGGGTGAGTTCACCAGGGTCGCCGAGGTCGACGGCGATGAGCACACCCTCCGCAACCTCTTCGCCTTCGAGCACGGGACCGGGCAGATCATCCGCGACTTCGAGCCGGACGTCAGCGCGATGGTCACCTCGCTCGCCCCCGGGCCGAACGACAGCGTGGTCGTCGGCGGCCGGTTCACCGCCGTCGACGGCAAGCCCTCCCGGGGGCTGGCGCGGCTGTCCCTCGCCGACGGCGGCCCCGTGTCGGAGTTCGACGCCGTCCTCGACGACGGCGCGACCAACCGTCTGGCCACCGACGGGGCCCGCCTCTACGTGGGCGGGAACTTCACGGGGGTGAGCGGCGCCGAGCGCACGGGCCTGGCCCGCCTCGACCTCCGGACCGGCGAGGTGGACCGCAACTTCGCGCCGCGCCTCGCCGAGCCGCGCCGCGGCAGCCTGCGCGTGCAGGAGCTGGCCCTGAGCCCGGACGGCCGACGGCTCGCCATCAACGGGACGTTCACGAAGGTGGACGACAAGAACCGCTACCAGATCGCCATGATCGACACCGCGGAAGCCTTCGTCACTCCGTGGTCCACGTCCGCCTACGAGGCCCCGTGCGACTACGAGCGGATCCACACGTACATGCGGCAGATGGCGTTCTCCCCCGACGGCTCGTACTTCGCCGTCGTGACCGGGGGCGGGCCCAAGGTCAAGCCCGGCCTGTGCAAGTCGACCAGCCGGTTCGAGAACACCGACAAGGCCGACTCCCAGCCCACGTGGAGCAACAAGACCGGGGGCGACTCCCTGTACTCGGTGGAGGTCACCGAGTCGGCCGTGTACGTGGGCGGGCACCAGCGCTGGATGGACAACGAGAAGGGCGAGCTGAACCCCGGACCGGGGTCGGTGGAGCGGGAGGGCATCGGCGCCGTGGACCCGCGGACGGGACGCGCGCTGGCGTGGAACCCGGGACGCGCGCGCGGGCACGGCGCGGAGGCCCTGCACGCCACGTCGGACGGGCTGTACGTGGGAAGCGACACCGAACGCCTCGCCGGCGAGTACCACGCGCGCCTCGGCATGTTCCCGCTGGCCTGAGGGCGGCGGTCCGGGGCGGCGGTCCGGGGCGGACGTCCTGGGCAGGAGGACCGGGTCCCGCCCTCGGGTCCCGCCCTCGGGACCCTGCCGCAGGGAGGCCCCGCCGTTCGGCGGGGCCTCTCCCCCGTCCCGGGGGAGAGCCCGAGGGGACGGCCGGAGGCGGGCCCCCTGGGCGAGGCGGCCGGGTGGGGCGGCCGACGTCCGGACGGGCGTCCGTCAGGTGTTCGTCAGGTGTCCTTGGACGCGGCGGCCGCGCCCTCGTCCCGCTTCGCGTCGGCGTCCGCGCTCCCGGCGGCGTTCCCGGCACCGGCCTCCTCGGGGGCCGCGTCGGCGGGCGTCCCGGCCGGCTCGGACGCGGCCGCGTCCTGGAGGTCGTCCTCACGGGAGGCCCCTCCGGACAGGCGGTCTCCCACGTTGACGCCCCGGCGGCTCTCCAGGCGCTCGACGGTCCGGGCCGACAGCTGGTCGCGCAGCCGGGACAGCAGAACATAGGACGCGAGGCCGCTGACCAGCCACGCCAGGATGAGCGCGACCCACGACCGGGCACCGAATAGGTAGACCACTCCGAAGGCCGCCAGGAAGAGTCCCACCCGGGCGGCGGTATAGGTCAGCCAGCTACGCATGAAAAAGCCTCACAACAGATGATTACCTGGTCTAGATTGGTCGCTACGCCCATCAGCACACGAGACGACCGGGTCCACACATGTGGCCCGGGCGGTACCGGGTCCCCGAACAGGACCGAACGGGTGGCTCCCGCACGTCCTCACCACCAGGTTAAGGGCGTGTCGGGCGCAGCGGGCACCGGGGCGGCGTGTCCCCCGCCGCAATGGCGACGGGACCACACAGGCCACTGGATTCACATAGTCATGGGATGTTTCCAATCCCGACAGCAGGGCCCGAACATCACGTTCCGGTCACATATCCGGTACTCCTCCCCCCATCACCGCAATTTCTCCGAAAACTAGGGAGGAAACGGACCAACTCGTGCACACTAGGGGATCAAACGCCCGCCGCCCCCACAGTCCGAGGCGGGCACGATTGGGGGAATGTGAAGGTGGAACGAGCAAGCGAACGCCTGTTGACCCCCGGGGAAGTGGCCTCACTCTTCCGGGTTGATCCCAAGACCGTCACGCGCTGGGCCGCCTCCGGGCGGATCAGCAGTATTCGCACCCCCGGCGGCCACCGCCGGTTCCGCGAGTCCGAGGTGCGTGCCCTCCTCCTCGGGGAGCCGAGCGAGAGCACCCCCTGAGAGCGAGGTAACGCCCCTCACCCCTTCGGCCCCGGACATTCGGACTCCGCGGGGTCTCCCGCAGCCCTGGCTCGGTGTCCCGACCGTGAGGAGTCGACAGCAAGAGTAGGCTGGAACCATGGTGTGGCTTGGTGGCCTGATCACGCTCGTATCGATCGTTCTCTGGGTGTACGCGTTCTTCGACGCGCTGACCACCCCTGCGCAAGAGGTCCGGAACCTGCCCAAGGTCCTCTGGATGATCGTCATCGCGCTGTTCATGCCCGTCGGTTCGATCCTGTGGCTCTTCCTCGGCCGCCCGCGCCGGGCGGTCCCCGTGGACGGAAGCCCGCCCTCCCCGGCGCAAGCCGCGTCGGCCGACGACCTTGACCCGTCCGACTTCGCCAAGCCCTCCGACAGCCCGCACCCGCTCGGACCCGATGACGACCCCGAGTTCCTGCGACGCCTCAAACGGCGCATCGACCCGGAAGAATAGGTTCTCCTCGCCGGATCGGTCGGAGAAGGGGCCCGCCGGCCCCTCGCCGCCGGCCCGCCCGGGTGAACCTCGCCGACGGACCGCGTGGAACAGGGCCGCCCCGGCAGGCGGGGCACGACAGGCGTGAACACAACGGTGGGGCCGCACTCCTCGGAGCACGGCCCCACCGTCATGTCAGGGGCTCACGGCGGACCCCCGGCCCGCCCCGGTTCAGAGCAGCCCGGCCCCCACCTTCCGCGGCAGCCCGCGCAGCGCGTGCACCGGCTCCACGTCCGGGGCGAACTCGGGGACCCAGGTGCCGGCGGTGCCCAGCTCCATGCCGGGGTTGGCCGCGTTGTAGGCCTCCACCAGGTCGACCCGGGTCAGCCGCCCCCGGCCGTCGCGCATCACCGCGTTGCCGTGCTCGACGATGTCGTCGCCGCCCCAGTTGTACAGGACCTCCTCCACCCCGATCCCGTCGTGCAGGTCGAACACGTTGTTCTCCGCGTGGACGTGGGACTCCACCCCGACGCCCAGGCTGTACTGGTAGAGCCCGCCCCGCACGGTGTAGTGGTTGTTGTACACGTGCACCTGGCCGTAGCGCACGCGCGGCGCCCTCTGCCCGAGCCCGTCGAAGTGGTTGTGGTGGTAGGTCACCCGGAGCCGTCCCCGGTCCGTGGTCCGGCTGTCGCTGTTGCCGAGCAGCATCGCCTTGTCCCGTTCGACGAAGTCGTTCCACGAGACCGTGACCAGGTCGGACCCGCGGACGATGTCCAGCAGCCCGTCGTGCACCTCGTACTTGCGGCCGAAGTGGTCGGGCAGCTCCGCCCCGGGGTTGTCCCCGTCGTCGAACGTGTTGTGGTCCACCCACACGTTGGTGGCCCCGGAGACCTCCACGTGGTCGTACTCCGAGTTCCAGTTGCCGGTCCCGCCGTCGGCGGGGTCCCACCCGGGGAAGCAGTCGTGGGTGTCGGAGAAGGAGAGGTTGCGCAGGATGACGTTGTCCACGTTGTGGACCAGGAGGTTCATGCCGGAGATGACGGCGTCGTCGCCCGCGCCGACCACCGTGGTGTTGGAGCCGACGCGGACCCGGATCTGCTCGGCCTGCACGTCCTGCGAGGCGGCGCGGGCCTCCTCCAGCGGGCCGGACGGGTCCTCCCACCCCCACACAGCGGGGTCGTAGGCGGCCAGGTAGCCCTCCAGGGTGTAGCCGTCGACCGCGTAGTCCTCGCACGCGATCGGGGTGCCGTCCGGCGCCGTGTTGGCGTCGACGGTGCCCTCCACGCGGACGATCTTCGGGTGGTCGCCGGAGACCGCCTCGCGGAACTCCTCCAGGGTGGAGACGGTGACGACGTGCTCCGGCGCCGCCGCGGACCCGCCGGTGGTCCCGGCCCCGGCGGACCCCCATCCGTCACCGTCGGCCAGGACCTCCCGGCCGATGTCGGGGGCGGCGTTCGCGGAGGTGGCCGGCACGGCGGTCAGCGCCACCGCCGCGGCCAGGGGGAGTATGAGCCTGCGCATGTTCGTGCTCCTGGTGGGGGGATACCGGGTACTGGTCGGCACCCGGCTGCAAACGTTTGCATGAACATCTCCCGACTCCCCCGTCCACGTCAACCCTTCCGCCCCGCCTTCTCCGTGGAAAACCCCGGAAAACCCGGCGACGGCAGCCCGGCCCGCACCCTGCCGCTCCGCAACCGGTTGCCGTACCCTCGGGTCCCAGCGGAGCACATCGGAACATCCACGGAACGGAGGCCCCGGGTGGCCGTCACCATCAGGGACGTCGCGCGGGAGAGCGGGGTCCACGTCTCCACCGTCTCCCGGGCCTTCTCCGCCGCCCACATGGTCAACGCGGTGACGCGGACCCGTGTCATGGCGGCGGCGGAGCGGCTCGGCTACCGCCCCAACCGCGCCGCGAGGGCCCTCTCCACGCGGCGGACCGCGAACCTCGGGGTGATCGTCGCCGACATCGCCAACCCGTTCTTCCCGCCGCTGATCAAGGCCGCCCAGGCGCAGGCGCGCGAACGCGACTACCACGTGTTCGTGGCCGACACCGACGAACGGGCGCGGGTGGAGGAGGAACTGGTGCGCTCCATGGCCAAGCAGGTGGACGGCGCGCTGCTCGTCGCCTCGCGGCTCAGCGGGCGCGTGATCGCCGAGCTCGGCCGCGACGTGCCCTTCGTCGTCGTCAACCGCCGGGTCAGGGGGCTGCCCTGCGTGCTGATGGACGTGGCCTCGGGCACCCGGCAGGCCGTGGACCACCTGGTCGCCCTGGGGCACAGGGACATCGCCGTGCTGACCGGGCCGAGCGCGTCCTGGACCGCCCAGCGGATACGGGGGGCCGCGGAGGAGGCCGCCGCGCGCCACGGCGCCGGGCTGCACCCCGTCGGGCCGAACCCTCCCACCGAGGAGGGCGGGGCGTCCGCCGCCGCCGAGGTGGCGTCGGGCCCGGCGACCGCCGTGCTCGCCTACAACGACCTCGTGGCGCTGGGCCTGATCCGGGAGGTGGAGGCCCTGGGGCTGTCGGTGCCCGGGGACCTCAGCGTGGTCGGCGTGGACAACACCCACATCGCCCGGCACTGCCGTCCGGCCCTCACCACCGTGGACATGCCGGTCGTGGCCGCCGGGCGCGGGGGCATCGACCTGCTGGTCCACCGGGTGACCACGGGGGAGGACCCCGGGACCGTCACCCTGGACACCCGCCTCGTCGTCCGGGAGTCCACGGCGCCGCCCCGGGGCGCCGTGTCCCGCCCCTGACCGCCCCGGAGCCGGACCGCCCCGGCGCCGGACCGCCGCCCCGGAGCGCCCCCGACCGCCCCGGCAGAGGTCCCGCTCGCCGGACCGCCGCGAGGGCCCTCCGGCAGGCCCCGACAGGCCTCGGCCGGGACCTCCGGCAGGCCCTTCGCGCGGGGCCGCAACGGCTGACGGCGGGGACCCGAGGGGTCCCCGCCGCCGTGCGCAGCCCGGGTCAGGCGTAGGAGTGCAGGCCGCTGAACATGTAGTTCACGGCGAAGAAGTTGAACAGGATGGTCAGGAAGCCCAGCACGTTGATCCAGGTGGCCTTGGGGCCGCGCCAGCCGCCCGTGGCACGGGCGTGCAGGTAGGCGGCGTAGATCACCCAGGAGATGAACGACCACACCTCCTTGGGGTCCCAGCCCCAGAAGCGGCCCCACGCCTCGTCCGCCCAGATGGAGCCGGCGATGATGCCGAACGTCCACAGCGGGAACGCGAACAGGATGAACCGGTGCGAGATGCGGTCCAGCAGCTCCGGGCTGGGCAGGCGCCCCGCGATGCCCGCGACCTTCTGTCCCAGGGCGCGCCTGGCCTCCGCGCGGTGCGACACCAGGTAGGTGACGCCCGCGACGCCGGACACCATGAACGCGCCGCCCGCGATGATCGTCGCGGTCACGTGGATCGGCACCCAGTAGGAGTGCAGGGCCGGGATCAGCGGGCCCGGGTCCACGTACAGCCACTTGACGCCGATGCCCAGCAGGAGCAGGACCGGGACCAGGACGAAGGCCCCGAGGAACCGCGCCTGGTAGCGGAACGAGGCGTACAGGAGCCCGCCCACCGCGACCAGGCACAGCGCCACGATGAACTCGAACATGTTGCCCCAGGGCCACCGGCCCGCGGCGAGGCCCCGGGTGACGATCTGGGCGACGCCCATCACGAACCCGAGCGTCGTCACGCCGAGCGCCACCCGGCCGAGGTTGCTCTGGGAGGCCTGCGCCTCCCCCTCGGTGGTGCGGACGTTGACGTCGATGTCGAGGTCGTCGTCACCGCTTCCGGCGGCTCCGGCGCCCTTCCCTGAGCCGGCGGCCACCGGCATGAGCTTGCCGGCCCTGAGGTTGGTGCGCTTTCCGTAGGCGGCCTCGATGGCGAAGAGGAACAGGGCCGCCGCGTACGTGACGATCATCGCGATGATCAACATGTCGCTGGTCGACGCCATCGTCTCGTCCACCGTTCCGGCGAGTGTGTACGTCACCGGTCACTCCCTCGTTGTCGTCGACTCTGGCGGGTCGGATGGTGTGCTGCTTCGGGGATTTCGGGGGTTGTCGTCCGACTCGTCGTTCCGGAGCCGTCCGGCAAGCTCTGTGGTGAGTTCGTGGAACTCGGCGTTGTTGCCCGCCACCTCGGTCTTGCCGAGGCCGGACAGCTCGACCCGCGTGCGCCCGTCCGCGCCCCTGGTCGCGCGCACCCACACGCGGCGGGGCCGGACGAACAGCGTGGTGACCAGGCCCAGGACGGCCAGGGTGGCCGCCGCGAGCGCCGGGACGCGCGCGCCGTCGCGGTTGGTCTGGAGGCTGATGTACTCGCTGTACCCGGTGAACGTGATCGACCCGGCGCCGTCCGGGAGGTCCCAGCTGTCCCCGATCCCCAGCACCGGGGAGCTTCCGAGCTCCTCCATGCCGCTGGTCTGGAGCTGGTAGACCGACTGCGGGTCCAGCATGCCGAGGTCGCCGCGGTAGCCCTCCAGGGTCACCCGGGGGTTCTCCGCGCCCGGGAAGTCGGAGACGAGGTCGCCCTCGGGGGTCTCCGCCGCGCTCGGCAGGAACACCCCGACGAAGCCCAGCTCCTCCCCGCCGGTGTCGGGGACCTTGACGACGCCGTCGGAGGTGAAGGTCGCGGTCTCCCGGAACAGGAACGGGACCGCCTGGTCGAAGACGACCTCGCCGTCGGCGTTGCGCACCTCGAACTCGGGCGCGTAGCCGTGGCCGAGCAGGTAGACCTGCACGCCGTCCACGGTGAGGGGGTGGTTGACCTCCAGCGTGTGCCGGGCCTCCTCCGCCTCCGGGGACTCCTTGTAGGTCAGTTCGGCGACGTAGGACTCGGCCTGTCCGCGCAGGTTGCCGTCCTCGATGAACGACGCCTCGAAGTCGTCCAGGTGCAGGGTGAAGGGCTCCAGGGCGTCGGTGTCGGTCCAGTGCCCGGGGTAGATGGCGTCGTAGGAGGGCAGGGTGTTCGCGAACCCGTCGCCCTCCACCAGCAGCATGTTGCCCCGGTAGCCGAAGAACGATCCGGCGGCCAGCGCGAGCAGCAGCCCCAGCAGGGCGAGGTGGAACAGCACGTTCCCGGCCTCGCGCAGGTAGCCGGTCTCGCTGGAGAGGGAGTCCCCGTAGCGCTCGATCCGGTAGCCCTTGAGGACCTTGCGGGCCTGGCCGAGGACCGTCTCCGGGTCGGCGCCCGTCGTGAACGTCGCCGCGTACGGCATCCGACCCAGGTTCCTGGGGGTGTGCACCGGCCTGGCCCGCACGGCGCGGGCGTGGACGACGGCGCGCGGGAAGACGCAGCCCGCGAGGGAGACGAACAGCAGCAGGTAGATCGCCGCGTACCAGGGCGACGAGAACACGTCGAACAGGTAGAACCGGTCCAGCCAGGGGGCCAGTTCGGGGTTCTCCCGGACGTAGGTGTTGACCTCGTCCACGCTCACGACGTTCTGCGGCAGGATCGAGCCGGGGATGGCGCCGACGGCCAGCAGGAAGAGCAGGATCAGGGCGGTGCGCATCGAGGTGAGGACGCGCCACGCCCAGCGCAGCCAGCCGAGCGGGCCCAGGCCCCTGGGCTGGCCGCCCTCCCGGTCCCCGGCCCCGGTCCCGTCTCCCGGGCCGGACCCGCTCCCGGTGTCGTCGTCGGTCGTGGTCGTCGTACTCATCAGATCACCGTTTGGAAGTCGGCGGCCCAGCCCTGCATGGCGACGGTCAGCTGCGTCCACAGCCCGGTCACCATGGCCAGGCCGACGAGGACGAGCATGGCCCCGCCGATGACGGTGACGGTGCGGGTGCGTCGCTTGAGCCAGCCGAAGGCGGTCAGGGCGCGCCGGTAGAGGAGGGAGGCGAGGACGAAGGGCAACCCCAGGCCCACGCAGTAGACGAGGGACAGGAGCATGCCGCGGCCGGCGCCGCCCTCGATGAAGGCGAGGGTCTGCACGGCGGCCAGGGTCGGACCGATGCACGGGGTCCAGCCGAGGCCGAAGAGGACCCCGAGCAGGGGCGCGCCGGCCAGGCCCGCACGGGGCAGCCGGTGGAAGCGGAACTCGCGCCCGAACCCGGGCATCACGCCCATGAAGGCGAGCCCGAGGACGATGGTGAGGACCCCGAGGACCCGGGTGAGGGGGTCGGTGTAGTCCACGAGGAGGTCGCCGAGCCAGCCGATGAAGCCGCCGACGGCGACGAACACGAGGGTGAACCCGGCGATGAACAGGACGCTGCCGGTGACCATGGTCCACCGGCGCGTGGCGAGTTCGGCGTCGACGTCGGCGACGGCCGTCGCCGTGGCGCCCCCCTCGGCCGCCCCTCCCCCGGCGGTGCGGGCGGCGGAGCGCTCGCGCACGTCGGCGCCGCTCATGCCGGTCACGTAGGAGAGGTAGCCGGGCACGAGCGGGAGCACGCAGGGGGACAGGAAGGACAGGAGCCCGGCGGCGAGCGCCAGGGGGACGGCGGCGAGGAGGGACCCGGTGAGGACGGTGGTGCCGATCGCGTCCATCAGCGGTCGTCCCCGTCCGAGGGGGCGTCGGAGGGCTGTTCCCCGCCCTCCTCCGGGGACGCCTCCCCGTCCTCCGGGGAGGCCTCCTGGTCGGCCACCCGGGGCCGCTCCTCGGGATCGCCGAGGCCGAACTCCACCACCACGGGGTTGAGCAGCTCCGTGAGCTGGCCGTAGGTGGTGGGACCGATGACGCGGGCCGCGATGCGGCCGTCGGGGTCGATGACGAGGGTGCTGGGGATCGCACGCGGGGGGACGGTGTCGCGGAAGGCCTGCGGCACCTCGCCGGGCTGGTCGTACAGGCTCGGGTAGGCGACGTCCTTGTCGGAGAGGTAGGCCCGCGCCGCGGTCTCGTCGTCCTTGATGTTGACGCCCAGGAAGTCCACCCCCAGGTCGCCGTACTCGGCGTGGACCTCGTCGAGCACGGGCTGCTCGGCGCGGCAGGGGCCGCACCAGCTCGCCCAGACGTTGAGGACCACGATGCCGCCCTCGTAGTCGCCGAGGGACACGGTGTCGCCGTCGAGGGTGGTGCCCTCGACCTCGGGCGCCTCGACCCGCTCGGCGGCCTCGAAGGTGGTGGAGCTGCCGTCGCCGGAGATGAACCGGTCGTCCTCGCCCCCGGCCTCGATCTCGTTGCCCCCGGCGCAGCCGGTGAGGGCGATGGCGGCGGCCAGGGCGGTCGCCGCAAGGCGCGGCACGCCGCGGCGCGACCGCGTACCTGAGCTGGTACTGGGCATCGAGGGAACCTCGCGAACCGGGGGTGAACAGGGCGGACTACATCAACGACAGATTGTAGTAGATGCCCTGGCGCCCCTTCGGCCGCCCCGGCACAAGGGACCTTCGGTCCGGCGTGCCGGGCGGCCTGCGGCGAGGTGGGGAAACCTCGGTGGGGGCGGTGTCCGTCGGGCACCGCCCCCGGGGGTTGTGCGTCGGCCGGGGCGCGCGTGTCGCCGCCCCGGCCGGCCTCGGCCCTGGATCAACCAGCCTCGACGAATGCCTCGCGGAGGTAGTCGTGCACGGCCCGCTCGGGAACCCGGTAGGAACGCCCCACGCGAATCGCGGGGAGAACTCCCGAGTGCACCATTCGGTAAACGGTCATCTTGGACACACGCATGATCGTGGCGACTTCTGCCACGGTCAAGAACCTGACCTCTTCGAGAGGCGGTTTGCTCCCGTTCATCTTCCGACGCCCTCATTCCCGGACGTGAGCATTGTCCACTCTTCAGCCCGGCGTGATCTACGGCGGTAGGGGCAACCCCGGTATGTGCCCGTCCCAACCCCACGCCAGCGTGTCACTCTGTCACTACTGACACGTCCGTTTTCAGAGTAGAGCCGAGACCCCGTCTGCGAAAGGTCGATTGTCCTGTCTTCGGGGATACACGTTGACGACGGGACGGATGAGGTTTAACGGTGGGTATAAATGGTCGGCCCTGGTCAGATCAGACCGGCCCTCGCGAGGACGTACTCGCGCAGGGGGGCGTAGTCCTCGGTCAGGTATCCGTCGTCCAGAGGCACCGTGACCAGTAGCTTTCCCTCGTGTTCGGCCAGGAACAGAGCGGGGTCGTTGCAGTCCGCGAACCCCATCGTCGGCACTCCGGCCTCCCCCGCCGCACCCGCGAACCCGTGGTCCGCGATGACCAACTGCGGCCATGCCTCACCCCGGTTCTCCAGGTCCCCGAGAATGGCACGCATGGCGAAGGGGTGATGGCTGTGACGCGCGAGGTGCCCGTCCGTCACGATCGCGACTTCGTCCTTCCAGACCACGATCCGCCGGTTGGGCGGCTTCTCGGTAGTCACCTCGTACGAATATCCGCTTGCCGCGGTGACGACCGGGCAGCCGCGTGAGGCCAGTGCGTCCTTCCAGACCCGGTAGGTCTCACGGAGTTTGCTGGGGTGGCCGGTGGCGAACATGACCCTCTCGCGGCGCTCCGCCGCCAGCGCCATCCGGTCGGCCAGCGCCTCCAGGGCGTCCACGGTCAGGTCGGGGTCGATGGTGTCGATGCCCCACACGTACTCCTCGTCGCCCACGACGCCGCACCGCTTGCTCATGAGGGAGAGGACCTCGGAGAACGTCCAGTCGTGGGAGAACGTCAGACCGAACTGGTGGTAGGGGTCCTTCTGCACCAGCCGCCGGTAGTGCCGAAGGTTGTTCTGGCGGGGGGTGTCGACGTGCCCGGCGATCCCCGTGCGAACCAGATAGGTGATGAGTTCAGCGCGTGTCGGCGGCGTCACCTGGCGTTCCCCTTCCTCGACTGGGCAGCGAGCGTGCGCCCCGCCGTGATGCCACCACGACGCCGGCCTCTGTTCGCCCGGTATTCAACCTCTGTCCTACCCGCCTGCGGCGTACAACGCGCAATCCCCACGAATTCACCTCCGTACTCCCGGGCGCCGCTGCGGGCCGGGCCACGGACCGGAATCCCGGAATGCGCGGCGGTCCGAACCGGTCGGAATTCGGGCCGCGCCGGAACCGCTCCGGGTCCGGGACGGCCGGGGACGCGTGCGGAGGGGCCGCGGGCGGTCCGGTCGGCGGGGGCTAGAGGCTCGGGTCGATGCCGTGGCTGGGGAAGACGGCGGTGCGGGTGGCGTGGATCGCGCGGTCCACCGCGTCGCCGGGGTCGTAGCCGTCCACGAAGGGCGCGAACGAGACCTCGCGGCCGTCGGTCATGTAGAGGGGCGCCAGTTCTCCGGTGCGCTCCCGCACGAAGTCGCGCCACTTCTGCGGGGTCTCGGTGTCCGGGTCGATCGGGTGGCCCGCGGCCTCGGCGAGCAGGTGGGTCCAGGCCCGCGGGACCACGTGCACCAGCCCGTAGCCGCCGCCGCCGAAGAGCAGCCACCGGCCGCCCGCCGTCTTCTGCGCGAGCTTGTGCAGCTCGGAGTAGGCGCGCCGCTGGCCGTCCACGCTGAGGGTGAGGTTGGCGAGCGGATCGAGGGCGTGGGTGTCGCAGCCCTGCTGGGTCACGAGGATCTCCGGCTGGAACTCGTGCAGCAGCGGAGGGACGACGGCGTCGAAGGCGCGGTGCCAACCGGTGTCCCCGGTGCCCGCCGGGAGGGCGACGTTGACCGCGTACCCCTCCGCGTCCGGGCCTCCGGTCTCGGACGCCTGCCCGGTGCCGGGGAACAGGGTCACCGGCGACTCGTGCAGGCTGATGGTGAGCACGCGGGGATCGTTGTAGAACGCGTTCTGCACGCCGTCGCCGTGGTGGACGTCCACGTCCACGTACGCGATCCGCTTGGCGCCCTGTTCCAGCAGCCAGCTGATGGCGATCGCGGGGTCGTTGTAGACGCAGAAGCCCCACGCGTGGTTGCGCATCGCGTGGTGCAGGCCGCCCGCGATGTTCGCGGCGTGCGCGGTCTCCCCCGTCCACACCGCTCTCGCGGCGGCGACGGACGCGCCCGTGATGAGCGCCGCGGCGTCGTGCATGTCGGGGAAGACGGGGTTGTCCGCGGTGCCGAGCAGGTGGGTGTCGTCGGGCGCCAGTGTCCTGCCCGCGCGCTTGACCGCCTCGATGTAGGCGCGGTCGTGCACCAGCGAGAGGAGTTCGTCGGACGCGGGCTCCACGTCCAGGAGGCCGACCCCCGGGGCGTCCAGCACGCCGAGTTCGCGGCTGAGGGCCATCGTCAGCTCGACACGGATCGGCGCCATCGGGTGCTGGGGCCCGAAGTCGTAGGCCGTCAGTCCGTCATCCCATGCCACCCGAAGCGAGCAGGACGTGCGCCCTCCCATGTGGTGACCCCCGTTTCAGGTGTGCGTGCTCCGAAGCACACAGTACGCAAAACCGGGCCCCGATCCGAACCCCGGGTCCTGGGGACGGGCGCCGGACCGGCGAACGGCCCGGGCGGGCGGCGTCCGCCCGCCCGGGGCGGGAGGGGGCCGCGGTGCGCGCACCGGCCCTCCCGCCGCTCCGGCTACTCGGTGATGAAGTAGCAGGACTCGTACAGGTCACCGGCCCCGAAGTCGACGGTGCCGTGCAGCGGCGCGGCGCCGAAGAACCCCTCGTTGGAGGTGAGCAGCACCCGGTACTCGCCGGGTTCGAGTTCGAGGCGCATGACCTCGCCGTTGTCGAAGCACGAGTTGCCGGTCGGGGGCGAGCTGTAGGTCTCGCACTCCTCGCACGCCTCGGTGACGACCTCGTCGTGCACCCGGTCGGGGCCGACGTAGAGGAACCTCATCTCGTAGGGCGTGTTGTTGGTGATCTCCAGGACGGTCATGCCGTTTCCGGAGCCCCCGGTGGGCTCCGGGGCGAAGTCGACCTCGCCGATGGTGGTCAGGGTGTCCATCTCGGCCTCGACGCGGCCGGCGCCGATGTGGACGACCATCCTCTCGACCTCGTCCGCCTCGTGGTCGGGGTACTCGTCGCCGAGCAGGGCGACCATGGTCTCGGCGGGATCGAACCGGCCCTCCTCCACGTGCTCCCAGCCGCAGTTGAACGCGGCGTCCGGACGCTCCTCGGCCAGGCGGTCGGCGATCTCGGGCGCGCCCTCCCAGGACAGGTCGTTGAACAGGTCGATCTGGTCGAAGGCCGCGCACCAGTTCTCGGCCGCGTACTCGGCCGTGCCGGTCCCGTACAGCTCCGCGAGCGCGGCGGGCACGTCCCCCGCGGCCTCGGTGCCCGCGTAGTCCACCGGGATCACGCTGTAGACCTCGTGGGCCTGCCTCATGCTCTCGCGGTACTCCTCGGTGACCTCGCCGTCGAACCCCTCCTCCGCCGTGGCGGCCAGGTCGGCCGCGTAGGAGAAGTGGATGTCCGCGATCTCGCCGTCGGTGTCCTCCCACCGGGACGAACCGTGGGCGAAGTAGGCCGAGTAGGAGTCGAGGGCCTGCCCGAAGTCGCCGGAGGCGACGTCGCCCTGCGCGCGCTCCAGCAGCGCGCACGCCTCCGCGCCCGCGCGGGCCCTGGACATGAGCGACGGGGAGAAGGACAGCTGGAAGAGGTCCTCGACGCTCCCGTAGGCGGCCACGGCCTCCGACGGGCCGCACTCGCCCCGGGCGTGGGCGGCGTCGGCGACGCGCAGCCGCCACTCTCCCGCCTGCCAGACGCCGGCGACGGAGGCCGCCATGACCAGCACGAGGCCGCCCGCGGTGAGGAGCGCCGCCCTGTTCCGCGCGGGCTGCTCGCCCCGGGTGAGCGCCCGCTCGTCGCGGGAGCGCCCCGCGAAGAGGCCGTGCACGGCGGCCGCCGCGAACCAGGCGAGCAGGACCGGCGCCCAGACCAGCAGGTTGTCGGCGGCGCCCAGGACCGCGGCGGTGACCAGGAGGCCGGCGGTGACGGCGACCGCCGCGGCGAAGAAGGGCCACTGCCGCAGGTAGGCGTACCCGGCGCCGAGGCCGGAGGCGTTGAGCAGGGAGGCCCGTACCGCCGAGGGCGAGGAGAGGACGGGCATGCGGGGAGGCTTCGGGGGAGGCGGGCCGCCGAAACCACCGGGGGGCATCCCGCCTGGGGGCGGTCCACCGGGAGGCATCCCGCCGGGAGGACCGCCAGGGGGGAGGCCTCCGGGCGGAAAGCCGCCCGGGGGCGGTCCGCCGGGGGGCATCCCGCCCGAGTACACGCCCCCGGAAGGGACGCCGCCCGTGGGTGCGCCGCCCTGGGGACGGCCTCCGGCCGGGAAGCCGCCCGTGGGCGGGCCTCCCATCGGACCACGGGGGGCGCCGCCGTGCGGCGGACCTCCCGGAGGCGGGCCTCCGGCCGGGAAGCCGCCCGTGGGCGGGCCTCCCGCCGGACCGCGGGGGGCGCCGCCGTGCGGCGGGCCTCCCGAAGGCGGGCCTCCGCCCGGCGGCTGGGAGGGGTCGGACGGGGGAGGGGGAGATGTCATGGAGGACCCTGGAAGCAGGAGAGGGGGATGGCTCGCGCGGGCGAGACAGAGAGGGGCGTGCGCGCCCCTTCCCCTGCACAGTACACATGGACCACGACGTCCGGATTCGTCAAGAAAGGCCGTTTCCGGCCAACCCCCGATCGCCGACGTCCCCGGCGCCTCCCCCGCGCGCGGCCGGCGGTCCCGCCCGGCCCGGTCCCGCACCGCCGCGGGTCCCGCGCCGACCTGCGGGGACGGCCGCCGTCCGGCGCCCCGGGGGGGGGAACGGCGGCGGGCCCGCTCCGGCCCCGTCAGCTTCCGGAGAGCGCGCCGCTCCTGTCCCGGGCCGCCTCGATGGCGTCCGTGAACGCGGTCCGGACGCCGTGCCGCTCCAGCTCGCGCAGCGCGGCGGCCGTGGTGCCGCCCGGGGAGGTCACGGCCTCGCGCAGCACCACCGGGTGCTCCCCCGAACCGTTGAGCATGGCGGCGGCGCCGGTGATGGTCTGCCCGACGAGCTTCTGCGCCGTGACGCGCGGCATCCCCATGGCGACACCGGCCTCGATCATCGTCTCCGCGATGAAGTAGAAGTACGCGGGGCCGCTGCCCGAGATGGCGGTCACCGTGTCCATGTGCTGCTCGCCGACCCGGATCACCTCGCCGACCGTGGCCAGGAGCGCCTCCGCCCGGTCCAGGTGGGCCCCGTCGGTGTGGGCGCCGCCCGCGACGGCGGTCATCCCCTCGCCCATCAGGGCGGGCGTGTTGGGCATGGCGCGGACGACGGGCGTCCCGGCGGGCAGGTGGTTCTCCAGGACGGCGGTGGTGATCCCGGCCGCGACGGAGATGATCAGGCGCTCCGAGCCCAGGTGCGGGGACAGGTCGTCCAGCAGCGCCACCATGTCCTGGGGTTTGAGGGCGAGCAGGAGCGTGTCCGCGCGCTTGGCCGCGTCCGTCGCGGAGACCACCTCGACCCGGTAGCGGCGGCGCAGCTCCTCCGCGTGCTCCTCGCGCGGCTCGGTGACGAGGACGTCCTCCGGCGCGTGGCCCTTGGCCAGCATTCCGGCGAGCAGCGCCTCGCCCATCTTCCCGGCACCGATGATCGCGATCATGAAGAGTCCTCTCTGCGGGTCACGTCCACGCTAGCGGCCCCGCCGGCCCGGGGGGACCCCGCGTCCCGGCCTGTGGACGGCGGACCGCGCAGGCCCCGGACCGCACAGGCCCCGGACCCGCCGGGGCCGGACCGCGTCAGCTCCCGCCCGGGTCGACCGTGCCCTTGTCGTCGACCGTGCCGCCGCCGTCCACCGAGAAGCGGCGGGGCGGCGCCGACGGCTTCCGGCGCAGGAGGGCGATGCGCTCGCGGCGGTCGTGCGTGCGGCCGGACGCCGAGGAGGTCTGCGCGAAGTGCAGGCGGGTGAAGGCCAGGGCCTCGGCCAGCTCGCGCATGCGCGCCTGGCGGTCGGCGGCCTTGCGGGTGCTGACCTCCAGCACCAGCTGCCCGCCGAAGCCGCGCTCGGCCAGGTACTCCAGGAGTTCGCCGACCGGCTGGGTCCCGCGGCCGGGGATGAGGTGCTCGTCGAGGTTCTGACCGCCGAAGCCGTCCGTCACGTGGACGTGCGAGAGGCGGTCGCCCAGCTGCCTGGCCATCTGCATGGCGTCGGAGCCGGACATGGCGGTGTGCGACAGGTCGAGCGTGACGTCGGGGTAGTCGCGGTCGAGGGGGTTCCAGCTCGGCGCGTAGGGGACGACCTCGCGGTCGCGGACCCGCACGGGGTACATGTTCTCCACCGCGAAGACGACGTCGGTCTCGTCCTGCATACGGGAGATCCCGCTCTCGAACTCGCGCGCGTACTCGCGCTGCCAGCGGAAGGCGGGGTGGACGACGATGGTCTTCGCGCCCAGGGCCTCGGCCATCTCCTTGGAGCGGACGAGCTTCCCCCAGGGCTCCCTGCCCCACACACGCTGGGTGAGGACCAGGCAGGGCGAGTGGACGGCGGTGACGGGCATCTGGTGGTAGTCCGAGAGGCGCCGCAGGAGGTCGATGTCCTGGCTGGCCGGATCGGAGGAGACGAGGACCTCCACCCCGTCGTACCCCAGCTTCGCCGCGATCTCGAAGGCGGCCGGGGTCTTCTCCGGGTAGACCGACGCCGACGACAGGACGACGGGTGCGTCTGGGACCTGGATAGGACTCACACCCCCAGACTATGCGCTGTCGGGCCCTCCGTGCGTTCCGCCCGGACGAGCGCGGCGCGCCGCGTCCTCCGGGCCTCTCCGCCCCCTCCCGCCCCGCCCCTCCCCCGCACGGCGCCCGGGCGGGGGAGGGCCCGCCGCGACCGGTCCGGGATCGCGGGAACACGGCACGGGGACCGGCGGGGGACCCGCAGGCCGGGTCGGGCCGGATGGCTAGTGTGCGGTGCATGATCCCCAGGGACGCGATCCCCAGCCCCAACATCTGGCGGAACCCGCAGACGTACGAGTTGGAGAACCGGGCGGTGGACCCCGAGGGCGTGATCGGCGCGGCCATGGACCGCGTCCGCCCCATGGACGGGGCCCACGTCCTGGACGTCGGCTGCGGCACCGGCTACCACCTGCCGGCGTTCGCCGCGCGGGCGAGCCGGGTCACCGGCGTGGAACCGCACCCGTCCCTGGCCGGGGCCGCCCGGGCCCGGGTGCGGGGCCTGGACCACGTCCGGGTCCTGGACGGAGTGGCCCAGCGGCTGCCCGTCCCCGACTCCGTCGTCGAGGTCGCGCACGCGCGCTGGGCCTACTTCTTCGGTCCGGGGTGCGAGCCCGGCCTGGCCGAGCTCGACCGCGTGATGCGGCGGGGCGGGGTCGCGTTCGTGATCGACAACGACGCCACGCGCTCCACCTTCGGCTCCTGGTTCCGGCGTTCGCTGCCGTCGTACGACCCGGCCGCCGTGGAACGGTTCTGGGCGGCCCGCGGGTTCACCCGCGAGCCCCTGACGATGCGCTGGTCGTTCACCGACCGCCGCGCCTTCGAGGCGGTGGTGCGGATCGAGTTCCCCTCCGCGCTGGCCGCGGAGATCGTGCGGTCCCATCCCGGGCTGTCGGTGGACTACGCGGTCAACCTGTGGTGGAAGCGGTACTGACCCGGCGGCCGGGTGTGTCCGGGGTCCCGGGTTCACCGCCCGGGACGCTCGCGGCCGCCGTCGGCTCCGCCCGCGGGGACCGTCCCCGTCACAGGCGTACCGCGCCGGCGAGGTTGTAGCGGTTGACGTCCCGCTCGCGGACCTGGTCCCCGGACTTCGGGGCGTCGATCATGCGGCCGCCGCCGAGGTAGATGGCGACGTGGTAGGCGTACCCTCCGCCGTCGGCCCAGTAGAGGATGTCGCCCCTCCTGGCGTCGGAGTAGGAGACCCTGGTCCCCTCCCGTACCTGGTCGTGGGCGATGCGGGGGAGATCCACCCCGGCCTGCGCGAACGACCACTGGACGAGGCCGGAGCAGTCGAAGGAGTCCGGTCCGGTGCCGCCCCAGCCGTAGGGGGTGCCCTTCTTGGACTCGGCGGCGCTGATGGCCTTCTCGACGGTGGAGGAGGGCAGCGCCGCCTGGTGGACCCTCGTGGGTGCGCCGGCGCCCGGGGCCGTCGGCGCCGGTTGCGCGTGCTGGGCGAGGGCCGGGGCCGCGCCGGAGGACAGGAAGGCCGCGGCGAGCGCGGCGGCCGTGAGCGATCGCGGTCCGCCCCGGCGGGGGCGGGCGGGCGAGGCCTGTCGCCCCGGGTCCGTAGGACGACAGGCCTGCCTTTGCTCGTGCTGTCGCGGTAGTCGCATGACGGTGGTGCTCCACTCGTGTGAGTAGTCACGCCGGGGCGTCCGCGCCGCTGTGACGCGGATCTCTCCGCCTCGACGCACCACCATTCGTCACACAGCCACCCGAAGAAATCACTCTCCGTGGTCCAGTTGGCCGCCAAGGAGGGTAAAGGCTGCTTTACCCGAGGGGATATACCGGTCATTCGACCAGCAAACGGACCCCCTATCCCTGGGTCGGCGACCCTCCGTCACAGAGCCGGGGAGGGCACGCCCACCGCGGCCTGGACGAAGTCCGCCGTCGCCTCCATACCGAGCCGGTTGGGGTGCACCGGGGCCCCGTTCTCCGGGATCAGGCCCTCGACCCAGCGGGTGCCGGAGGGCTTGCACACGTCCCTGCCCCGCTCCAGGACGTCCACGAACACCGCGCCGTTGGCCTCCGACTCCTCCTTGATCACCGCGTTGAGCGACGTCTGCGCCGCGT
Organism: Nocardiopsis sp. NPDC006198; assembly: GCF_040613895.1. Taxonomy (NCBI): domain Bacteria; kingdom Bacillati; phylum Actinomycetota; class Actinomycetes; order Streptosporangiales; family Nocardiopsidaceae; genus Nocardiopsis; species Nocardiopsis sp. NPDC006198. The sequence continues at coordinate 25,530 of NZ_JBEXSY010000023.1, read as the reverse complement.
CGAGGAACGGGACGTCCCCGCGGGCGATGGGCGTGCTCGGCCAGCAGCCCCCGCTCTCCGGCAGGAGCTGGAGGTAGCCCACGCTGAGGACCGTCGCGTCGGGGCTGCGCTCCGCGATGTCGGCGTAGACCTGGGAGATCTCGCCGCGCAGGCCCTCGATCCGGACGTCGAGCTCGTCGCCGTAGTAGTTGGCGCACGGGCTGCCCAGGGGGTTGCCCAGGCTCCGCTTGGCGCACTCGACGAACACGTCGGAGAACCCGAAGTCGTTGCCCGCGATGCCGACCGTGACCAGGTCGGTCTCCGGCCGCAGCGCGTCGAGCTGCGGGAGCGTGTCGGTGAACTGGTTCTCGTAGAAGTGCTCCATCCGCGCGCCGGAGCAGCTGGCGTCGGTCAGCTCGGCGACCCCGATCCGCTCGGCGAGCATCTTGGGGTAGTTGTGGTTCGACTGCATGCAGCCGAGCAGGGGCACGCGGGCCTGGGCCTGCTGCTGACGGACCAGGGGCCCGGCGACGAAGGAGTCGCCCAGCGCCACGTAGTGCTGGAAGGCGGCCGCCTCGGCCTCCTCCGCGGCGGCGGACGGCGGCGAGACCAGGGACAGGCCCAGGACCGCCGCGGCCGCGGGGACCAGGACTCGGCGGAGCCACCGGTGTCGGGGGATGGCGGGGTTTGCGTCGTTACGGGGCACGCGGGTTCCTCTCCGGGGAGCGGGGGGCAGGGAGTAGTCGGACCCTTACAGATTCTTTAACACGACCTACCGGAAGTTCCCCATAACCCGTAGGTAACTTTCGTGTGTCGCGGAGAATCCGCTCCGCCCCCGACGGGCCTGTCCCCGGCAGCCGCTAGCGTGGCGACCATGGCAAAGGCAGCGAAGACGACGTTCCGGTGCGCGGAGTGCGGATGGACCACCCTCAAGTGGGTGGGCCGCTGCGGCGAGTGCCAGGCCTGGGGGACGGTCGAGGAGGCCGGGGCCCCCGCCGCGATGTCCGTCGCCGCCGCGCCCGTCACCTCCCGGGCCCGCCCCATCACCGAGATCAGCGTGGAGAGCGCCGAGGCCGTTCCCACCGGGGTCGGCGAGCTCGACCGCGTCCTGGGCGGGGGCGCCGTCCCCGGCGGCGTCGTCCTGCTGGCGGGCGAGCCCGGCGTGGGCAAGTCCACGCTGCTCCTGGAGGTCGCGGCGATGCGGGCCGCGGACGGGCCCGTGCTGTACATCACCGGCGAGGAGTCCGCCGGACAGGTGCGGCTGCGCGCCGAGCGCCTCGGGGCCCTGTCGGACAAGCTCTACCTCGCCGCCGAGACCTCCATCGCCTCCCTCGTCAGCCACGTGGACCAGGTCGGCCCCCGGCTGCTGATCGTGGACTCGGTGCAGACCATGGTCTCCCCCGACGCCACCGGCGTTCCCGGCGGTGTCACGCAGATCCGCCAGGTGACCGGCGCGCTGATCCAGATCGCCAAGGAGCGCGGGATCGCCACCATCCTGGTCGGCCACGTGACCAAGGACGGCTCGATCGCGGGCCCCCGCATGCTGGAGCACCTGGTCGACGTGGTGCTGCACTTCGAGGGCGAGCGCCACTCCCAGCTGAGGCTGCTGCGCGCGATCAAGAACCGGTACGGCCCCACGGACGAGATCGGCTGCTTCGAGCTCACCGAGAGCGGCATCGTCGGCCTGCCGGACCCCAGCGGCCTGTTCCTCACCGAGCGCACCGACCCCGTGCCCGGCACCTGCGTCACCGTCGCGATGGAGGGCCGGCGCCCCCTGATCACCGAGGTCCAGGCGCTGGTCGCGCCCACGCCCCTGCCGGCCCCGCGCCGCGCCACCTCGGGCCTGGACACCTCCCGGGTCAACATGATCCTGGCGGTGCTGGAGAAGCGCACGGGCATGCGGCTGGCCAACATGGACGTGTACGCCTCGACGGTCGGCGGTGTGAAGCTCACCGAGCCCGCCGTGGACCTGGCGCTCGCCATGGCGGCGGCCAGCTCCAGCAACGACGTCGCCCTCCCCGTCGGGTTCATCGCGATCGGCGAGGTCGGCCTCGCGGGCGACGTGCGCACCGTCTCGGGCGTCCGCCGCAGGGTCGCGGAGGCGCAGCGGCTCGGGTTCACCGAGGCCGTCGTGCCCAAGCACTTCGGCGACCCGATCCCGGGCATCCGCACCCAGGAGGTCGAGGAGCTGAGCGAGGCGCTCCTGCGCGTCGCCAGGCGCTCGCGCCGGCCCAGGAAGTCCCAGGACGACGACTGAGGCCGGCGGGCCGGGCCCCTGCCCCGCCCGCCGGCCCCGGGGCGGTCCCGGACCGTGGTCCGCGGGCCGTCCGGGGCCACGGCTCCGGGACCGCCGGAAGCGCCCGGGGAGCGCGTCTAGAAGTCGAAGAGGACGCCCTTCTGGCTCACGAGGAGGCAGGAGTTCGAGAACTCCTCCTCGTACCTCTCGGCGCCCTCGGCGACGGCCACGACGGGCTGGTGGATCATCGTGCACATGCCGCCCTCCCCCTTGGCCCGGGCGATCGATCCGGCCCCGTCGACGGCCGCGCAGGCCCGCTCCGCCTCGGGGTGGTCCCCGCCGGTCGGCCGGCACTCCAGGGTGACCTGCCGCACCTCTCCCGTGGACGGCGTCCGGATGCTCAGTGTGTGGCTGGTGGTCACGGTGCGCTCCGCCTGCGCGGGCACGGCGAAGGCGAGGGACAGGACGGCGGTGGCCGCGAGGGCCAGGGCGGTGCGGTGCACGACTGCTCCCGGTGTGCGAACGATCAGAACACCACGCATAGTAACCATTCGATCACCGGAATCGGCCGACTTTACCGAAACACGGGCGACTTCTTCCCCTCCGGGTTCGTCCTGGAATCGCCGGACCGGGCCCGGGGCGGCCCGGTCCGGCGCGACCCCGGTCCGGGGCGACCTCAGGAGAACAGCGGGAGCAGGGACTCCAGCCAGCGGTCGGCGATCCTGCGGTCGCCGCTGCCCGAGGGGTGCACCCCGTCGTAGGTGTCGGTGCCGGTGTCGAACCCGGTCCACTGGTCCACCACGGTCACCGGCGACTCCGCCGTGCTCTCCCCGGCCGCCCACGCCGGGATGGCCGCGTTGAGGTCCTCGACGCCCCGCCCGCACCCGGCGCAGCTGCGGGCGGGGTCCATCGGGATGATCTGGGCGACCAGGACGCGCATGCGGGGGTTCTGGTCCCGCATCTGCGCGACGAGCACGCTGTAGGCGTCCAGGACCGTCTCCGCGGGGACGCCGCTCCACACGTCGTTGGTGCCGAAGTGCATCAGCACCACGTCGGGCTCCGTCCGCGCGAGCCAGTCCACGAGGAGGCCGCGGTCCGCGACGTCGGTGACGAGGAAGCCGCCGTGGCCCTCGTTGTCGCCGTCGTACTCGAAACCGCAGCCGTCGCCCGGCCGGGTTCCCACGAAGTCGGCGTCCGTGTGCCCGGCCTCCATCAGGTCGGCCCAGAGCAGGGCCCGCCAGCATCCGGGCGAGCCCGTGATCGAGTCGCCCAGCGGCATGATCCGCACCGTGTCCTCCTCCGTTCGCGCCGCCGTTGCCGTTCCGGCCGCCCCCGCCTCCGCCGCGGCGGGGGCGAGGGCGCCCGCGACGAGTGCCAGGGTGAGCCCGAGGCCCGCGCCGATGCGCCGGACGGCCCGGGAGAGTCGTTGGTCCATGCGGAAACTCCTTGCTCTGTGCGGGTCCCCGGGAAGAGCGCCTTGGGAGCGCTCCCAACCGCAGGCAGAGTACCCCCGCCGCGTCCGCACGGGAAGGGGGGCTCCCGGAACGGGCAGGTCTTCGCGCGGCCGCACGGGCGCCCCTCCGGGCCGGAGGGGCGGGGGCCCGTCCCACCCTGCGGGACCGGAAGCGCGCCGCGCCCCGGGGCCCGGGTGGCGGCACTGCCACCCGGACCCCGGGGCGCGATCCCGGCGGGCCGCGTCGTCCGCGGCGCCGCCGGGGCTCAGGACCTGAGCTGGAACGCCAGCTGGGGCTGGTCCCCCGCGTAGTCGCCGTGCAGGTTGGCCCGGTACCAGCCCGCCTGGGCGCTGGAGGTGGTCTCGCGGCAGTCCTCGAAGGAGCGGTTGCGCTCCCAGTCGACCGTGAACTCGTGCGGCACGCCCCGGCTGAGCTGGCGCTCCTCGGCGCCGCCGTCCTTGAGGCAGTCCGCGGTGGAGTAGATCCTGTCGTCACCGGAGTGGATGCGCACCTCCAGGGCGGCGCCCCCCACGTCCACGGTGCAGGTCTGCTCCGCCGTGTTGACCACGGTGATCCTGAAGCCCGGCGCGTTCCCGGAGCCGTAGACCTCCTGGTCCCCCTCCAGCTCGAACGTCACCACGACGTCCTCCGGGCGGCAGAGGTCCTCGGCGCGCTCGGGCGCGGCGACCTCGCCGGCGCCGCCCTCCCCGCCGCCGGCGCCCTCGGACGCCCCGTCGCCGGGTGAGGGGGAGGCGCTCTCCCCGGCCCCTTCCGACGCCCCGGCCGTGGGTTCCGGGCTCTCGTCCGCGGAGGGGTCCTCGGATGGGACACTGGGAGAGGGCGACGCGTCCATACCGGCCTCGGACCGGGTCGGTTCACCGGTCTCGTCGTCCGAGGGTTGACAGGCGAACGCGATCAGCGCGACCACCAGCATGACCCCGATCAGGACGAAGGCACGCCGCTTCCAGTAGGTCTCGCGGCTGACGGCTCCTGGATGTCCGGTACTTGACGCCATGGCCCGTAGTATTGCGGTTTTGCGTGCCACCCACCTACTCAACCCGCCGATTCCCTTTAAAGATGAGCGATAACCCTTACAGCACCGCCGTTCTGGCGTGGTATGAGTCGAACGCGCGCGACCTTCCCTGGCGCGCGCCCGACGCCACCCCCTGGTCGATCCTGGTCAGCGAGATCATGCTCCAGCAGACCCCCGTCGTGCGGGTCCTGCCCGCCTGGCGCGCCTGGATGGAGCGCTGGCCCACCCCCGCCCACCTGGCCGGGGAGGCGTCGGGCGAGGCCGTGCGCATGTGGAACCGGCTCGGCTACCCGCGCCGCGCCCTGCGCCTGCACGCCTGTGCCGTGGCGATCACCGAGGAGCACGGCGGCCGGGTCCCGGACGACCACGCCACGCTGCTCTCCCTCCCGGGGATCGGCGCCTACACCGCCGCGGCCGTGGCGAGCTTCGCCTACGGGCAGAGGCACGCCATTCTGGACACGAACGTCCGCCGCGTCCTCGCCAGGGCCGAAACAGGAGTCCAGTACCCTCCGAAAACCCAGACCAAGGCGGAGACGGCACTCGCGGAGGCGCTGCTGCCGCCCACCGCCCCCGTCGCCGCGCGCTGGGGGGTCGCCGTGATGGAGCTCGGCGCCCTGGTGTGCACCGCCCGCACGCCCGCCTGCGCCTCCTGCCCCATCGCCGGGCAGTGTGCGTGGAGGCTCGCGGGCAAGCCCGCCTACGACGGGCCGCCCCGGCGGGGCCAGACCTACGAGGGCACCGACCGCCAGGTGCGCGGCCGCCTGCTCGCCGTGCTGCGCGACTCCGCGCACCCGGTGGCCAAGGACGCCCTGGACGCCGTCTGGGACGACCGCGTGCAGCGTGAGCGCGCCCTGGACGCCCTGGTGTCCGACGGCCTGGTGGACCCGCTCGACGACGGCCGGTACGCCCTGCCCTCCTGATCCGGCCCCTTCCGGCGCCGGGTCAGTCGTCCATGCGGGCGCTCGTGCCGCCGCCCGCGTCGAACTCCGCCTCGGTCCCGGCGAAGCCGCCGCTGCACGGCGCCCCCGGCTCCGGGGTGTTCTCGCCCTGGACGTACTGCACCAGGTACTCGGTGAGGCGCGGGTCCTCCGCGCCCTCCAGCAGGATCTGCGACCCCCAGGCCGACGCCACCACGGGCGCGGGCAGCCCCTCGACGGGGCTGATCACCAGGTAGTCGCCCGGCGAGTAGAGGCCGGCGAGCGCCTCGACCTGGCCGGCGTCCAGGCCGGGGTCGTAGGCGATCCACACGGCCCCGTGCTCCAGGGAGTGCACGGCGTACTCGGTGCGCAGCGGCTCCCCGTAGACGCCGCAGTCCTGCCAGACGGGGTAGTGCTCCCCGCCCACGGGCGGGAACACGTCGTACTCGACGGTCTCGCCCTCCTCGACGTGGTCGGCGGACAGGCCCTCGTAGTGCTGGACCGCCTCCAGCCCCGCCCCGGCCGAGGCGCCGGCGTCCCCGCCGCCGGGGCGCGTCACCACGTAGAGGACCCCGCCGCCCGCGACGAGGAGCACGACGAGGACCACCGCTCCGATGATCAGGGCGAGCCCGGCGCCGCGGCCGCCCCCCGCCTGCGGCGGCGGGTACGGCCCCTGCGGCCCGTAGTGCCCCTGGGGGCCGTGGGAGCCCGGTCCCTGGGGACCGGGAGGGCCCGGCGGGGGATACCCGCCGCCGGGAGGCATCCCGCCCGGCGGCACCGCGCCGTGGGGCGGCTGCCCCGGCGGGCCGCCCGGCGGGGGACCGCCGGGGGCGCCGGGCTGCGGGTACGGGGGCTGTGCGGACGGGGGCTGCTGCGGCTGCTGTCCATGGGGCGGCCACGGACCGTGCTGCCGGGGTTCTGGATGGGTCACGAACGCACACTAACGGCCGAACGCCGAAGGGGGCACCCCCGAAGGGGTGCCCCCGTGACGGACGGCGTCCGGTTCAGCCGTGTCAGTCGCTCTTGCCCGCGGCCGACTCCTCGACCTCCGGGGTGTCCGGGACCGCGGCCGGCTTCGGCACGCCCTTGAACGTGAACTTGGCGTCCGTGCCCTCGCCCTCGGCGTCGATCACGACGATCTGACCCGCCTTGAGGTCGCCGTACAGGATCTTCTCGGACAGCTGGTCCTCGATCTCCCGCTGGATCGTCCTGCGCAGCGGGCGGGCGCCCAGCACGGGGTCGAAGCCGCGCTCGGACAGGATCTGCTTCGCCTTCGGGCGCAGCTCGATCCCCATGTCCCGCTCCTTGAGGCGGCCGTCCAGGCTCGTGATCATGAGGTCCACGATCTGGAAGATCTCCGCCTCCGTCAGCTGGTGGAAGACGATGATGTCGTCCACGCGGTTGAGGAACTCGGGACGGAAGTTGGTCTTGAGCTCCTCGCTGACCTTCGCCTTCATCCGCTCGTAGTTGGTCTGGGCGTTGTCCTCCTTGGCGAAGCCCATGGCCTGGCCCTTGGAGATGTCCCGCGTGCCCAGGTTGGTGGTCATGATGATGACCGTGTTCTTGAAGTCGACGTTGCGACCCTGGGCGTCGGTGAGACGGCCCTCCTCCAACACCTGCAGCAGGGAGTTGAAGATGTCGTTGTGGGCCTTCTCGATCTCGTCGAACAGGACCACGGAGAACGGCTTGCGGCGCACCTTCTCGGTGAGCTGGCCGCCCTCCTCGTAGCCGACGTAGCCGGGAGGCGAGCCGAACAGCCGGGAGACCGTGTGCTTCTCCATGAACTCGGACATGTCCAGCTGGATCAGCGCGTCCTCGTCCCCGAACAGGAACTCGGCCAGGGTCTTGGACAGCTCGGTCTTACCGACACCGGACGGGCCGGCGAAGATGAACGAGCCACCCGGGCGCTTGGGGTCCTTCAGGCCGGCGCGGGTACGGCGGATCGCCTGCGAGAGCGCCTTGATGGCGTCCTCCTGGCCGATGACCCGGCGGTGCAGCTCGTCCTCCATGCGCAGCAGCCGGGAGCTCTCCTCCTCGGTGAGCTTGAAGACCGGGATGCCGGTGGACGCGGCCAGGACCTCGGCGATGAGCTCCTCGTCGACCTCGGCCACGACGTCCATGTCGCCGGCCTTCCACTCCTTCTCCCGCTGCGCCTTCTTGTTGAGGAGCTGCTTCTCGTCGTCGCGCAGGGACGCGGCCTTCTCGAAGTCCTGCGCGTCGATCGCGGACTCCTTGTCCCGGCGCACGCCCGCGATCTTCTCGTCGAACTCGCGCAGGTCCGGCGGAGCGGTCATCCGGCGGATGCGCATCCGCGAACCGGCCTCGTCGATGAGGTCGATCGCCTTGTCCGGCAGGAAGCGGTCGCTGATGTAGCGGTCGGCCAGCTGGGCCGCCGCCACCAGGGCGCTGTCGGTGATGGAGACCCGGTGGTGCGCCTCGTACCGGTCGCGCAGGCCCTTGAGGATCTCGATGGCGTGCTTGATGGTGGGCTCGTCCACCTGGATGGGCTGGAAGCGCCGCTCCAGGGCGGCGTCCTTCTCCAGGTACTTGCGGTACTCGTCCAGGGTGGTGGCGCCGATGGTCTGGAGCTCGCCCCGGGCCAGCATGGGCTTGAGGATGGAGGCGGCGTCTATGGCCCCCTCGGCCGCTCCCGCTCCGACCAGCGTGTGCAGCTCGTCGATGAACAGGATGATGTCGCCGCGGGTCCGGATCTCCTTGAGCACCTTCTTGAGGCGCTCCTCGAAGTCACCGCGGTAGCGGCTTCCGGCGACCAGCGCGCCCAGGTCCAGCGTGTACAGCTGCTTGTCCTTGAGCGTCTCGGGGATCTCACCCTTGACGATCTTCTGGGCCAGGCCCTCGACCACGGCGGTCTTGCCGACGCCGGGCTCACCGATGAGGACCGGGTTGTTCTTGGTCCGCCTCGAGAGCACCTGCATGACGCGCTCGATCTCCTTGTCCCGGCCGATGACCGGGTCGAGCTTGCTCTCCCGGGCGGCCTGGGTCAGGTTGCGGCCGAACTGGTCCAGCACCAGGGAGGTGGAGGGGGTGGACTCCGAGGAGCCCGCGGTGGCCTGCGGCTCCTTGCCCTGGTAGCCGTGCAGCAGCTGGATGACCTGCTGGCGGACCCGGTTCAGGTCCGCGCCGAGCTTGACCAGGACCTGGGCGGCGACGCCCTCGCCCTCGCGGATCAGGCCCAGCAGTATGTGCTCGGTACCGATGTAGTTGTGGCCGAGCTGGAGCGCCTCGCGCAGCGACAGCTCAAGGACCTTCTTGGCACGCGGGGTGAAGGGGATGTGCCCCGACGGCGCCTGCTGGCCCTGGCCGATGATCTCCTCAACCTGCTGCCGAACCGCTTCGAGGCTGATACCGAGGCTCTCCAGAGCCTTGGCGGCGACGCCCTCACCCTCGTGGATGAGGCCGAGCAGGATGTGCTCCGTACCGATGTAGTTGTGGTTGAGCATCCTGGCCTCTTCCTGGGCCAGAACCACCACTCGCCGTGCGCGGTCGGTAAACCTCTCGAACATGTCTCGTCGCTCCTCTACAGAGCGGTCAGGCAGGGACGGTCTCGCCGACCCAACTCTTCCGCATATCGGCCCCACAGGGATAACCGCCCAGGGGAGCACTGTCGCACCCGCCGGTCGACAGGCTGCCGACCGGGCGAACATCTCCGCATGGCCGGCCTCCCAGCCGTCCGTGCCAGAGACTTTCCCCGACGATAGGGCGTTCACCCAACATCCAACTACCAATTGAGGCGTCAGATTTCCCTGTACGCCGAAGGCGAACGGCCCGGACACTCCCATCCATCACGGGAGTCCCCGGACCGCACGTGTACAAGCCCGATAATCGGCTCTGAGCGAACAAGCCGAACCGCGTGTTGTTCTTCGGGCCGGATCAGGCGGCCCCGAAAGCGGGAAATGCGCCTCGGTTCCGGTGGGCCGCGGTACGGCCCCGCCGGGTCGCGGCGGAACGGCCCCGGGCCCTGCGGCCGTGCGGCCGCAGGGCCGGAAGTCGAGAGCCTCCACGAGAACGGGGAGCGCTGTGGCGCCCCGGTCGTCGGCGCGTCCGCGCACACCGCGGCGAGCGGCGGGACCCCCGTCCGAGCCGCGTCACGGAGACGGGGGCCGGAAGACCCGGGGCCGCACTGCGCCCGCGGTCCGGATCCGGCGGCACCGGCTCGGCGCCGTCGGCCGGGGATCCGGTGCCCGTCGTATCCCCTTGTTCCCCTGCATCCCCATGGCGCGGGACCCCGTGTCACAGGATCCCCCGCGTGGCGGGTCCACCGGTGTCAGGCGGTGCCGGATGAGGGAGTCGGGTGCTCCTGGTGGGCACCGGTCGAAATTCGATCAAGCCCTGACAACATTTCGGCGAACCGAAGGCGGTCGCGGGACCTAGCCCTTGATGGCCTCATATTCGGCGACGATGGCGGCGGGGATCCGGCCGCGCTCATTGACGGGCTTGCCGGCAGCCTTCGCCCACGCGCGAATCTCGGCGCTGCGCTCGCGGCTGGGCGCATTACGGCTGCCCCGGCGGGCGGTGGCGCGGTTCGCCTTGGACGGAGCCTTGCGGGAGGCTTCGACGAACGGGTTAAGGGCCTCGCGAAGCTTGGCGGCATTACCCGCACTGAGGTCGATTTCGTACGTCGATCCGTCCAGACCGAACGTCACCGTCTCCTCGGCCTCGCCGCCGTCGAGGTCGTCGACCAGGAAAACCTGGACCTTCTGTGCCATGGAATCAAACCTTTCAGAAGAGCGGTGTCTGCACACCTGAATATAAAGCTATCCCGCGCGAACGCGGAAGACAATTCCCGGCGTGCCAGAAATCGTCTGGGACCGACCGTGGTTTCGGGGGTCGCCGGAGCAGCGCGGGTGCGGCGAGTTGGCCCGCGCACGCGGTGGGACCGAGGCCCGGCCCCCGGGCTTCACGCAACCGGTCAAGTACCGTATCAACGACCGTCGGATTCGGCGCGTTCCCCACCCTGGACAATCGGCGTCTCGTTCGTCGCCCCGGTCTCGCGGACCTCGGCAGCGCCCTTGTGGTCGGTCGCGTCCTGGGCCGCCCCGTCATTGCTGACCAGGCTTCCGTCCATCCGCCGCGGCGCCATCTCCTTGCGCAGCAGCTTGATGACGAAGGCACAGAAGACGGTACCGACAACCACAGGGGGGATGAGCGCCGACAATACGTCGATCAGTCCAGGGGGAACCACCGACGACAAAAAGTCACCCATCGAAGCGCTCCACCCTTCCTGGTTGTTACTTATTGCAGCAAATACCCGACTCAGTGTCGGGCCACTCCGGGGGGATGGCGCGCCGGACGACCTGGCAAACGCATACCCGACATCATAGACATCGTTTGCCCCCGGTTTGACACCGGACGTACCCGAGCGGCCTCCCGCAAACCCCGTGGGCGCCAATGTCCGGTCGTGGGTTCGGGGCCCTCGTGCGGGTGCGGCCGGAACACGGGGTCTTGCGGGGTCAAATCACAACCCTTCGTCACCGCCCCGCCGAACTCGATCATGAGGACGGCCGGCCGGACGCAGGTACACATTACCTGCCCTGTTCCACCTCCATACCCCCCGGTGTGCATAAGCCGCCCCGAGTCCGGACGCCGGAGCGGCACGGGCGGGGCCGCGTAAGGGGAACTCCGTACCAAGCACACCGGAAATCCTTTAGGCGCGGGCCGGGCGGGCCGCGTCGTCGAGGCGCACAAGCATCCGGGTGTTCCCGAGGGTGTTGGGCTTAACCCGCTCCAAGTCGAGGAATTCGGCAACTCCCTCGTCATAGGAACGCAGGAGTTCCTCGTACACACGGGACGAGACAGGGGTCCCCTGGATCGGGGCAAAGCCGTGTTTGGAGAAGAAACCGGTCTCGAATGTCAGACAGAACACACGTTGCACACCCAACTCACGGGCCGTGGCGAGAAGTTCGGTCACGATTCGGTGTCCCACGCCGAAACCGCGCAGGGAGGGGTCGACCGCGACGGTCCGCACCTCGGCCAGGTCCTCCCAGAGCACGTGAAGGGCTCCACAGCCCACCAGGCGGTGCTCGACCTCCGCCTCTGGGACCGCACCGGGGGAGGATTCCGGCCCGGCGGGCGACATGTCCGGAACCACCTCCGCCTCGGCGACCCAGAACTCCTGGACGTCCTCGTAGAGGTTGACGGTGCTCTTGGACAGCACCCGCCGGTCGACGGTGTAGGTGTCGACGAGGCGGCGGATGGCTGCGACGTCGCGCGTCCTGGCGCGACGCACGTGAACATGGCGAACGGGCATAGCCGGACCAGACTATGCCCACGCGGGGAAGAACTCCTACCCGAGGCCCGCGACCACACCAAGAGCACCCCACCGGAGCACGGCCGCGCGGGCGGGGGGCGGGGAAGAACTCCTACCCGAGGCCCGCGACCACACCAAGAACACCCCACCGGAGCACCGCCGCGCGGGCGGGGGCGGAGAAGAACTCCTACCCGAGCCCTCTCCCACCCGCCAGAACACCCCCCGGAGCACGGCCGCGCGGGCCGGGGCGGTCGGCGCCCGGCCGGACACACGAGATCGGGGGCACCGCGGCACCGCCGGCCGGAGAGTCTCCTCCCGGCCCTCGCGGTGCGCGTGCGCCCCCTGGGTCGGTCATTCCCGTGTGCGGTTCCGGCTCCAGCCGGGGGTTCGGCTCAGATGAGCTGCCGCCGCGCGGCCCAGACGACCGCTTCGATGGGTGTGTTCACGCCGAGTACGTCGCAGATGTTGCGGATACGTCGGCGCAGGGTCCTCGCGCTGAGCTCCAGGTGCCGGGCCGCGACCTCGGTGGTCACGCCGGTGGCGATCTCTGCGAGCAGTTCGAGCTCCTCGTGGCTCAGTTCCACCGGCGCGTACGGGCTGCTGACAGCCGTGTCGCGCGGGCGGGTCTGAAGGGGAACCACGCTCTCCCGGTGCTCCCTCGGCTGGAGAGCGCCATGGTCCTCAACGGTACGTCGTACGAGTGTGGCCTGTTCCACTCCGTCCTCCCTCATCATGTGAGTGCGGAACATCAACTCGTCACCTGATGGACGCGAGTGCGCCGACCGGGGGTCGCCCCGTCGGAGCGGACGGAGACTCCGCGGGCCTCGAAATCCCCGGCGGACCCCTCTGGCACAGGGGTCGGGGGAGTTCCGGGCGCACGGGTCGCAGGCTGGCCGGCTCGCTGGGGTCTGGGACGGACAGACCACACCGAGGGCGCGCATGCGCGCGCGAATTCGGACCGCATCGGCGGTCCCGTTTCGCGCTCACCGTCGTTCTCGATCCACTTCGGCAAACTCACGGGCCTCGGCCCGCCCTCAGCACGCTAGGCCGCAGAGATGATACCGTCAAGACCCGATAAATCACCATGTGTAGTTATGCAATATCCTTCTGTGACAAGGCAAGGGGAAAGAAAAATCCCCGAGGGCATTGACCTGCGTAAACAATCTTTACCGGAGAGTGGCTGCTTATAGCACTCCGGCCCCTGGAAAAACTCTCGCCTATCCCCGCGGCCATCACGGTCTGACCGCGGGTTCGCCTTCTATGTCCGGTCGGTGAGTCATGTCCCTTGTTCCGGGGCCGGGACCGGGACACGCGGAAGGGGCCGGCGCACCCCTGGTGCGACGACCCCGGTCCCCGATTTCGGCCACTCGGCGCGACCCTTATCGGCCATTCCCGCACGGACGCGCCGCACACGCGCGCGTCCCGGCGCTCCCGCGTCGCACGGCCCTCCGGGCCCCGGCGGCGCGGGGCCGGACGCCCCCGGTCAGTCCCCCGAGGGCTTCACGATCGGGAAGAGCACGGTCTCGCGGATGTTCTTGCCGGTGAAGGCCATGAGCAGGCGGTCGATGCCGACCCCCACGCCTCCGGTGGGCGGCATACCGTACTCCAGCGCCCGCAGGAAGTCCTCGTCCAGCTGCATCGCCTCGGGGTCCCCCTCGGCCGCCATGAGGGACTGCCGGGTGAGCCTCTCCCGCTGCTCGACCGGGTCGACCAGCTCGGAGTAGCCGGTGCCCAGCTCCATGCCGAACCCGATCAGGTCCCACTTCTCGGTGAGCAGCGGGTCCTCGCGGTGCTGGCGCGTGAGCGGGCTGGTCTCGACCGGGAAGTCGCGCACGAACGTCGGCTGGAGGAGCGTGTGCTCGACCAGTTCCTCGAAGACGTGCTCGACGAGCTTGCCCTGCCCCCAGTCGGAGCTGAACTCGACGCCCTTGGCCCCGGCCAGACGGCGGACCTCCTCGACGGGGGTACGCGGGTCGACCTCCGCGCCGAGGGCCTCGGAGACGGCCCCGTACAGGGTGATCTGCGGCCACTCGCCGCCGAGGTCGTACGCCTCGCCGTCACGCTCGACCACGGTCGTGCCGAACACCGCGCGCGCCGCGTCCTGGACGAGCTCCCGGGTGATGTCCGCCATGACGTTGTAGTCGGCGTACGCCTGGTAGAACTCCAGCATCGTGAACTCGGGGTTGTGCGTGGAGTCCGCGCCCTCGTTCCTGAAGTTGCGGTTGACCTCGAAGACCTTCTCCAGGCCGCCCACGACCAGCCGCTTGAGCGACAGCTCGGGCGCGATGCGCAGGTACAGGTCCATGTCGTAGGCGTTGATGTGCGTGGTGAACGGCCGCGCGGTGGCGCCGCCGTGCACGCGCATCAGCATCGGGGTCTCGACCTCGATGAAGTCGCGCCGGCTCAGGCCCTCCCTGATCGCCCGGATGGCGGCCGAGCGGCGGCGCACCATCAGCTGGGAGTCGGGGTTGACGATGAGGTCGACGTACCGCTGCCGCACACGGGCCTCGGGGTCGGTCAGGCCCTTGTGCTTCTCCGGGAGCGGGCGCAGGCACTTGGCCGTCAGCGTCCAGGAGTTCACGAGGACGGACAGCTCGCCGCGGCGGGAGGTGATGACCTCGCCCTCCACGCCGACGTGGTCGCCCAGGTCGACGTCGGCCTTCCAGGCGTCCAGCCGCTCCTGGCCGACCTGGTCCAGGGACAGCATGATCTGGACGTCGCCGGTCTCGTCGCGCAGCGTCGCGAAGCAGAGCTTGCCGCCGGTGCGGTAGAGCATCACGCGACCGGCGATGGAGACGCCGACGCCCGTGCGGGTGTCCGGCTCCAGCCCCTGGTGTTTGTCGCGCACGGCACCGATCGACGTGGAGCGCGGGAAGGTCACGGGGAAGGGATCGATCCCCTCCTCCCGGAGACGGTCCAGCTTCTGGCGCCGGACCCGCATCTGTTCGGGCAGGTCGTCGTAGGTGTCGTCGTGCGTGTCAGTCACGCGCACGATCCTACCGGCGGTCCGCGCCCCGGCCGACCGCCCGGACCCCGCCCGGCCGGGGGTCCCGGGACCGTGCCACGCGGATCCGGGAGGTGGGACGGGCGTGCCCGGATCACTAGTATTGCGCTGCCTTGACCCGCACCCCCCACCACCGGAGCAGGATCTACCGAGAGTCGAACAATGAGCGTTGAGGGAAGCACGAAGGCCGTCGTCACGGCACTGGTTGCGAATCTGGGGATCGCCGTCACGAAGTTCGTGGCCTATGTACTGACGGGCTCGTCCTCCATGCTGGCCGAGTCCATCCACTCGGTCGCCGACTCCAGCAACCAGGCGCTGCTGCTCATCGGAGGCAAGCGCGCCAGGCGGGGCGCCACCGAGGAGCACCCCTTCGGCTACGGGCGCGAACGCTACATCTACGCGTTCGTGGTCGCGATCGTGCTGTTCAGCGTGGGCGGCCTGTTCGCGCTCTACGAGGCGTGGCACAAGATCTCCCACCCCGAGCCCATCACCGAGTGGCAGTGGGTGCCCGTCGCGGTCCTGGTGGTCGCGATCGGGCTGGAGTCGATGGCGATGAGGACGGCCGTCAAGGAGTCCAACGCCGTGCGCGGCAAGGCGAGCTGGGTCGAGTTCGTCCGCCGGGCGAAGGCCCCCGAGCTGCCCGTGATCCTGCTGGAGGACGCCGGCGCCCTGCTCGGCCTGGTGTTCGCGCTGCTCGGCGTCAGCCTGACCCTGATCACCGGCAACGGCCTGTGGGACGGCCTGGGCACCGCCGCCATCGGCATCCTCCTCGTGGTCATCGCCGTCGTGCTGGCCGCCGAGGTGAAGAGCCTGCTGGTCGGCGAGTCCGCCACGCGCGAGAACGTCCTGGCGATCAGGAATGCCATCGAGTCGGTCGAGGACGTCGACCGCCTCATCCACATGCGCACCCTGCACGTGGGCCCCGAGGAGCTCCTGGTGGCCGCCAAGGTCGCGGTGGACGCCGAGGACGACGCCGGCCGGGTGACCAGGGCGATCAACGAGGCGGAGGAGCGCATCCGCGCGTCCGTGCCCATCGCCACGCTGATCTACATCGAGCCCGACCTGTTCCGCACTGCGCCGGGGTCCCCCGCCTCGCCCGGGGCCGGGACCTCCGCGTGAGCCGGGGCCGGTGCGGCCCCCGCGCCGCACCGGCCCCGGTCCGGGGCGGGGGCGTGCGCCCCCGCCCCGCGCCCGGGCTCAGCCCGTGTTGCGCTCGAAGACCAGGCGCAGCCCGATCAGGGTGAGCCACGGCTCGTGCAGGTCCACGGTCTCGCACTCGCCGATGACCGTGGACGCGAGCCCGCCGGTGGCCACGACGGTCACGTCGTCCGGGGAGTCGGTGAGCTCGGCGACCATCCGGTCGACGATCCCGTCCACCTGGCCCGCGAACCCGAACACGATGCCCGAGCGCAGCGCCTCCGTGGTGTTCTTGGCGATGGCCGAACGCGGCTTGACGATCTCCACCATGTGCAGCTGGGCGCCGCGCCGGGACAGGGCGTCCACGGAGATGTCGATGCCGGGGGCGATCGCGCCGCCCACGTACTCTCCCTTGACGCTCACCGCGTCGAAGGTCGTCGCGGTCCCGAAGTCCACGACCACGGCCGGACCGCCGTAGAGGTGGTTGGCGGCGAGGGCGTTGATGATCCGGTCGCTCCCCACCTCCTTGGGGTTGTCCATCCGGATCGGCACCCCGGTCTTGACCCCGGGTTCGACGATGACGGCGGGGACGTCGCCGAAGTGGCGGCGGAACATGTCGCGCATCTCGTGCTGGACCGACGGCACCGAGCAGCACAGGGCGATCCCGTCGATGTCCTCCGGGCCGCCGAGGGTGCTCGCGTCGAGGAGCCCGCGCAGCACCACCGACCACTCGTCGGCGGTGCGCCGGGTGTCGGTCCCCACTCTCCAGTGTTCGAGAAGCTCGTCGGATTCAAAGAGACCGAAGACCGTCTCGGAGTTGCCGACGTCGATCGCGAGCAGCATTCTGAGGGCCTCATCCATGGTCGAAGTGGTGTGTTCTCAAGGAATCTTCCACCACTCGGGCGCCCTCACAACAGGTCGAGGGCGATATCGAGCGCGGGACTGGAGTGGGTGAGCGCGCCGACGGCGAGGTAGTCGACCCCGGTGCGGGCCACGTCCCCCGCGACGTCGAGGGTCAGTCCGCCGGAGGACTCCAGCCGCGCACGGCCCCCGACCTGGGCGACCGCCGCCCGGAGCCCGTCGACGGTGAAGTTGTCGAGGAGGATCTCCTCCGCCCCGGCGGCGATGGCGTCCTCGATCTGGTCGAGCCTGTCGACCTCGACCTCCAGGGGGAGGTCGGGGAAGCGCTCGCGGACGGCGCGCACCGCCTCGCCGACGCCCCCGGCGGCGACCACGTGGTTGTCCTTGACCAGGCCCGCGTCGCTGAGGCCGTACCGGTGGTTCACGCCCCCTCCGCAGCGCACCGCGTACTTCTCCAGGGCGCGCATCCCGGGGCGGGTCTTGCGGCTGTCCCGGACGCGGGCCCGCGTGCCGGCCACGGCGTCCACCCACGAGCGCGTGGCCGTCGCGATCCCGGACATGTGGGTGAGGAGGTTGAGCGCGGTCCGCTCCGCGGTGAGCAGGTCGCGCGTACGCGCGGTGACGGTCATCAGGACGTCTCCGCGCTTGACCGCGTCGCCGTCCCGTGCGGTGCGCGTGACCTCCAGGGCGCCGTCGGCGACCAGCCAGAACACGAGCTCGGCGAGCGGGAGGCCGCTGACGGTGCCGTCGGCCCGGGCCACCACCTGGGCGGTGCGCACCTGGTCGGCGGGGATGGTCGCGACGCTGGTGACGTCGATGCCGGGGCCCGCGGTGAGGTCCTCGGAGAGGGCGCGGCGGACCAGTTCCACGTGGGACAGGTGGGGGGCGGTGCAGGAGAGGGAGAACTCGGCCCGGGCCTCCGGACTCCGGTCGGCCCCGGCGAGGGGGAAGGAGACGGCGTCGAGTTCGGCCACGAGGGCGGACGGCAGGGACGGCTGCCAGTCCTCGGCGGTGGTCACGGCGGTGTCCCCTTCCAGTCGGACGACGACGGGCCGGATCCTGAGCCCGGGTCTGGGCTCGGGGAAGTCGGCACGCTGGTGAGAGCCTCTGCTCTCGGTTCTGTACAGGGCGGCTGCGGCCACGAGGCGGGCCGTGGTGAGCAGGTTGGCGGCCTCCCACGCGGCGACGCCGGGGGTGACGGGCGCGGTCGGCCGGGCGAGGGCGTCGAGTTCGGCCACCAGCTCGGCGAGGCCCTCGCCCGTGCGGAGCACCCCGGCGTGCCGCGACATGAGGGTGCGGACCCGGGTGGCGGCGGCGGGGTCGGCGAGCGGGGTCACGGAGCCGGCGGTGGCGCCCGTCCCGGGGACGGGCCGGGGGTCCTCGGCCAGGCGCGCGGCGATCCGGTCGGCGTAGACCAGCCCCTCCAGCAGGGAGTTGGACGCGAGCCGGTTGGCGCCGTGGACGCCGGTGCGGGCAACCTCGCCGACCGCCCAGAGCCCGGGGACGCTGGTGCGGCCGTCGATGTCGACCTCGGCGCCGCCGGAAGCGTAGTGGGCGGCGGGGGCGACGGGGACGGGCTCCGTGAGGGGGTCGACGCCGTTGGCGCGGCAGGAGGCCAGGATGGTGGGGAAGCGCTTCTCCCAGGTGGCCGCGCCGAAGTGGCGGGTCTCCAGGTACACGTGGTCAACGCCCTGCTCGGCCATGGTGCGGGCGATGGTGCGGGCGACCACGTCGCGCGGGGCGAGGTCGGCCAGCTCGTGGACGCCCTCCATGATGCGTGCGCCGTCGGCGTCCACCAGGTAGGCGCCCTCCCCCCGCAGGGCCTCGGAGACCAGGGGCTGCCGACCGCGTGCGTCGGCGCCGAGCCAGAGCACGGTGGGGTGGAACTGGATGAACTCCAGGTCGCGCATCCTGGCCCCGGCCCTGGCGGCGAGGGCGAGGCCGTCCCCGGTGGAGACGGGCGGGTTGGTGGTGGCCGCGAAGACCTGCCCGATGCCCCCGGTGGCCAGGACCACGGCGGGTGCGACGACCGCGCCGACGCCGTCGCGGGCCCCCTCCCCCATCACGTGCAGGGTCACCCCGGTGACGGCCCCGGTGGCGGGGTCGTGGAGGGTGTCGAGCGCGAGGGCGTGCTCGACGACCTCGATCCGCTCCTCCGCGAGGACGGCGGCGACGAGCGCGCGCTGGATCTCGGCGCCGGTCGCGTCGCCGCCCGCGTGCGCGACGCGGTCCGCGCGGTGGCCGCCCTCCCGGGTGAGGGCGAGGGCGCCGTCCTCGGAGCGGTCGAACTCGGCGCCCAGTCCGATGAGCCAGCGCAGTGCGCCGGGACCCTCGGTGGCCAGGACGTTGACGGCGTGGGGGTCGGACAGCCCGCCCCCCGCCAGGTGGGTGTCGACCATGTGGGCGACGGGGTCGTCGCCGGGCGCGACGGCCGCGGCGATCCCGCCCTGGGCGTAGGCGGTGGACCCTGTGGACAGCCGGTCCTTGGTGACCAGCACGACCCGTCCGCTCCCGCTCCTCTGGACGTAGCGCAGCGCGGTGCTCAGGCCCGCGATGCCGGAGCCGACGACCGCGACGTCCGCCGCGACCGTCCACCCGGGCCCGGGTGCGTCGAGCCTGGTCTGTGCGGGTGTACTCATCTGGGGTCTCTTTCGCGAGGCGCCGCCCCGGGGGCCGGGGCGGTCACAGGGGGATCGACACGTTGTCGATGAGCCGGGTGGAGCCCACGCGGGCGGCGACGGCGAGGACCGCGTCCCCCCGGTGGCCGGGCGCGGCCTCGGTGAAGGTCGCGGCGTCGACCAGGGCCAGGTAGTCGAGGACGACGGGGGGAGCGGCCCCGGCCGCCCCGTCCAGCACGGCGTGGGCGGCGGCGCGGACGGCGTCCGGCCCACCGGCCGCGGCCTCACGGCCCGCCCGGAGGGCGCGCGACAGCGCCAGCGCGCTGCGCCGCTCGGCGTCCGACAGGTAGACGTTGCGGCTGGAGGAGGCGAGCCCGTCGGGGTCGCGGAGGATGGGGGCCCCGACGATCTCCACGGGCACGTCGAGGTCGGCGACCATGCGCCTGACGAGCGCGATCTGCTGGGCGTCCTTCTCCCCGAAGACGGCGGTGTCGGGCCGGACCAGGTTGAGGAGCTTGGCGACGACGGTGAGGACCCCGGTGAAGTGCCCGGGGCGTGAGGCGCCCTCCAGCCGCTCCCCCATCGGCCCGGCGTCGACCGTGACCATCTGCGGGGCCGGGTACATGGTGGCGACGGACGGGGCGAAGACGACGTCCACCCCCTCCTCCGCGCAGAGGGCGGTGTCGGCCGCCAGGTCGCGCGGGTAGCGGTCGAAGTCCTCGTCGGGGCCGAACTGGAGCGGGTTGACGAAGACGCTGACGACCACCGTGTCCGCCCGCTCGCGGGCCAGGCGCATGAGGGAGCGGTGGCCGCCGTGGAGGGCGCCCATGGTGGGGACGAGGGCGACGTGCCCGGGGCCGGAGAGGGCCCGGCGCAGCTCTTCGGGCGTGCGTGCCACGAGGGGGCCGCCGGCGGTCGCGGTCTGCGGTGTGGGTTCGGTCATCGGTGGTTTCCCGTGGTGGAGTTCTGCGGCGCGCACGGCGCGGCGGCCGGGCGCGCACCGGGCGCGACGTGGGGAGGGCGTCAGCGGCGGAGGACGTCGAGCAGGCGCACGGCGTCCTCCGGCTTGAGCATCCCGGCGTTGATGGCGCGGTCGGCCGTGAGCCGGGCCAGCTCGACGTAGCTGGCGACGCTCTCGGGGGCGTTCTCGCGCAGCTGCTCGATGTGTCCGGCGACGGTCCCGGCGTCGCCGCGCAGGACGGGCCCGCTGAGGCCGTGGATGCCCAGGCGGAGGGCGTTGTCGAGGGCCGCGCTGAGCATGGGGGCGAGCATGCGGCCCGGCTCGGGGACGCCGGCGGCCGAGAGCAGGGCGGCGCTGTCCGCGACGAGGGTGACGAGGTGGTTCGCGCCTCCGGCGAGGGCCGCGTGGTAGAGGGTGCGCCTCTCCTCCTCGATCCACACGGGCTCGGCGCCCATCTCGACGACGAGGGCCTCGGCGATGGGCCGCAGCTGCTCGGGCGCCGTGACGCCGAACGCGCAGTTGGCGAGGCGGTCGACGTCCTCGTCGCGACCGGTGAAGGTCATCGCCGGGTGGAGGGCGAGCGGGAGCGCGCCGACCAGGGTGGCGGGGGCGAGGACGCCGTAGCCGTGCGCCCCGCTGGCGTGGACCAGGAGTTTTCCGCGCAGGTCGGCACCGGTGGAGGCGAGTCCCTCGGTGATGTCGGGCAGGGCGTCGTCGGGCACGGTCAGCAGGACGAGGTCGCTGGCCTCGGCGACCTGCGCCGGTTCGAGGACGCGCGCGGTGGGCAGGCGCCCGGCGACGCGCTCGCGGGAGGCGTCGGAGACCGCGGAGGCGGCGACGACCTCGTGCCCGGCGCGGCCGAGGGCCTGGCCGAGGACGGAGCCCACGCGTCCGGGACCGATGACGCCGACCCGCAGTCGGGCGGGGCGCCCCTGCGTCGTCTCCATGTGCGTGCCCCCTCGTGGTGCGGTGCGTCCGGTTCCCGCGCACCGTGACGCCTGTGCACACGATAGCCCTCCCCCGCCGGTGACCTGCCGCCCCGCCCCCGGGGACGCGAGTGGGGACGGACACGTCGTGCCCGTCCCCGCCCGTCGTGCTCCCCGCCCCCGTGTGGGGGCGCGGATCAGTTCTGGATGATCACGCCGGTGTTGTAGCAGGAGCCCACGGACTTGCCGCCGAGGACGGCGTTGGAGATGCCGCAGCCCTCGCTCTCGTTCTCCAGCTCGTGGAGGGTGGTGTTTCCGCTGAGCACGGAATCGAAGTTCTGGGTCCAGGCCTCCGAGTCCGCAGCCGCCGGCGAGGCGGAGAGAAGGATTGCGGCGGAGGCGATGGCCACGGCACCGGTGGCGAACGTCTTCTTCAGCACGATGGAACTCCTTCTTTGTCCGGCCGGGAGGGCCGACCGGATCGCGGTTGTTCGTGGCACCCGGGAGTGCTGGTGATGAAGTTACTGGGCGAGAAGCCCCTTCAACGGGCTTGAGCTGGAGTGATCACGAAATCGACGGAGATGCCGACCCTGCGTAGTCGAACGTCTCGGGGTCGATCGGGGCAAAGGTCGCGGACCGGCGAGGGGGGTGTGCGCGCTGCGTCACCGCCGCGCGGGGTTCCAGTCGCGCACCAATACGGGTTGCGGTCAGCCGTGTCGGACCGGAGGACCGGGGGCTGCGGGGCTCGTCCGCGCCGGACCCCGGACACGGGAAAGGCGCCACCCCGTCGTCACGGGATGGCGCCTCGCGCGGAAAGCTCGCGGACCCCGGCCGGGTCGGTTCAGTCGGGACGTCTCCGACTGGACACCCCCGCCCGGTCGGGCCGGATCGATCTGTCCTGCGTGTACTGCGGGGACCGCGGTACTAGTTCTTGACCGTGGCGCCGGAGTCGACGCAGCTGGCGCCGGCCACGCCCAGGACGGAGATCGCGTTGCCGCAGACGTTGATCGGCACGTCCAGGTCCGCGACGAGCTGGTTGCCGCCGAGGATGCTGCCGTTGCCGGAGGTGAAGACGTTGCTGTTGGCCATGGCCGGAGCACCGGTGAACAGGACGCCGGCGGCGGCGGCAACGATGGCACTGGCGGCGAAAGCCTTCTTCAGCATGTGTTTCTCCCGTCGGACCGGTCGGCGGGGGCGCCAACCGGTCGATAACGTTGACTATGTGTATGAGACTGAACACTCCCCGTGTTCAGTCACTATTTAGCCATACTCAACCACTCCATGTGACCAAAACTCGGAAGTCTTCCGGGGAGCGGAGCTGGAGATATCACCATTCGTGACCAAACATGTCCGACATGTGGTCCACAACTGGAAGCACTTTGGGCCCATATTGTGTTGCACGTCACATCAGGTTTCGGGGGTGTCATAGGTCCCGTCCGCGGCCCCGGTCCCCACGGCGTGCCCCGGACGCCGCTCCAGCGTCGAACGGGTCGCCCAGCGCTCCGTCCCCGCCGACGGCACCCGTGCCCGGCGGCCGTACGCGGCGAGCGCGTCCACGAGCCGGCGGCCCTCCCCCGCCTCCCGGGCGGACGCCCTCGCCCGGACCGGGCCGGGGGGCGTGTCCACGTCCACCGACACGAGGCCGGTGAACCGGGCCAGCGGACCGGCCGTCAGCCGCAGCGACTGGACGCGCTCCACCGGAACGATCTCCGTCACCTGGCAGAACAGGCCCCGGGTGCTGATGAACAGGCGCCGGTCGACGCCGACCAGCCCCGGCACCCAGGTCCGGTTCGGCACCATCGCCACGTGCGCCGCCCCGCTGTCCGGGAACAGCTCGTCGACCAGCGCGTAGGCCCTCCGGCGCGGGGCCACCGGGAGCAGGGTGGCCGAGTCGCCCTGGCGGGCACCCGCGTATCCCGCGACGTTGGCCTCCACACGGGCCACCCCCAGTGCGCGCCAGAGCAGCGGCTCGACCACGCGCACCGCCTGGACCCGGCCCGGCGGGACCGTCTGCATGCGGCGCTGGAACATGCCGTAGCGCAGCCGGAGCCCGTCCGAGGACAGGGAGGCGTAGTAGTCCGTGTAGCGGGCCAGGGGCCCCCAGAAGTAGCGGAGCAGCCCCAGGGTGAGGGGCACGAGCGCGCCCGCCACCCCCGGTTCGGCGAAGACCGCGCCGGCGGTGGCCAGCATGAGCAGCAGCACGAACGACAGCAGGACCGGCACCCGGAAGGTCAGCGCGCCGAGCAGCAGGAGGAACGGCAGCCGGTAGAACGGCCACTCCGGCGCCTCGGGCGAACGGCCCGGGAGCCCCGCCGCGTGGGCGAGGACCGCCGCGCGCACCCGTTCGGCCAGGCCCCTGCGCAGACAGCGCAGCCGGATGGCGCTCCCGTCGCCCCCGGCGAGTTCGATGCGCAGTTCGGCCATGCCGAACACCTGCATGAGCAGGGGCTGCACCACGTCCACCGCCTGGAGGCGGCTGAGCGGGATCTCCCGTGAGCTGCGCATCACGAGACCGCTGTGGACCACCAGGTGGTCCTCGCGCAGGCCGAAGGTGCCGTACCACCAGGAGGGCAGGGCGTAGGCGAGGGAGCCGAACACGACGGCCACCGTCATCATCACCACCCAGCCGAAGCCGAACATGGTGAGGATCGGGCCGGCCAGCGCCACGAACACCAGGGCGACGGCGACCACCTGGAGCGGGACGACCGCCCAGTGCGAACGGAACACGCCCGTGGTGACGTCCTCGTCGGGTTCGCGCCGCGGTACCGGCTGCGGGCGCCACGCCACCGAGGGGGGCAGCATCGTCGGCGCCTGCGGGTACGGGCCGGCCGGCGGGAAGCCGGCGGGGGGCCGGGCCCCGTGGCCGTACGGCGCCCCGTACGGCCCCTGCGGGCCGGGAGCGGGGTACCCGCCGGGCCCCGGGGAACCGTACGGACCCGGAGCGGCTCCGGGGGCGGGCGGGTGCGCCGGTCGGCCGCCGGGCCACTGCGGCGCCGGTCCGGGCGGGATCCCCGGACCGTACGCGGACCGGGGGTCCCGGGGAACGGGTCCCGGCCGCCCCGGGGCGCCCGGACGGCCGGACTCCGCGTGCGCGGCGGGCGGGGGCCCGGGCGGCACACGCCCGGCGGTCCCCTCCGGCGCCGTCCGCGGGGCGCCGGGCGCCTCCTGGGGACCGGAGGGGCCCTGGGCGCCGGTCGGACCCGCAGGTCCGGGCTCCGCCCCCGCCGCCTCCGGGCGCGGGCCCCCGCCGGGCGGGACCCACCCCGCCGGTCCGGCCGTGTCCTGCGGCCCCGGCGGGTCCTCACGCGCGGCGCCCTCCCCCGAGGGCTGTTCCCCCGGTGGACGCTGGGGCTCCTGGGACGGCTGAGCTGATCCGTGCACTTACAACCCCGTCGAGAAACTCTCGCTGCGCGCCGCGAGCCGGTCGCGCAACTGGACGGCTTCGGCCAGGGGGAGTCCGACCACGCGGATGTCGGCGGTGCTCGCCGCGGTGCGCACCCGCACGGTCGCGATCCCCAGTGCCTGTTCCAGCAGGTCGGCGGTGACGTCGACGACCTGCATGCGGCCGTAGGGGACGACCACCAGCTGGCGGACGAGCACCCCGTAGGTCAGGTACAGCTCCTCCGCGGCCTCCGCGTACCCCCACGACCCGCGGAACCGCCCGGCCAGGAGCCAGCCCGCGGCGAAGGCCGCCAGGGCCGCCGCCGTCCAGCCCGCGGCCCACGGCCAGGAGGCCCAGACGAAGAGCGTCACGGCGCCCCCGACGCCGGCGATCAGGCACACCGCGCCCACCACGAGCCTGCGGTACCACGCGAGGGCGGGCGACACGCGGTTCCAGGAGGTGTTCTCGGGCGGGGCGAACGCCGCGTCGAGCGGCCGGGCGGGCCGGGGCTCCCCGGTCGGGGTCGGCGGCGTCGGCTGCGGTGTCGGATCACTGGTCTCCACGGAGCCAGTCAACCATCAGCGGGCAACCCCCCGCCGGAGCGGCTCGGCGCGGCCCCGGGCCGGACTGCGGCGCGGGCGCCCCGGAAGCGGCCGGCGGGCCCGTCGCAGGGTCGGCCGTCCCCGGCCGCGCGGCGGGCCGCCGGGCCCGTCACCTTGGCCCCGGTGGGGCGCGGATATCCCCGTAACGGTGC